>NZ_DASPSP010000239.1:0-3478 GCF_035623875.1 Mycobacterium sp. | reverse complement strand
GCGCACGTGAGTCATTGGCATAAGGCGTGACACTGTTCTACCCGGATTGCAGCAACAACAACTGGTCCTCTGCACAGGATGCGATTGACTTTCTGGAACAGCTAGTCCCAGAAGGCTTTAGCGGTATGTGTCACAAGGTGTCCGAGGGTAGCTACTACGAGGACCCGTACTGGCCGACGGTCCAGCAATGGTGTCAGCACAACAATCTCCCACTCATTGGCTACCACTACGTGACGACCGACGACCCAGCTGCGCAGACTCAGACCTGGCTGGGCAATAACGGCGGGTCCTTGGCAATGCTGGACTGGGAAAACAATGGCGGTGACCTATCGAACCTCACTGCCGTGGTCGCCGCATTCAACGCTGCCGGGATTACCGTGCAACTGGGCTACTACCCACAGTGGCATTGGAGCCAGCAAGGCGGAGGCAACCTTTCCGGCCTGGCCAACGCCCTAGTCTCGTCCGCATACCCGGACGGCTCCGGCTACGCCTCAACGGTTTACGCGAACGCGGGCGGCAATACCGGTGTGGGCTGGGCGCCTTACGGGGGCGCGACCCCCGCCGCGTGGCAATTCACCAACAGCGCGGACATCGCAGGCTTCACCGTTGACTGCAACGCCTACCAAGGCAACAACATCACAGTTCTATTCGGCACTGCGCCAGCACCCGACGCTGGCACCACGGCAGAACTAGCGGCAGCACAATCGGGTTCGACACCAAAAAGCGTCGCAAAATCCCAACATCCCAGCCGCAAGCGCCGTACTTCCACGACGAGGAAAAGGTAGTTATTGCGAACGTTACCCGTGTTCAGCCCAGCTGCGGAATCACCTCTGCGGCGAGGCGTTCCATCTGCTCGCGATCCTCTGCGAGGTCACGGCCAACCGGATTGAGCAGGATCGTCTCGGCACCGGCATCGATGACTTCGCGCAATCCGACTAGCACGTCGTCGACGGTGCCGAACACCGGCACCGCGTCGATGCCGGGCATCGCGCCGTAGATGCGGTGTAAACCGGCGAGTACGCGTTCGCGGGCCTTGGCCGAATCGTCATCGACCATCAGATAAACGCGCTTGCCGATCCGGAACTGGGCGGGATCTTTGGCCTGTTCGGCCAGCTCGTGGCGCACCGTTTTCACCTCCTCGACGAACTTCGCGGTGCTCGACGAACCGGCACCCAGGAACGCGTCGCCGTGGCGCACCGCCCGGGCCAGCGCCTTGGCGGCCTGGCCGCCGAACCAGATCGGCGGATGCGGCCGCTGCACGGGTTTCGGCTGGATCGGCAGGTCGTCAACCTGGCGGAACCGGCCGTGAAACGTCACCCGCGGCTGGTCAGACCACGCCGCCTTCATCAGCTCCAGGCCCTCGGTAAAGCTGCTGATGTAGGTGGCTTTGTCCACCCCGAACGCGGCGAACTGGCGGAAGCCGCCGCCGGGCGCCACGCCGACGTCCAGCCTGCCGTGGCTGAGCCGATCGACGGCGGTCACCGCCGAGGCCAACTGAAGCGGATCGTGCAACGACGAGACCAGCACGGCGACGCCAAGGCGCAGCCGCTCGGTGCAGGCCGCGGCATACGCCAGCAGTTCCAGCGGCGCCAACAGCGGCGCCTCGCCGACGATCTGTTCGAGTACCCAGCCACCCTCGAACCCGAGCTCCTCGGCCCGAACCAGGTAGTCCCGTAGGCCGGCCCCGGCTAGTCCTCCAGCGCCGGTCGGATCGAGCTGGTGGATCGAGATGCAGAATCGCACTCCACCACCGTACGATCCCCACTCCGTCGCCACGGCGGCGCCGCTGGCATCGGTAGGCTCGACATATGTTTGCCTTCCTGCCCAAACCGCCGGGTGTTGACGATGTGCGCGCATTGGCCCGCCGGGTCGACACCGTCCGTCACCACGGCGTACCCAAAGGTTGCGTGCTCGAACTGGACCTGCGCGCCACACCGCCGGAGGCCGGCGGCGTGGACCCACTGGCGATCATCAGCGGCGGCGGCCGGCCACTGGTGCTGCGCGAAGCCGTGTCCGCGCTGCACCGGGCCGCCGACGATTCGCGGGTTGCCGGTCTGATCGCGCGTGTGCAGCTTCCTGCGGCCGCCGCCGGGCCGGTCCAGGAGCTGCGGGAAGCCGTCGCCGCGTTCAGCGCGGTCAAGCCATCGCTGGCATGGGCGGAGACGTATCCGGGAACGCTGTCCTACTACCTGGCTTCGGCGTTCGGTGAAGTGTGGATGCAGCCGTCGGGAACCGTCGGCTTGATCGGTTTCGCCACCAATGCGCTGTTCTTGCGTGACGCGCTGGAGAAAGCCGGCATCGAAGCGCAGTTCATCACGCGCGGTGAATACAAGTCGGCGGCAAACCTTTTCACCCAAGACCGTTACACCGAAGCACATCGAGAAGCCGATACCCGGCTGCTGGAGAGCCTGCGCGTCCAGGTATGGCGGGCGGTCGCCGACTCCCGCAAGATCAGCCAGGACTCCCTCGATGCACTCGCCGACCGCGCACCGCTGCTGCGCGAAGACGCCGTCACCGCGGGCCTGGTCGACCGCATCGGCTACCGCGACGAGGCATATGCGCGTATCGCGGAACTCGTTGGTGCCGACGGGATTTCACCTGAGACCGGCGACGCTGACGGCGACACCGCACCGCCGCGGCTATATCTGAGCCGCTATGCCCGCGCGACCGCGCCGGGCGGACCCGCGCTGCCGTCGGTGCCGGGGCGCAGACCCAAGCCGACAATCGCTGTCGTCACCGTTGCCGGTCCCATCGTCAGCGGCCGCGGCGGTCGATGGGTATTGCCGTTCGGCAACTCCAGCGCCGGCGGCGACACCATCGCGGCGGGCCTGCGGGAGGCAGCCGTCGACGATTCGGTGTCGGCGATCGTGCTGCGAGTCGACTCCCCGGGCGGCTCGGTGAACGCGTCGGAAACCATCTGGCGAGAGGTGAAGAAGGCGCGCGACCGCGGCAAGCCGGTGGTCGCGTCGATGGGCGCGGTCGCCGCCTCGGGCGGCTACTACGTCTCGATGGGCGCCGACGCGATCGTGGCCAACCCCGGCACGATCACCGGCTCGATCGGTGTGATCACCGGAAAGCTGATCGCCCGTGACCTGAAGGACCGACTGGGTGTCGGGTCGGATGCGGTGCGCACCAACGCCAATGCCGACGCCTGGTCGATCAACGCACCGTTCACCCCCGAGCAGCGCGCCCGGGTCGAGGCCGAGGCGGACCTGTGGTACACCGACTTCGTGCACCGGGTGGCCGAGGGCCGCAACCTCAGTGCCGACGCCGTGGAAGCGGTCGCTCGTGGCCGTGTCTGGACCGGTGCGGATGCCCTCGAGCACGGCTTGGTCGACGAACTCGGCGGCCTGCGCACTGCGGTGCGCCGGGCTAAGGTGTTGGCGGGCTTGGAGGAAGACGCCAGCGTCCGCATTGTCGGCTACCCGGGCTCGTCGCTGTGGGACTTCCTGCGGCCACGCCCGTCCTCGCAACCGGC
>NZ_DASPSP010000233.1:0-8750 GCF_035623875.1 Mycobacterium sp. | reverse complement strand
CTCGGCCGACATCGGCGGCTTGGGAGCCGGCCTGGTCGGCGACGTCGGTCCGGCAGCGGCCGTCAGCGGAGCAGGCGGAATGGGCGCTGCGCCGGTGTTGGCCGCGGCCGGCGGGGGGTCGTCAATCGGCCCGTTGTCGGTGCCGCCCAGCTGGGCCGCCGGCGCGGGAGTGCCGACCGCGAGCACGCCCGTCACGTTGGCGTCGCAGAGCTGGACCACCGCTGGGCCGTCCACCGGCGGGATGGGACCCGGCATCGCCGGCATGCCCGCTGTCGCCAATGGCGGTCGCGGCGGCGTGGGTAGCTTCGGAGCCCCGCGCTACGGCGTCAAGCCCAAGGTCATGCCACCGATTCCTAAGCCGACCCTCACCTAGGAATCCAAAGCGGCCGATGATGGCCGGTTAAACCTCAACCGCAATCCGATCGATTCAAGGACGGGATTAGACAAATGGCTTTCGATTTCGCAGCGCGACCCCCGGAGGTCAACTCCACACTCATGTACTCGGGCTCTGGAGCCGGACCACTGATGGCCGCCTCCTCGTCGTTCAGCGCCCTCAGCTCGGAATTGAGCTCGAACGCGGCGTCCTACGAGTCGATAATCTCCTCGCTCGGCTCGGAGTGGACGGGTCCGTCGTCAACGGCGATGGCCGCGTCGGCTCAGACCTACGTCACCTGGCTGACCACCACCTCGACGCAACTGCAGGACGCGGCCGCCGCGGCCACCTCATCTGCGGCGGCCTACGAGGCGGCCCATGCCGCCACGATCCCGCCGGCGGTTGTCTACGCCAACCGGGCGCAGCTGGCCGTGCTGGTCGCGACGAACATCCTGGGTCAGAACACCCCGGCGATCGCGGCCAACGAGGCCCTGTACGGCGAGTTCTGGGCGCAGGACGCCGCCGCGATGTATGGCTACTCCGCCGCGGCGTCGGCAGCCTCGTCGACGCTGACACCGCTGACCGACCCGACCGAGAACACCAACCCGGCCGGGCAGGGAGCACAAGCTGCCGCAGTCAGCCAGGCCGTCGGTAGCAACGGGACCTCGGCAACGCTGAACAACGCGCTGAGCAGCACGCAGAACGCGGTGAGTGCGGCCGCCGCCCCGGCGCAGGACACCGTCGGCTCGGTACTGTCGGCTCTCAGCGGGTTGTTCGGCGTGCCGATCGTCTCCAACACCATTTACAACGTCGGTGTCACGCTGGCATGGAACACCGCCATGATGACCGCGACCCTGCCTCTGCTGGGCCACTTCATCGGCGGCGCTCCGTTCGGCTTCGCCATCAGCGACACCACGCCGCTGGGCGCCGGGTTGGGCTTCGGCACGACGCTGGCGGGCGCGGAGGCGCCGGTCGGCGGAGCCGCGATGGCGGGCATGGGCGAGGCGTCCGCGGTCGGCGGGCTGTCAGTACCGGCAGGTTGGTCGGCTGCCACCCCGTCCGCCGTTACCGACGCCACCTTGGCGGGTAGCGGCTGGACCGCGCCCGTTGAAGAGGGCGCCGGCATGGGAGGTGCGCCGGGCATCATGCCAGGGATGGCCTCCGCGGGAGGCAAATCCGGTTACGGCATGGCCGGGCCGCGCTACGGCGTCAAGCCGAAGGTGATGCCCAAACAGGTATTCGTCTGATGGCGAAGAGGGAGGCGATGCCGCTTGCCTGAGACCAGTGATCAATCTCGACCAGTTCGATAACCTCACGAAAGAGAGATAGAGATATGCCTACGCGTTTTATGACTGACCCGCATGAGATGCGGGCGATGGCGGGCCGTTTCGATGTGCACGCCCAGACGGTGGAGGACGAGGCCCGCAAGATGTGGGCATCGAGCCAAAACATCGCCGGTGCCGGCTGGAGCGGTACGGCCCAGATGACGTCTTATGACACCATGGGCCAGATGAATCAGGCGTTTCGCAACATCGTCAACATGCTGCACGGGGTGCGCGACGGTTTGATCCGCGATGCCAACAATTACGAGCAGCAGGAGCAGGCCTCCCAGCAGATCCTGTCCAGCTAGCCCAAACCGCGACACGAGTTTTAGGAGAACGCTATGTCGATCAGTTACCAGTTCGGCGACGTGGACGCTCACGGCGCGTTGATTCGCTCCCAGGCCGCCGCGTTGGAGGCCGAGCACCAGTCCATCGTGCGCGATGTGCTGGCCGCCGGTGACTTCTGGGGTGGCTCGGGTTCGGTGGCCTGCCAGGAGTTCATCACCCAGTTGGGCCGTAACTTCCAGGTCATCTACCAACAGGCCAACGCTCATGGCTCCAAGGTGCAAACCGCCGGCAACAACATGAACACCACCGACAGCGCCGTCGGCTCCAGCTGGGCCTAACTCACACCACCCCCTGTGGCCCGCACACCACCTGGTGTGCGGGCCACAACCATGTTGGCGCCCCATGCGGCCGAGGTTGGGTTCGCAGGCGTCAGTCAGGACATCGTCACGCGTTGCAAAACGGCAACTACACCCTGGCCGTCAGCGACCTCGGGAATGGATTCTCCACGGTCCTGGACGCATTCATCAACGGATACAACCTCGGTGACGACGGTGGCGGGGCGGCAAAGTTCGTGGCGGACGTCGTGCAAGCGGACTCCGCCCAAGGAGATCTAGCAGCAGCAAGCGGCACCGAACGTAACGCCGCGGCGGAATCTCGTGGAGCTGTTCGCCGCGGTGCTGCGGCCGCCCGGGGCCGAATGGCTACATGCCCACCGCTGCGCAAGCGCCGAGGATTGTGGTCGACGCGTAGTTTGCGGCGTTGGCCAAATGGTTGTCGGTCGGCGTGTAGGTGGGCAGCGACACAACGAACGCGCGGCGGTACTGGGCGGCAAGGTTGGCGAAATCCTGCCAGATCGCGTTATCGCTTTGCCGGCCAAGCTGTTCCAGCTTGCTGGCATAGGTGTTCATCACCGGGGCGACCGCGTAGTTGACGGCCCTCTGTTCGCGATTCCAGTAGATCGCCGGGATGTTCGGGTCCAGCTTCTGCCATGCGTTCGTCTGCTTGCCGAACCGATCTAACGCCAACTTCCAGTCATCGCAAACCTGATTGGTGGTGGTGAGGAAGGGCTGGGGGTTGACGGGATTACCCACTGGGGCGATGTCCGACGGCGGCGCCGAAGGCGGCACCAGGGGGCCTCGCGCAGCCGCGGGACCATCGATGACGGCAGCGCAGATCGCCCCCAAAGCAGACGACGCGCTGTTCGCGGCACCCGCCAGGTTGTTATCGGCCGGCGTGTATTTGGGGACGCGTTCGGCGTAGGCGCGCGCGTAGGCGATGAACTGCTGGTACAGCTCGCGCATCACCCGGTGCGGCGTCAACTTGACCAAGCCGACCGCTTGTGCCGCGGCACCCCGCATCGACTGAGCGGCTGCTATGAATTGCGCGCGCAGCTTCGGCGTCCACGCCGAGGCCGGAACCGATCGATCCCGGTCATTCCAGAGACCTGCGCCGCTGTTCGCAAGCTCGTTGTTGATCGATGTCCATGCCGCGCAGCTGGGGTCGTCGGTGATCACAGTGACCGGCCCGGTGTCTTTGGCGCTGGCCACCCCATCCTGTGCCGAACCGTTATCCTGTTGAGCCCCTTTCGGTGCTCCCGAACCGCCGCCGCCGAAAAGCAACACCACGGCGACGATCGTCGCCAAGACGGCCACGGCGCCCACCGCGCCCATTGCCCACTTGAGATTTTTATTGTCGTCCGGACCGTCGGAATCAGACGTCACGGTGGTCCAGCCTAGATGACAAGCGGCCCGCCGCAGGCAGATTGGGGAGGAGGCGCGTCGACGATTACTACCGTTGGTAGCGGCCACAGGGTTGACATCCACTCGAACAAAGGTTCGAATAGAGTATGCGGTGGGACAGCCAGGGCATCGAGGTCGATGACGGCGCGCTGCCCGGATTGGAGCGCATCGGTTTCGTCCGCAGCGTGCGGACACCGCAGTTCGACGGCATCACATTCCACGAGGTGTTGTGCAAGTCCGCGCTGAACAAAATCCCAGCCGCCGCGGCGTTGCCTTTTACATACACCGTCAACGGATACCGCGGTTGCTCGCACGCTTGCCGTTACTGTTTCGCCCGGCCGACGCACGAATACCTGGAGCTGGACTGCGGCAACGACTTCGACACCCAGATCATCGTCAAGACAAACGTCGCCGACGTGCTGCGCCGCGAGGTGGGCCGGAGATCCTGGCGTCGCGAGACCGTCGCGCTGGGCACCAACACCGATCCCTATCAACGCGCCGAGGGGCGCTATGCGTTGATGCCGGGCATCATCGGCGCACTCGCGGGGTCGGGCACGCCGCTGTCGATCCTGACCAAAGGCACGCTGCTGCGGCGTGACCTGCCGCTGATCGCCGACGCGGCCGGGCAGGTGCCTGTCAGCCTCGCCGTCTCGCTCGCGGTCGGTGATCCTGAACTGCAAAAGCAGGTCGAACCCGGTACTCCCACCCCGCAGGCTCGGCTCGGCCTGATCGCGGCGATTCGCGACGCCGGCCTGGACTGCCATGTGATGGTGGCGCCGGTGCTGCCGTACCTGACCGATTCCGTCGAGCATCTCGACGGTCTGCTGCGCCAGATCGCGAAGGCCGGGGCCACAGATGTCACGGTGTTCGGGCTGCATTTGCGCGGATCGACCCGAGGATGGTTCATGTCCTGGCTGGCGCGCGCCCACCCGCAGCTGGTCGGTCCGTATCGCGGGTTGTACCGGCGCGGAGCATACTTGCCGTCGTCCTACCGAGACGAGCTACGGGCGCGGGCGGCACCGCTGATCGCCAGGTACGGGCTGGGCGGTGATCATCGACGATTCGACGTCGCCCCGCCGCAGCGGGTCGCCGAGGCGTCGCAGCCGACGCTGTTCTGAGCTAGCCGAGGTTGGGTTCGCGGAAGGTGTCGCACTGGTTGGGGTCACCGGTCTGGTAGCCGACGGTGAACCAGTGCTGGCGCTGCTCCGACGAGCCGTGGGTCCACGACTCGGGGTGGGTGCGGCCGGTCGCGGCTCGCTCAATCCGGTCGTCTCCCACCGACGCCGCCGCGGACAGCGCGTCGGCAATGTCCTTGTCGCTCAGCGGTTCCAGGTACGGCACTCCGGTGCTTTCCTGCTTGACGGTCGAGGCGTAGTGCGCCCACACCCCGGCGTAGCAGTCGGCCTGCAACTCGGTGCGAACGCCGCTGCCGCCGGCGCCTTGCGCGCCCTGCTGGGCACGGCCGAGTATTCCCTGCAGATCCTGCACATGGTGGCCGAATTCGTGGGCAACCACGTATTCCTGCGCCAGTGGTCCACCGCTTGAACCGAATTGGGTGCGTAGCACGTCGAAGAAGCCGGTGTCGAAGTAGGCGGTCTTGTCCACCGGGCAGTAGAATGGCCCGACTTCGGTGCTGGCCAGTCCGCAGCCGGTGTTGACCTGTCCGCTGAACAGCCTCACCCGCGGGCGGGTGTATCCGCGCATCAGCTGCTTCCAGACCGCGTCGACGGAGTTGCCGGTAGCCACCACGCGGCACTGCACGTATTTGTTGGCGTCCGCTCCGGTCCGGCACTGGTTCAGGTCGAACCCGGGTGCCACGTCCTGGCTGGTGTTCATCGGCAGCTGGGTCGCCACATTGCCGGGGTCGACGCCGAGTAGCAGCGCGACGACAAGGAACAACAGGCCGCCCAGTCCGCCGCCGATCGCGATTGCCCGCCCGCCGCCGGATGCCGACGTCGTGCTGGTGTCGATCTGCATACCCTCGTTGAAGGTCATCGCATTCTCCGTTTGCAAGTATGCCGCGGCTCGTGGCCCGGCGGGATCAGCTTCGCACACTACGATTCAGGTGTGCCCGCGGTTGCCGAAGTTCCTGCTCTCGCGCGCACGACGGTCGGTGATCTTCGCGGCACCGTCGAAGGTGGCGTCGCGGTGTGGCGCGGCGTGCCGTACGCGCAGCAACCCGTCGGCCAGCGTCGATTCACCGCGCCGGCGCCGCTCTTGCCGTGGACGGGTGTGCGCGACGCCGTCGAGCACGCGCCGCTGCCGCTGCAGAGCCGCTCGTTGGTCGCAAACGACCGCAACGACCCGAAGATCCGCGACGAGGCCTGCCTGACGGTGACGGTGTGGTCGCCGGATGCATCCGGGTCGCTGCCGGTGATGGTCTGGATCCCCGGCGGAGCGTTCCTCAACGGCGCCGGGCAACTGCAGCTCTACAACGGGTCGCGGCTGGCCGCCAACGGCAACGTCGTCGTCGTCAACGTGACCTACCGGCTCGGGGTGTTCGGCGGTTTCGAGCTCGGTGACCTCGGTGAGGGCTTCGAAAATAATCTGTGCCTCCGCGACCAGATCGCTGCGTTGGCCTGGGTTCGTGACAACATCGCCGCGTTCGGCGGCGACGCGGATCGGGTCACCGTGTTCGGCGAATCCGCAGGCGCCACTTCGATATTGGCGCTACTGGCCAGTCCGGCCGCCGACGGGCTGTTCGCGCGGGCGATCGCGCAGAGTCCTGCCCTGCCGTTGATCGCCGATCGCGCGACGCGAGCCGAGCAGGCACAGCAGCTCCTCAGCCGGCTTGGAGTAAGTGCCGCCGAGCTGAAAGAACTGCCGCAGCGCCAGTTGCGCCGAGCCGCCGGCGAGCTGCAGCTGGCGAGCATTGCGACGACGCCGACGCTGGCTCATGGGCTGACCTACGGAGTCGATCTGCTGCCGCGGCACCCGATCGAGGCCGCGCGGGCGGGCGCGGTGGCCCGGGTTCCACTGATCATCGGTGCCAACTGCAACGAGGCGTCGATGTTCGCCCGGGACAAGCCGCCGATGCTGCCGACGACACCGGCCAACATCGACAGCTATTTCGCCCGGTTGGCGCCCCAGACGCGGGCGCGGGTGCTGGCCGCCTACCCCGACTACCCGCGCCGCCGCGCGCTGGAAGCCGTCGGGGCGGACGCCATGTTCGTCGCACCGGCCTGGGCGTTCGCCGACGCCTACAGTGCACACGCGCCGACGTATGTCTACCGGTTCGACCACACGCCGTGGACGCTGCGGGCGCTGGGCCTGGGCGCTGCGCATGGCAGCGAGATCGTGCACGTTCAGCACAGTTACGGCTCTCGCCTGGGGCGACGGCTGCACCCGCTGGGCCGATGGCTACCGCCCGCGGTGGGCCGTCGTATGCAGCGGAGCTGGTTGGACTTCGCCACCGCGGGCTGGTCGGGCGGTCGGGCCTGGTGTGACTATGCGCCCTATTGGCCCCGCTACGACACCCCGCGGCGGGCCACCCGCGTCATCCGGTCCGCGTCCGACGTCATCGTCGACGACCCGGACGTCGAACGTCGCTCGGCGTGGGAGGGCCTGTACTGATCCCGGGCACGCGCAAATTACGAGCTGCCGGACACGAGTGGCTGCAACGCGCCGCGCAACGTGATTTGTTCAGGGTCCCGCCAACCTGTTCAGAGGTTAGCGTTCTGGGCCTTCGTTAACCCTGCGACGTCGCGGCGAAGCGTGCGTCGGTGTAGCGGCGCAGGTTGGCCAGAAAGCGGCGAAAGGCCAGGTTAAGCAACGGCCGGAGCAGGAACATCGCAACCTTGGCCGGCCCGACTGGCTGCTGCGCCAGCGTCCAGGTCATCCGGCAGCCGCCCGGAATGACCTCGACCCGGTAGTCTTCGGCGAACGCGGCGACGGCCCTTGTCGAGCATTCGTTGAACCGAAAAGCCATGCGGGTGAACGGTTCCCAGATGAGGTATTCCTCGTTCCCAACGATGCCGCCGCGCATGTCGACGGTGCGGGTGGTGCCCACACCGCGGGGCTCGGGGCTGGTCCAGGTGACATTGGTGATCACACTCGCCCAGTGCGGCCAAGACTCCGCGTCCGCGAGCACCTCGAACAGTTGCTCGGGCGTGATCGCGAGGTCGACACTGTTGGTGAACCGGTATGGCGTTGTCTCGGTAAAACTCACGCTGACGCGTTCGCAGGGAAACATCTTCCCCATGGTCGCTCCTAAGGTGTCTGACCAGCGCCGTCGGCGACCGGCGTACGAATCTGCGGTGAGAACGACAGGTTATATTCTGAGAAACTCCTTGGTGCAGGCTGCCAATCTTCTCAGCTGGGCAGTTATCTTTGGGGCCGTCGAGAGATTGGAGTCTGCCATGGGGCACAAGAGATCGCGTGCCGTGTTTGTCGGTCTGAGCGCGGCTTCCGCTGCATTCGCGGCCGCGGCAATGCTCTCCGCGGCCACCCCACCGACCGCTCGCGCTGATGACCCCTTGACCGACATCACCAACGACGTCCAGGCCGAGCTTGGTTATGCTCAGACCGCTTTCAGTCAGGCGGCGACGGATTTCAGCAGCAATGATCCAACCGATGGTTTGGACCAGTTGTTCGTGGGTACGGACGACGATGTTGTGGGTGTCCCAGATATCCTCCAGGTGGGAACGGTCGACGCGCTCACGGGCGCACCGGTCATTGGCGACAAGGTTTTCGAGTTTTCCTTCAAAACCCCCACGACCCTCGCAAACGCCACGACCGAAGCGCAAACCTGGTACACCGACGGCAGCAACCTGGTGACCACCATCACGAATCTTTCCCCGACCGACTATGCCGACAATGCGCTCGACAACGCCCTATCGACGGCTGACCAGTGGATTCTCCCCGGCGAGATCCTCAGCATCGGCGATTTCATAAGCTTTGGGTTCTGACAGTTGACCCGCTAACCCGGGCCGTCACTGGCGGCGGCAAATAGCGGCACCAGGACGTCGCTGATCGGCGTCGCGATGCCGTGGGTGCGCGCCTTGCGGATGATCACCTCGTTGCGGATGT
>NZ_DASPSP010000216.1:0-4144 GCF_035623875.1 Mycobacterium sp. | reverse complement strand
TCGGGTACTACGGCAATACCGTGGTGATGCGTATGCGGCCACAGCCACGGCAGACGTTCCGGGAACTTTTGAAGCAAACCCGCGACAGCGCAGTGGGCGCCCTCGCTCACTCGCGCGTCGATCTGGAATGGTTGGTGCGGGTCTCTAACCCTGACCGCAGGCACGGCGCCGAGCGAATGACCCGGGTCAGCTTCGGATTACGCGCGCCCGACGGCGGCGGCTTCTCCCCGCCCGGGGTGCGATGCGAGCGCGCCGAGCTGCGCGGTCACTTCAGCCAGCTGCCACTGAGCCTGATGATCGAGGTGCCCGGCGCCGACGGCGGCGCACTGGTCGAAGCCGAGTACCTGGTCGAGGTGCTGGATCGCGGACTGGTGGAGCAGCTACTGCGGCACTATGCCGTGCTGTTGGACAACGCGCTGGCCGACCCCGATACCTCGCTGTCGGCCTGCGGAGTGATGAGCGAGGCGGATGCCGAATGGCTGCGCCGGGTGTCATCTGGCGAAGACTTCGCGACCCCGGCCGCCACGCTGCCTGCATTGGTCACTCAGCGCGCCACGCTGTCACCCGATGCCGTCGCCGTTGTGTACGAAGGTCGCCAGTACAGCTATCGCGAGATCGACGAAGAAGCAAATCGGATGGCGCACTGGCTGATCGAGCAAGGCATCGGCACCGAGGACCGAGTCGCTGTGCTGCTCGACAAGTCGCCGGAACTGGTCACCACGGCGTTGGGCATTCTCAAAGCCGGAGCGGTCTACCTGCCGGTCGATCCGACCTATCCCGGGGACCGGCTGGCATTCATCCTGGGCGATGCGGCGGCCACATTGGTGCTGCAAGAACCGGTTACCGGCTTGGCGCACTATCCGGCCACGGCGCCCGACTTGATCAGGCCGCTGAGCCCGGAGAACACCGCCTACCTGATCTACACCTCAGGTTCGACCGGGCTGCCCAAAGGCGTACCGGTTCCACACGCACCGATCGCCGAGTACTTCGTCTGGTTTGGCGAGGAATACCGGGTCGACGAGACGGACCGGCTGCTGCAGGTGGCATCGCCGAGCTTCGATGTGTCGATCGGTGAGATCTTCGGAACGTTGATTTGTGGTGCACGGCTTGTCATTCCACGGCCGGACGGGCTGCGCGACGTCGGGTACCTGACCGAGTTGCTGCGCCGGGAAGGCATCACCTCGATGCATTTCGTCCCGTCACTGCTGGGGTTGTTCCTATCGTTGCCGGGTGTCAACCAGTGGCGCACGCTGCGCCGGGTGCCGATCGGCGGTGAGCCGTTGCCGGGCGAGATCGCCGACAAGTTCCACGCTACCTTCGATGCGCTGCTGTCCAACTTCTACGGGCCAACCGAAACGGTCGTCAACGCCACGAGCTACCCCGTCGAAGGCGCTCAGGGCACTCGGGTGGTGCCGATCGGCCGGCCCAAGATCAACACCCAGGTGCATCTGCTTGACGACGCGCTGCACCCGGTTCCGGCGGGGGCGATCGGCGAAATCTACATCGGTGGAACACATGTCGCGCACGGTTATCACCGCAGGCCGGGCCTGACGGCCGAGTGCTTCGTTGCCGACCCGTTCACCCCCGGCTTCCGGTTGTACCGATCGGGCGACTTGGCGCGGCGTAATGCCAACGGCGATATCGAGTTCGTCGGCCGCGCCGACGAACAGGTGAAGATTCGCGGTTTCCGCATCGAGATGGGCGAAGTGGGCGCCGCCATCTCGGTTGACCCCAGCGTCGGGCAGGCGGTCGTGGTGGCCGCAGATCTGCCGCAAGTGGGCAAGACCCTGGTGGGATATCTGACTCCGGCCGGCGGCGCCGACCGTCAGACGGTAGACCTCGAACGGATCCGCGCCAGAGTGGCAGCTGCGCTGCCGGATTACATGACCCCGGCGGCCTACGTTGTGCTCGACGAGATTCCGATCACCGCCCACGGCAAGATCGACCGCGCGGCTCTGCCTGAGCCGCAGCTCGTGGCAGCCAGCGAATACCGCGATCCGGCCACAGTGACCGAACGGCGAATCGCCGCGCTGTTCTCCGGGCTGCTCGGCCACGGCCGGGTGGGTGTGGACGACTCGTTCTTCGACCTGGGCGGGCACTCGCTGGTAGCCAGCAAGCTCGTGACCGCAATCCGATCCGAATGTGATGTCGAACTTGGCATCCGAGACATCTTCGAGCTGGCAACGGTAGGCCGGCTCGCTGAGCGGGTCGACCAGTTGCGTAGTGGCCAGGTGGCGCGCTCGCGGCCCAAGCTGATCTCCACCGCCCACGACGAACCGCTGCCTTTGTCGGCTTCGCAACTGCGCACCTGGTTCGCTTACCGGGTCGAGGGGTCCAGCCCCGTCAACAACATTCCCTTCGCAGCGAGGCTGGCCGGACCATGGGATGTCGAGGCAATGATCGCTGCGGTCGGCGACCTCGTCGCCCGGCACGAAATCCTGCGCACCACCTACCTCGAAATCGACGGTGTCCCTTACCAGGTAGTCAACGCGGTCAGCGAGATCCCGGTCCGCCGTGCCACCGGCGACGGTGATGACTGGCTGCAATCCCAGCTGGATCTCGAGCGACGGTATTGCTTCGAGCTGGACCGCGAGTGGCCGTGTCGGGTCGCGCTGCTGCGCACCGCAGATGCAACCCAAGAGCAGGTGATGTCGCTGGTGGTGCACCATATCGCAGCCGACCATTGGTCGGCCGGGGTGCTTTTCGCCGATTTGATGACCGCCTATCGTGCGCGTCGGGTCGGCGAGGCACCCTCATGGGCACCGCTGCGTGTGCAGTACGCCGACTACGCGGCCTGGCAGGGCGCATTGCTCGGGGTGGGGGCACGCCCCCTCGCCGCGGTGCGGCTGGGGGTACCCCCAGCCGCTTGCGGGGGAGAGTCGGGCCAGGAATCACCGGTTGCCAGTGCACAGCGCGAGTATTGGGTTCGGCAGCTGGAAGGACTGCCGGAGGACACCGGGTTGCGGCCCGACTTTCCGCGGCCACCTGTACCCAGCGGCGATGGCGAAGCCGTCGAATTCCGTATCGAATCCGCTACCCGCGCCAAGCTCGCCGAGCGATGCCGCGAACTGGGTATCACCGAATTCATGCTGTTGCAGGCCGCCGTCGCCGTGGTGCTGCACAAGGCCGGCGGGGGAGTGGACATCCCGCTGGGTACACCGGTCGCCGGTCGTACCGAAGCCGAATTAGACCAACTCATCGGCTTTTTCGTCAACATCTTAGTGTTGCGCAACGACTTGCGCGGCAACCCGACGTTGCGTGAGGTGTGCGATCGGGCCCGGGAAACGGCGCTGGCCGCCTACACACACCAAGACCTGCCGTTCGACCGGGTCGTGGACAGCGTCAACCCGGTGCGTTCGCTGGCGCGCAACCCGCTGTTCCAGGTCGTCGTGCATGTCCGCGATCATCTGGCCGCCACCCGCGTCATCGCCACTGCTGCGGGCGATCAGGACACGGTATGCACCACGCTGGACCCTCCCTTCGACATGGCGCACGCCGATCTGAGTGTCAACTTCTTCGGCACCGACGGGTCTGGGGACATCGGCTGCAAAGCCTACAAAGGGCAAATCATCTTCCGTACTGAGCTTTACCGCAGGTCGACCATCGACCGGTTGGCCGGCTGGCTGACCCAGGTTGTCGGCGAATTCGCCGACAACCTCGATCAGACCTTGCGTGACGTCGGGGTGATCGACGCCGCGGAGCAACGCCGGATCTTGGACGGCTGGAGCCGCGGCGATCAGCCGGAGCCCGGCCGGCCGCGCACCATCCCGGCGTTGTTGGAGCCCAGTCGGCGATGGGGACCTGACCGGATCGCAGTGTGTTGCGGCAGCGAGGAGATCGATTATCCTTCGTTGCACCGTCGTTCGGACAACCTGGCGGTGCTGCTGTCCGATCGCGGGGTGGGGCCGGGCTCGCTGGTCGGGTTGTCAACGCGGCGCAGCATCGACTTGGTGGTGGCGCTGGTGGCCATCATGAAAGCAGGCGCCGCTTACTTCCCGATCGATCCCGGTTACCCGCCGGCGCGTAAGCAGTTCATGCTCGACGACGTCGAGCCGGGTGTCGTGGTGGCAACGGCTGAGGCGGTCGACGCGCTGCCGCAAGCACCCGGGTTTCAGCTGCTCTCGCTGGATGACCCGGAAGTGCG
>NZ_DASPSP010000210.1:0-5821 GCF_035623875.1 Mycobacterium sp. | reverse complement strand
ATTGACCCGCCAGATGCCATCGGTTCCGCCGGTTCGGCCCTTCGGCCAGTCTGGTGCCAGATCGTCGGCGATGCGGTCCACGTGCTCGATGGTGACGACGTCGCGGCCGTCGACGACGCCGATGCACGCTGCCCGGGTGGCGCCGACGGTGCCGGCTTCGACGAGGCCGAACGCGGTGGAGATGTCGCGCGGCGTCGCCTGAAACTCGCACGTCTCGCGGATGTCGTCGAGTTCAACCCCCAGCGATTCGGCGACCATGGTTACCGCGGCACCCCAGCCCCATCGGAGGGTTCCGGGTGCCTTCAACCCGCCCTGGTAGTCGAGGGGCTGCCCGAAGCCGAATAGATCGCGCATGTCGTACTCGGCTGCATAGTCCGAATAGTTGGTGATTTCGATGCCCCGCACCGAATAAACCTTGTGCGACATGGACATCAGCGCGATGGGAAACAGGTCGGCGCCGAATCCCGGTTCGATGCCCGAGGAGAACAGCGAGCTTCGTCCGGCTTGGGCTGCGCCACGGATCGCGTCGGTGACCTTGTCGGGCATCGAGCCGCGCGAGTAGACCAGCCCCGAGATCGCGGTCGTCACGACGTTCTTGCCGGCGGCCAGGATTCGGCACAAGTCGCCGATCGCTTCCTTCATCCGGGGTGGGGCCGGCGCGGCGTAGACAACGCAGTCGGCGTCGCCGCCCAGGATCTCCGACTCGTCTCGCGTGGCGCGAACTCCGACCGGATCGATGCCGGCGAGCTCGCCGGCATCCTTGCCGTCCTTGCTATCCGAGTGCACCCACACCCCGACCAGCTCGAGGTTCGGCCGGTCGGCGATGGTGCGAATCGCGTACTTTCCGACCCCGCCGGTGGCCCAGACGGCAACTTTGTAGTGTGATTTCACGACTTTGGCTTCCTTTTCCAGTAGGGATTCTTGATCGCGGCAAGGGATTCGGTGACATAGCGATCCAGCGGGCGACGGTTGCGGGATTGACGCACCCACTGCTGAAAGCCGTAATCGCCTGCCGCGAAGGCAAGTTGGACCAGCAGACCTGGCCGGATATCGCTATCGGAGTTGGCGCCCATGCGTGCGGCGACGACCTTGGCGGCACGCTCCTTGTCGGCGGCGGTGACCATGGTCAGCTTGCCGAGCACATCGGGGGCTACCAGCAGGGCTTTACGCCACTCTTCGATGTCGGCCGCATCGAACGAGCGAGTTCGGGCGATGATGGCGTTGATCAGCGCAGCGTCGGGCGATTCGGCAGCGGGCTGCTGTTCGAGCAGGTTGACGATTGCGGTGCCGCCATGCCGAACCGGCGCCAGCAGCACCTCCTCCTTCGTTGGCACGTGCCGGAAGAAGGTGCGCGGCGAAACGCCTGCGGCCGCGGCGATTTCCTCGGTTGTCACGGCGTCGTATCCGTGTTCGGTGAACAGCCGGAATGCCGCACGCCGAATGTCGGCCCTGATCTGTGCGCGCTGCCGGTCTCGCAGCGACTCTCGGCTGGAGGTCATCGGAAGCTGCCGATTCCGCCGTCGACGTGAATGGTCTGCCCGGTGATGAAGGTCGCGTCGGTGCCCAGCAGAAACGCCACCAGCGCGCCCACGTCGGTGCGAACATCGCCGATGCGTTTCATCGGAACGCGTCCCACCGCCTTCGCGTAGTCATCAGGCGCGAACTGTTTCCAGAGTTTGACGCCGTCGGATTCAGCGAACGGGCAGATGACGTTGACCCGGATGTTGTCGCGGCCCCACTCCAGCGCGGCGACCTTCGACAGCCCGCGGATGCCTTCCTTGGCAGCGGCGTAACCGGCCCACTTGGGTTCACCACCGGTGCCGGTCCCCGAGCCGAGGTTCACGATCGAGCCGCCGCCCTCCTTGACCATCTGCGGGTGCACGGCCTGCATGAGCAGGAATGTCGCGCGTGGACCGACATCATGACCGAGCGCCAGGTCTTCGGTGGTGATGTCGACGAATGCCTTGGGTTCGTTGGTAGCGATGGCGTTGTTGACTAGTCCGTGCACAGTCCCGAAGGCATCGACGGCAGCCGCCACGATCCTCTCGGCGCTGTCCGGGTCCCGTAAGTCGGCAACCAGCTTCTCGACCCGGCCCAGGGTCATGAGCTCGGCGGTTGTTGCGCTCAGGACCTCGTCTTGGATGTCGACCAGCAGCACCGCTGCGCCGCGTTCGAGGAGTGCGGCGGCGATGCCTTTGCCGACACCCTGGGCGGCACCGGTGACGATCGCGACCTGCCCGCGCATAGAGTCGGGATGGGTGTAGCTCACGTGGCGGGTCCCATCTGCAGTTGCACGCCGCGGTGCATCTCGTAGGTGCTGCGCGCGCCGTTCGGCAACTCGATGAACTCGACCGGTGTCCCGTCCGGGTCCTTGACGAAAAACATTCGGACACCGCCGATCTCGAATGGCTCTTGGTCAGGCTGGTAGCCGGCGTCGCTGATCCGGCGATGGGTGTCGTTCAGATCGGTCACCGACAACGAGACGTTCTGGATACCAGTGATGCCACGACGGGCGGGCTTTTCCGCAGCCGGTTTGGCTCCCAATGACAGCAGCTCCACCATCAATCCACCCAGCAAGCCGCCCACCACCCGGCCTTCTTGCTTCCGTTTCGCGTGCAGCACGGCGTCGAAAGGCTCACCGGAGATGAGAGTTTCGAAGATGACCTCCATGCCGAGCACATCGCGGTAGAACGCCAGTGCACGGTCCATTTCGGTCACTCCGACAACAAGGTGGCAAAACGAAACGTCCGCCAGAACTGCGTCGGTCATGGCATCTCCTATCGGTGGGTCGTTGAATTGGCGGCGCAGGCAGCTCGAATGCCGGTTTCATGGTTCCGCCGTCGACGCGCAGCATCACGCCGGTCACTCAGGCCGAGGCGGGCGACGCGAGATACAGTGCGGTGCGATCGCGACCCGATCGGTGAGATGGAAGGCGTCGAGGATCACTGATTACCCGCTCGCGAGCTTGGCAGCGGGGCGCCCGGCAAACAGCGGCAGGTCCAGGTAGGTCTTGATGCCGGGCTCGGCGGCGCAGACGTCGGGAATGGCGTTGACGCAATGGTTAGCGGTGGCAACCACACCCGGATTTCGTTTCAGCCCTTCGGCGATCGTCTCGGGTTGCAGCCCCTTGAAAGTGAGGCTCACGGTCGGGTCGCCGGTGATCTCCACCTCGAAGCGTTCGCCGCGACCGCCAAAATTCCAGGCCGGTTCCAAGTTTTCCTCGCCCATCAGCCAATTGACCGCCGCGGTGATGACCGGCTCACCCTCGACGAGGGCCTGCCAGCGGAACCGACGCGCGGCCACGGTCCCGGTGGGAAGAGGAAATGGGCCGTAGTCGATGTCGGAGATCGCCACCGCGACGTCTTGGATGGTTCTGATGTTCGGATCGATGCGAAATCCCATGTGGTCGGCGACCATTCGTACCGACTGCTTAAAACCCGCCTCCAGCAGGCCGGCCATCGGCCCTTGCACGGCTTCCTCGGGAGTACCGCCGAAACCCATGATGTGGCGGACGACGTCCGGCGCGTTGTAGGTGCGGATGTCGGAGAACTCCTCGGCGCGCACATGGGTCACCGCCGACGACAGCGAAGACAACATGAGCGGGAAGCGCTCGGTGATGCCGCCGGGGTGGATCCCCGAACCGTGCAGGGTGACACCGCTTTCGAGCGCGGCGTCGGCGACAGCCTTATGACGCGAGTTGCCCGGATCGGGGTAAACCCAGCCGACCGGGGTCACCACATTCTTGCCGGACCGCAAAATCGCGATGACCTCTTCGTCGTTGGGCACCAGCGGGCTGTACACCACGCAGTCAGCATCCAACGCCAGGACCTCGTCGACGCTGGAGCTGGCGGCGACGCCCAGCGCCGCAGTGCCGAGGATCTCACCGACGTCGCGCCCGTTCTTGTGCGCGCTATGCACCCAGCACCCGACCAGCTCCAGCTGCGGGTGATTGAGCACGCATTCGATGGCGGCCTTGCCGACGCCGCCGGTCGCCCACTGGATGACACGAAGCCTGGACGGACTAGTCATCTGCTACCTCCCGAATGGACAGCGCGCGGCATGGACACGCGTCTACCGCGTTTTCGATTTGTTCGCGGGCACGGTCGGGCGGCGTGGGGTTGACAATCTCGACCGGACCTCGTCTGGGCACCGTGAAGTAGTCCGGCGCTTCCAGCTCACACATGGCGTGACCCTGGCACAGGTCGGTGTCCACTTCGGCGAGATAACCCACTGGCATAACCCTCTTTACACATCCCTGAATGAAATGGCACAGTATGCCTTGATGGCAGTAACTGTCAACAATCTGCGTGAGAAGGTCGATTCATGAACGTTCTCGAAGGCAAAGTCGCGGTCGTCACCGGAACCAGTCGCGGCGTGGGTGTTGGCATCGCCCATGAACTGCTGCGCGCCGGGGCCACCGTGGTCGGGTGTGCGCGCTCGCCGCTGGACACCATCCCGGGTACCGACACACAACCGGACTGGGCGACGCGTGCTTCGCAACGAGTGTGCGATCAAGGTGACTATCGCTCGATCGACTCCTTCGTCAGCGAAGTCGTGGCCGCACACGGCCGGATCGACATCTTGGTGAACAACGCCGGCGGGACGGTACCGGCGCCGCATGCCGAGAGCATTCCCGAACTCGTGCAACGTATTCAGGGCGCGCCGCGCAGTGACGACGACTACGAGCGCACCGCGCTTTTCCACGCCTACGCGGTGCAGATGAACCTGATCGGTCCGCTCTGGTTTGCCATCCGCGCGTACCGGCAGATGGCCACGCAGGACGGAATCGGTTGCATCATCAACATTTCCAGCGGTGCCGGGCATCCGGCGGGCTCACCGACCCTGGTCTCCTACGGGGCGGCGAAGAGCGGGCTCAACCACCTCACCCGGTCGCTGGCGGAAGAATGGGGACCCAAGGTCCGGGTGAACTGCATTGCACTCGGGCCGACGATGACCGAGAACTTCCGGTCGTTCGTGCTGCCCAAGGACGATCCGACCGGCGAGAAGTACTTCGCCGCCGTCCCGTTGCGCCGCGCAGGCCAGCCCGCCGAGGTGGGCCGGGTGTGCGTCTTTTTGGCCGGCGGAGACGCGGACTTCGTCAACGGCACCACCATCGAGCACGACGGCGGCATGCTGCCCGGGGTGCTCTACGACGCCGGCCTGAAGACGATCACCGACCTGCTGTAGGCGTGCTGAGACTGCGCTGGGCCAGGCCCGAATACTCGCTGAGCGGGCGGATAAGCGCATTGGAGCCGGCCTGCTCGATGATGTGGGCGGTCCAGCCGGTGATGCGGCTCATCACGAAAAGCGGCGTGAAGCTTGGGATGTCGAATCCCATCAGGTAATAGGCTGGCCCGGTCGGGAAGTCCAGGTTGGGTTTGATACCGGTGGCTGCGAACATCTCGTTTTCCAGCACCTGGTAGATGTCCAGCCACCGCTGGCCGTCGCGGGCCTCCGCGACGTGAATCAGGGCCTCTTTCATCGTCGGCACCCGGGAGTCACCATTCTTGTAAACGCGGTGCCCGAAGCCCATAACTTTGTCTTTGCGAGACAGCTTGCCGTGCAACCACTCCGAGGCCTTCGACGGATCGCCGATCTCGATCATGTCGTGCATGACCGCCTCGTTGGCCCCGCCGTGCAGCGAGCCCTTCAGCGCGCCGATCGCCGCTGTCACGGCGCTGTAGATGTCCGACTGCGTCGACGTCACCACCCGTGCGGCGAAGGTGGACGCGTTGAAGCTGTGCTCGGCGTAGAGAATCATCGACTGCTCGAACGCCTCGACGACGACCGGTTCAGGGACCTCGCCAAAGCACATGTTCAG
>NZ_DASPSP010000205.1:0-12735 GCF_035623875.1 Mycobacterium sp. | reverse complement strand
GGAGGCTTCGCGGGTGGCCGATGACTTGGGCAGCGCCTGGGTGAAGGCGCGGGACACGTCTTGCAGGGCGGAGGTGACCTCGCTTGGAATTACCCAGAACGTGTTTCCCGGGCCCTGGGCCAGCTGCGGCAGCATCTGGAGATACTGATAGGCGAGCAGTTTGGGGTCGGGGTCGTTGCGGTGCACGGACTGAAATACCTCGTCGATAGCGCGGGCCTGGCCCTCGGCCTTGAGGATCGCTGCGGTCCGGTTGCCCTCGGCGCGCAGGACGGCGGCCTGCTTGTCGCCCTCGGCGGTGAGGATCTGAGACTGGCGTTGGCCTTCGGCGGCCAGGATTGCCGCACGCTTGTCGCGCTCGGCCCGCATCTGCTTCTCCATCGCGTCCTTGATGGATTGCGGCGGGTCGATGGCCTTGATCTCTACCCGGTTGACCCGCAGCCCCCACTTGCCGGTGGCCTCGTCCAGCACACCTCTGAGTTGGCTGTTGATGGTGTCGCGGGAGGTGAGTGTTCGCTCCAGGTCCATGGACCCGACGACATTGCGCAGTGTGGTGACCGTGAGCTGTTCGACGGCTTGCAGGAAGTTTGCGATCTCATAGGCGGCTGCGCGCGCGTCGGTCACCTGGAAATAGAGCACAGTATCGATCTCGACGACCAAATTGTCCTCGGTAATCACCGGTTGCGGTCGGAACGAGACCACCTGTTCTCGCAGGTCAATCATCGGATAGACCCGGTCGAAGTAGGGGATGACGAAATTGAGGCCGGGCTGCAACGTGCGGGCGTAACGGCCGAGCCGTTCGACGTTGCGGGCACGCGCCTGGGGCACAATGCGCACCGCCCGCAGCACGGTGACGGCTACAAACAGCGCGATGACCAGTCCGGGGATAAGAGAGAGTGCGGTTTCCATGGGTTACTCCCGGGGATACACGAGTGCGGTGGTGCCGCTGATCTCCAGCACGTCGACGGTCGCTCCGGCGGGTATCACCAGGGTTTGGTCGTAGGCGCGGGCCGTCCACTCCTCGCCGCGGATACCGCCGATGCGAACCCTGCCGTCCAGCCGGGACACCTCTGACACGACATAGGCGGGCTTACCGATTAATGCTTCTACGCCGAAACGATCGAGCTGGGGCCGGAGCATGTGCCGACGGACGATGGGGCGGATGAGCAGCACCCCGACCGTGGCGGTGACTGTGAACGCAAGGAGTTGGACAGGAACGGGTAGTCCGAGTGCGGCGAAGCCCGCGGTGATCAGTGCAGCGACACCGAGCATCCCGACCGCTGCAGTGATAGTGAGCATCTCGACCACCAGCAACACTACGGCGATGATCAACCAGATCAGCCATGCATCCATGCGGCGATCCTCCTTGAACATTCGACGGATGCGCGGGCGGGATGACTGTTACTTCCTCCATCGTGTGCGGTAGGGCACACCCTTACATTATGTCCCCCAAGCCATGCTGGCGCCGCATTGCGTTTCCGGATTTCGGCAAAGCGGTGACCGGTGTTAGCGGGTGCGAGCGCATCCGGGCGAGTCCGCGCCGGCCAGCTGTCGCATCGCCCGGCACTGCGGTGCGGATTCGCCGGCGTCGCTTTATGCCGCTTGCTGGCCGTTGGCCGAGGTGTATCTCGGATGTGACCTTCCCGCGACTGCGACGAAGGACGCTGATCTTCATGACAGCGCTCGCGGTTATCTCCGCGCTGGTGACAGCACTGTGCATCGGCTACCACTTCGGCCGGCGCGCTGGCTCGACGCCTTCAACCTGGAGGAAGCGAACGAGTCGGGTGGCGCTAAGCAAGCTCGCGGTCAGCCTGTTCGTGTTGATGACTGTGCGTCGCATCCGGCAGAGCTTCCTGGCCGAGCGCGTGCTCCCTGACGCCGCAGCCGTGTGGAGAATGAAATTTGTTGAGCCGCTTCAGCTTCTGCGGGTTAGCTTTGCGCGTTTGCGGCTCTATTGATGGGTGCGCCTACAGTGTTTGATGTCATCAACACGGCAAAGGGCCGGACTTCAGAAAGGCCATAGAGCGATTGGCGCCGTAATCGCTTTGCGGGGACAGACACACAGGTTTCCGTCGCCGGGGACCGACTTCCCGCAATGCGCAAGGGCTTTCATCCTCGACGCCGAGAGCGCGACGCGCTTACCATCAGCCGCACCCCTTCTGAGAATCGGAGCGGCACCTCCAACGCCGGAGTCCGCACCCACATCCGGTACCGACCCAAGGAATACGTAATGGCCATCCTGCGACGCAACGTCGAGTTTGCCTACAGCATCGCGAAAGCACGTGACAACAAAGCCTACCGGTACGGCGGTTGCTGGGTCGCCGACGACGTCTGGAGGACCACAGACTGCAGCGGGATCGTCACCCACATACTTGACGCACTGGTGAATGGCACCAGAATGACATGGTCGCGGCATTACCTTTGCACCGAGTCGTATCGGTACGTCGGGGGCCCTGGCTCTAAGGGACCCTTCGGCACAATCCGCGTCGCCAAGCCCGGTGACATTCCCGACGACGCGGTGCTGCGAATCGGCTTGGTGCACGGCCCGGGAGGCGGGGACGACTCCCACATGACTTGCACACTTGATGCCGAGTACAACGTAGCTATCGAATCGTCAAGCAGCCATGGGCAACAGGTCGGCGGTGCCGCCCGCGGCTACGACCACCCGATCTTCCATGACTGGTTTTACCTTCCTGGGCCAATCACCGACGACAAGAAGAAGGTCAGCCACTACCCCGTTTACCCGAAGCAACTCATACTCGTGCGGCTGGGGTCAACAGGTCCGCGTGTGCGAGAGTTGCAGAAAGTCCTCAACAGAGACTATCCGCACTACTCCGACCTCCGCGTGGACGGGCAGCATGGGCCTCAAACCGAGGCCGTCGTCAAGGAATTCCAGCGGCGCGCGGGCCTCACAGACGACGGTGTCGCCGGCCCGGCGACCTTGGTCAAGCTCGGCCTGCCAACCACGACGGACTGATCCACGAGGCGTTGAGAGGTCGCCGGCGCAAGCCGGCGGGCTTCACGGCCACCTGCTCACCCTTGACGGGGGAGCGCTCCACCGGTGTGCGCAAGCTATTCCGGCTGATTCAGCTCGAGCAAGTTGCCGAACGGATCGTGCAGGAAGGCTTGGTGCCCGGCGCCCGGGGTAAACGGGACCCGGTCCACCTCGACGCCTTGCTCTTGCAGGTCGCTGATGGCGGCATCGATATCGTCGACTCGGATCGCAAAGTGGTTTGCACCGAGTGGCTGGGTGTCGGATTCCATCAGGTGCACCTGCTGGCCGCCGGCGTCGAGCCAGTACCCGGGGCCGAGATCGGGGCGCGGCAGCTGCGCCATGCCGAGCACGTCCCGATAGAAGGCGAGTCCCTTCTGCGCGTCGGCGACGCAGATGGCGACATGGTGTACACCGGCTGGCTTCATCGCTCGATTCTGCCTCATGTAGCAGACTTTGCCCGGGAGACAGTGGACGGCGGTACCTTCGTGCGCATGCTGTTGGCGGCCCTGCGTGACATGCAATGGCGAAGGCGGCGCCTCGCCATCGCCGTCGTCAGTACCGGACTGGTTTTCGCGATGACGCTCGTTCTGACCGGCCTTGCGAACGGCTTTCGGGTGGAGGCGCAGCGGGCCGTCGACTCCCTGGGCGTTGACAGGTTCGTGGTCAAAGCCGGTGCTAACGGACCGTTCCTGGGTGCGACACCATTCGCCGAGGCTGATCTGGCCCGGGTGGCCGCTGCGCCCGGTGTTGCGGCCGCGGGCCCACTGGCCACCGCGGATTTGACGATAAAGGAAGGGACATCAACGCGAAACACCACAGCCTTCGGCGCGCTGGAGCACGGACCCGGCATGCCGGTTGTCTCGCAAGGACAAGCACCGATGACACCTGACGAGGTTGCGGTGTCGAGCACGCTGGGCCAGCACGTGGGCGACAAGGTCCAGATCGGTGCGCAGACATTGCGGATCGTCGGCATCGTGCCCAACTCCACCGCACTGGCGAAGAGGCCCAACATCTTCCTGACAACCGAGGGACTGCAGCAACTGGCGTACAACGGGCAGCCGCTGGTCACGTCTATTGGGGTAGTCGGCGCACCGCGACAGCTCCCGAACGGGTACCAGGCCCTCGATCGAGCGGCCGGTGTCGACGACCTATTGCGCCCAATAAAGTCCCCCGCGGGTGCGATCTCGATCATGGCCGATTTGCTGTGGATCGTGGCGGTGCTGATCGTCGGATCATTGGTGTACCTCTCCGCGCTCGAGCGCCTGCGCGACTTCGCGGTGTTCAAGGCGATCGGCGTGCCGACGCGGTCGATCCTGGCGGGGCTCGCGCTGCAGGCGATCATCGTCGCGCTGCTCGCGGCGGCACTGGGCGTCATCCTTGCGCAGCTGCTGGCACCGTTGTTCCCGATGACCGTGGTCATGCCGATGCGTGCATACCTGGCACTACTGGCAATCGCGATTGCGGTCGGTCTGCTGGCCAGCGCCGCTGGGCTGAGGCGCGCTGTGGCGGTCGATCCCGCGCTCGCGTTCGGAGGTCCCTGAGCGGTGGGCGATCTCAGCATCCAAGACCTCGTCGTCGAGTACTCCAGTGGTGGGTACGCGATCCGGCCCATCAACGGTTTGAACCCCGATGTGGCTGCCGGATCGCCGGTGATCCTGCTCGCCGTCGCCGCCGGGCTAACATCCCGGATCTGATGCGCCGCGGTAGACCGCGGCATCCTCGATCTCCACCCGGGAATGGTCCGGCAGGGCCGCGACGCAGCCAATCGTGATGATCGCGGCAAGGACGATGTAAATCGAGATCGAGTAGGGCGATCGCGCTGGGCCGCCGGCGAGCAGCGCGGACGCCAAAAGCCTTGTTAGAGCGTCAGGTTCGATTCCCGGCTGCTCCACAGAGAAAGCCGGCTGGCTAGAGCCGTAGGTTCGGGCCAGTTTTCTCTTTCATCAACATCTCATCAGACGATGACGACACATCGGAGGGGGTATTCGAAGACGCTCTCGTAGTTCACGATCTGGCAAGTGACCCTGGTAGCCGTCGGGAACTGGGCCTTGGTCTTGTCGGCGATCATCCGGAGTGCATCCTCTGCGAACACCGCGCGGTGGTGGATGGCGGTGACCGCGTCGGCTTCACCACGCCGCTTGTACAGCTCCCGCACCGGCCCGCTGGCCGCGCCCTCTCCAACGGCGAGCAGGTCGGCCAGGGAACGACCGGCCACGGTCGTCAAGTCCCCGGTCACGGTGATTTCCAGGTCGCAAACCTGATTGTGGGACGGATGCTCGCCGACGTTGTCCATATCGTCACGGTCGAAGGCGATCGCACTCTGGGCTTGGGGACAGGCCAGGCACACTTTGAATGCGGCGCCCCAGGTCACCTCGGTCCGCTCTGCCGCCTCGATCCGACAGATCTCCTCGATCGGCTTGAACCCGCCGTCGTGCGCCAACACGATGGTGGCCCGCGCGTCCACCGACCAGGACGCGGCGCCGGGCACCGCGCCGCGCAGCCGCTCGAAGATGCCCTGGACGTAGTCGAGCACGGTCGGCTGTGGACCTGACCGGTCGACGCATTCGATCAGCCTCGACATGTGCGCGCCACGCTGGTGGGCATACAAACCGACCGAGATGTCCATGACGACCATCGCCGCACTGTCATGCTCGTCGATCGCGACGATCCGCTTGACCCCGACATGTCCAACCGAATGCACTGGAATGCAGATGTCCGGAACTTCCGAATGTAGGTCCGGCAGCGCACCGCTGTCCTCACGGGCCATGCTGTTCCACCTCTCCGACTCGTCACCGTCAACCAATGCGCCATCAACTGTGAGTAGCGAGTCGTAACCACCGAGTTCGAGAACACCCCGGCACTCACGGTGCGCAGGCAGCGTGGCCGATAGGCAACTATCGACTGAACATGTCACGAGTGTGATGCGGGATCGGTTCACTCGTGAGACGGAGCGGCTCCACTTGCGGGCTTGAGAACGAAACCGCAGGTAACAACGGGAACGAATCGGAACGAGACGTAACGAACTGGCAGCTCACAGGGCAAAAGCCCTGTTAGAGCGTCAGGTTCGATTCCCGGCAGCTCCACCAATATGTTGGCGCTGACAACGATCATGGTTGCAATTGCTGCCTGCCTGCGGTGTATCTGGCTACGGACACGGTTGACTCAGGACAGGCGTTTGTGGGTACCGCATCCGCACGGCAACCCGAACCCACCCACTGGCCCCGACTTACCGGCACACGACAAACCTGTGCAGAACATTGCTTCGTCAGCCGCGCTCACCGGATACTAAAGACCCGCACGGAGCCTCAGGCGAAACGCCCCGTCGGGCGTGGACGAAGGAGGTAGATGACCTCGGGCGCTGCTGAGCCGCGTGCGATCCGGACGTTGTCGCCGATCGAGAGCTGGCACGCCGCGCGCTCGATGACAATGTGGATGTCGGTGCGACTGCGCGGAAGGTTGGACTGTTCCGCGCTTGGCGGCGCGTTGCGGTTCCTGCAGGACGCTTATCCCGTGTTGCGATGCCGGATCCGGCTCAGCGATGCCGGTTTTCTCCTCGTCTCGGAGGGGGAAGCGGAGCCCGCGCTCTCCGTGCGTGAGGAGGCGCTGCCGGAGATCCCCGCGTTGTGGCCGTTGCCCGAGGGGAAAAGCTTAGTTGCCGTGGACGTCGTCTCGGACGGCGCCGAGCATTGGGTATCTTTCGGGCTCCAGCATGGGGTCGCAGACGGAAGACTGGCGGCGCATTACTACTACTGGTTCTGGACGGCATACACACAGATCACAACCACCGGCATAGCCCCGATCGCTGCACCGGCCCCGATTCCTCGGGCTCCAGAGGAGCTGCTGCGCGAACGCGGGGTGGTGCAACTGGACCACAGCGGCGTGGAGCGGCTCGACGGCGTGGTGTGGGGCGGCAAGGCGCGCAGCAGCACCGCCAGGTTCCCAGTCGAGAACCAGCGGCGGATCTCTCTCGACCAGCAGACCAGCGCCGCGCTGCGGCGGGCGGTCAGGACGCGGGGTGTGTCCATGAACGGCGTGGTGTGCGGGGCGATCGTGAAAGCGGAGCGTTCGCTGGTGGCGGCGCCGGAAGACGAACCGGTCGCGCTCGGCCTGAAATGCGTGGTGGACTTCCGTTCTCGGGTCGATCCGCCGATCGGGATCGCAGAGGGGACCAATTGCTTCGCCGCCGCGTACTCGCGCTTGGTGGTGAACGCGGCAAGCGACCCCGTCGACATCGGCCGCCGCGTTGTCAGCCAGTTGAACGCCGACGTGGCGAGCGGGCTCGTCCAGCAGCAGACCTACCACACCCTCGCCGATCTAGGTCGGATTGGCGCCCCCGCCCTCTTCGTCACCAACGTCGGCGAGTTCGGCAGCTTCCCATTGCCGGATGGGCTGGTCGTCGAGAATCTGTGTGGCTGTATGGAGGTTGACGACGCGCCGAGGGAGCAGGTGCGCTGGGCGCTCGGGGAACAGGGCGTCCCGCTGGGCTGGGCGTCCGGGTACGAGGTGAGCAGTTACGACGGCCAGCTCATCATAGGGGCGCGCTATCCGGCCGGGTCGTTCTGCACGGATGAAATCGACCGGCTCGCGGTGGAGATCGACGCATTGCTGCGCGGCGTGGCGAACGCGGAGCGCAACACGAGCTGAATACTCGAGCTTGCCGCTCTCAAGTGTGCCGCTTGGGGTGAAGCGCACCCTTGTCTACGGGTTAGCCGACGATGACCCTTGACGCCGTCAAGGACCGAAAACGAAACCGCAGGTAACCAACGGGAACGAATAGGAACGAGACGGAACGAAACGGCAGCTCCGGAGGTGAAAGCCCAGGTTGGTCGTCAGGTTCGATTCCCGACAGCTCCACAACAGAGGGCAGGTCAGGCCGAAAAGGCCTGGCCTGCTTCATTCGAGTAGCCGACTACTCTAGGCAGTAGCGCGATCGCCGGCCAAGCTCAAGTGCATGCCCTTAGCGTCCGCCGGTACGACGCCGCCACGATTGGACTCGGCGGACGGGCGCGTTTCTGCCGAGGCACCGGTTGACCCTCTGCGGTATGCGACCTTTAGGCGCTGGATTTGGGGCGCCGTGTTGGTCAGCGTGTCCGGTGGCGCAATGGTTTTCATCTTCCTGTTCTTCGCTGCGCCTATTCTGCTGAGCCCGGCCGCGACGGATCGGCTTCTTTTGCGGGGTGGGACGGCGCTGGCCGTGTTCGCGTTCGTTATCGTGCCAGTGCTGATACGCGTCCGCAAAAACCGTTATGCGATGAGCACCGTCTGGCTTCGGCAACGCCGAAAGCCGACGGACCGGGAACGACGGATGACCCTCGGTGCACCGGGTGAAGCAGTTCGCGTTTCTGCCCTGACATGGGGTATCGGTGCTGTTTTCTTCGCGATGTTGGGAGCCACCGAATCGGTTTCGGCCGCGGCATACATCTTCAGTGCAGTGATCTTGGGCGGCATCACCACGACCGCGGTTTGGTATCTGATCGCCGAGCGGATCATGCGGCCGGTGTCGGCGCGCGCGCTAGACGGTGGGCCGGCCGGTCACCGCTCCGGGCCGAGTATTCAGCTCAGACTGGCGATGGCGTGGACGCTGGCGACGGGGGTGCCGCTCCTCGGCGTCGCAACGCTGGCGGTGGGTTACCTTGCGAACGTCGGATTCGAGCCGCATCGAACATTGACCACGATCCTGGGTCTCGTCGTGGTAGCGCTCGTGGTCGGGTTGTTCACGCTTGTTGTCGCTACGCGGTCTGTCGCCGAGCGAGTGGGGGAACTGCGCCGCGCGCTTGCCCGGGTCCAGGCCGGCGACTTCGCGGCGCGCGTCGTCGTCGACGACACTAGCGAGATCGGGCGCTTACAGGTCGGTTTCAACGCAATGACGGCGGGTTTGGCTGAGCGTGAACGCATTCGAGAGGTGTTTGGGATCTACGTCGACCGCGATGTTGCCGAGCACATCCTGGAGGGCGCCGCTCTGCAGGGTGACGAAGTGGAGGTCACGTTAATGTTCGTCGACGTCCGCAGCTTCACTACTTTCGCGGAACGGCTCCGTCCGATCGAGGTCGTGGCCGCTCTCAACCGGCTCTTTGAACGGATTGTTCCGCTGGTTCACCGGCACGGCGGACACGTCGACAAGTACGCAGGTGACGGACTTTTCGCGGTTTTCGGAGCGCCGCGGCGCTATGTCGACCACGCTGATCGGGCATTGAGAGCCGCGTTGGAGATCTCGGACGCGGTGCGCGACGAGTTCGGGACGACGCTGTCAGTGGGGGTCGGGTTGAACTCCGGACCGGTGGTGGCCGGCAATGTTGGCGGTGCAGGACGACTGGAGTTCTCAGTGATCGGCGACGCCGTTAACATCGCGGCGCGCGTCGAGTCGGCTACCCGTCAGACGGGTGATTTGGTTTTGCTGACGGGTCAGACGCTGGCCTTGCTTGACGGAGATCACGGCGAGTTCGTCGCGCGGCCAGGGCTCAATCTCAAGGGGAAGACCGCACCTGTGGAGATTTATGCGCCGGCGGTGGCGTCGGGTCGGTGAGAGTGAGCGGTTCCGGTGTTTCCGCAGCTCAGAGCCAAATCTTGTGGTTGCGACATCAGGTGCAGGCGACGCGCTCCCAGCGGATGTGGCCCTGGAACGGAAAGCGGTTCTTGTTGACGCCGTCAACGCCTTTCGCGTATACGCAGGTCGTTTCACGTACTTTCATGTCGTTTAGCGTCGTGAAATTCAGCGTTTCCGCAGGTCGACTTGCTTTTTGCAGCCGGTTCGATTCCCGGCAGCTCCATCAAATGCCCAGGGCGGCGGCCCTCTTGATTGCCGAGAACTGGGTGAATTGGTCGAGCCGGATGCGCAGATCGGCTGCGGCTACCGAGAGAGCTGGAGGTAGCGATGCACGAGCGCGATCGCTATGCCGCCTTCACCCACGGATGCAGCCACGCGTTTCACTGATCCGGAGCGAATATCGCCGACCGCGAAAATCCCAGGGGCGCTTGTTTCGAGTGCGAACGGCTCTCGATCGGCGTCCCACTGTCCCGCCTTCATCGCGTCGGTCCCCGTCAGGACGAAGCCATGCTGGTCGCGCAAGATGTCCGGGGGCAGCCAATCAGTCGCCGCTTCGGCACCGATGAGGACAAAGAGCACCTTCGCATCCCGTCGAGTTGTCATGCCGGTACTCCGATTGATGATTTCGATCGCCTCGAGTTGTTCGTGGCCGTGCCCGGCGACAACTTCGGTTCGCGTTTCCACCCGGATGTTCGCTTTCGTTGCGATCTGCTCGATGAGGTAGTGAGACATGCTCTCGGCGAGCGACTCTCCCCGCACGAGGAGCGTCACCGATCGCGCGTGGTTGGATAAGAAGATCGCGGCTTGACCGGCCGAATTGCCCGCACCGATCAGATACACATCGTTTCCCTGCGTCAGACCGGCGTCGCTGCGTGCCGCGCCGTAGTAGACACCCGAGCCGACGAATCGATCGACCGAATCGACCCGCAGGCGTCGCCACTCCACGCCCATCGCTAGAACGATCGACTTCGTTCGCAAAATGTCGCCTCCATCGAGGGTGACCGTCATGTCGGCGGGGTCGATGCCTTCGACCCGACGGGTCACCACGATTTCGGCGCCCAGCCGATTCGCCTGTTGTAGCGTCCGGCTCGCGAGCTCGTCACCCGAGATGCCGAACGGAAATCCCGTGTAGTTCTCGATACGGGTTGAGGTGCCGGCCTGCCCGCCGGGGGCGAAGGATTCGATCAGTCCAGTCTGCAGGCCTTCGGAGGCCCCGTTGACCGCCGCGGTCAGACCCGCCGGCCCGCCGCCCACAATCACCACATCGTAGTGCGCCCGGCTCGGCTCGACCGTCAGCCCAGCGACAGTGGCAACGGCGCGCATCGTCGGAGTAGTCAGTCGCGTGCCGTCGCGCAGCACAACCAACGGATATGCGGTGGCGTTGTCTCCGGTGCGTGCGAGAGCCGCCGGATCGTCGGGGTCTAGCCGTTCGTAAGGAATCTGATTGCGATGGAGGAAGCTGTCGCAGTCGTGCACTCCCGGGTCGACGCGCGGGCCGATTACGAACATTGCAGGCTCGCGTGGCTGCGTGGTGGCGTTTCTGAGCATCTCTATGCGTTCTAGTGCGGCGGCACCGACCGTTTCGGAGACCTGGGGGGCCATCGCGGCGAGGGTGTGGAACACCTCGACCGTCACCTTCAGCACGCGGGAGGGCTCGACGGCTCGCATGCTGGCGGGCAATGGTGTACCGAGTGTCATCGGGATCTCGCCTCCGACTTCGCCCGGAAGCCGGACCCCAATCACCTGCTCGACGCCGTTCACCAGCTTCGTCAGCTCGGTCCTTCCCTCGACTACGATCGCCAGGGACCGGGTCTCGCCCTCATGGCCTACGTACTCCCCGGGGATGAGGCGGATGTCCTCCACGGCGCCGGCAAGGTACTCCAGTTCTTTCTCCCCCAGCGTCGAGAAGAGCGGAATCGTGGCCAGCTCCTCGATAGTGAACATGACTGCCTCCTAACCTCTTTCGCGGGGGAGCCGCTGATTCCCAAGACCGGCTTCGCCTGCGGTGTCGAAATTTTCGATGTAGGAATCGTCCACCGCACACCCATGGCGGGACATGAGGCATCCGCCCCAAAAATGTTGGGGATCGACGTCGGCTGGCGTACGTTCGGCTGCTGTAATAGTAAGAGTCCCTGGACGCGTCGCCGCCTTGCAGCCGGGTTTGACGCACCCGCAGGCCCCGAGAAATCCTCGCCGTGGGGGAAGAATCGGACGTCAGGGACAAGACCGCCCCGGAGACATCCGCGTCAAACTTCGCCATCCATGCGCCGACGCCGTCGGGGGAGAACACCTCGTCCCATGCCGCGTACAGCGAGACACCCGGCGGCCGTCTCGGGAAGTCAGCGCGCTCGGTCGGCTCCCCGCAGTCGGATGGGACGTGTACGCCTCCTTGTCCGTGACGGTTGTGATCGAGGCGACTTCGGCACTGGCCCTCGGCCTGCTCGCGTCGGCGGCGGTCTCCAACGCCGCGCAGGCCGCCCTCGCCCTGCCGATGCTCTGCTTCCCGCAGGTTCTATTCGGTGGCGCCATAGTCCCTGTTGACCAGATGGCCACCCCAGGACGCCTCATGAGCCTCGTCCTGTCCAACCGCCACGCATTCGAAGCATTGGGCCGCGACCTGGATCTCGACAGGTACACCGCGACGCTGCCGGCCATGTCCGCCTACCGCGACACCTTCCACGGAGGCACCGGCGCCGCTCTCCTCGCGCTCGCTTCGTTCACCGCTGCCCTCACTCTGGCCACTGTCTGGGTACTGGATCGGCGGTCCCGGCCCGGCGCGATCCGGCGATGACGATTCAGCAGCATCCGTGGGACAAGTGCTGTTAGACGACGGTGATGCCCCTTGGTCAGAGCGCAACGCGCGTTTCGCCACCTGCCCTCGGCACCGCGTTCAGGCTCGCTCGACCTGGGGGCAGCGGCAGCCGATCAACGCATTTCGCGCTCGAAACGTGGTCGGACAACCAGTGTCGCGAGGTCATCGGCTCGTCTGCCTGACACCGCCCGTCATCGGCGACAGAATCGGCGGATGGGGTCGCGACCGACTCGGGCCGAACTGCTCGCCGCATTGTCGGTGGCGATCGACCTCGGGCTGGGCCAGCCGACCGAGCACATGCTGCGCTCCGCCCTGATCGCCACGCGCATCGCCGATCGCCTCGGCCTGAGCGAAGACGACCGCGACTGCACCTACTACGCGACGTTG
>NZ_DASPSP010000204.1:0-4838 GCF_035623875.1 Mycobacterium sp. | reverse complement strand
AAGAAGTATGAAGACAAACGGGACCTGTTGCGCCAGGACGCTGTGTCCAAACCGGTTGATTTTTCATGACGGTCGATCACGCCGATAGTACCGGACTCCAGCGCCCCTCCACCTTTCGTAAAATCGACATGGCTTATTCCGTAGACCGCCTCTTCGAAATCGAATGGGTACCAATCGAGCTGTACGCGGCTCGACGGTCCTGAGAGCGAAACGCGTTCGGCAGCACGAGCCATCTTGGCTTGGATTAGAGTCGCTCTCCTAATGAGCGAGCCGGAACTGCCGATATCGACGACGATCAGGAGATCAGCCAATTCGCAGGGCTGGGACCGACGCTTGGCATCGGTGAACCGCACAATGGGCGCGGCGTGACAGAATACCCCTGACAGATTGAGCCTCAGACCAAGGCCGCTGCAAAGTGGCTTCCAAGCTTTGGCGATTTCCTTGATGCCGCCGAGCGTCACGGCGGCAACGAATCCGACCTCACCACGAGGCGGCGAAAGCATCGCGCGCGAACCGACGAGAAGTACATCGTCGATCGCGCCGGCGCATGATCATTTAAACGGACGAGCGTGACCTGGGCCGTTCGACGAGCGCCACCCTTGACAACCCATGGTGCGGGAGCTTCTCTTGCGAGGCCCTAGCCAGAAGACGGTAAAAGCACCCATTCACCTGCTGAGATATAGAGCCAACCGGAACGCCCCGGGCACACTGGTCGAGAAGCCTAACCTTTCGGGTGGTTATCTTGGAACTCAGAATGTCGGTCGCGGCACGTGAGGCCTTTCTTGCTGCCGTGCACGTAGCGATTATCGGTGTGGATGATCCCCGGGGCGAGAGTGCGCCGTTGCTTGTTCCGGTTTGGTACGGGTACTCACCGGGCGGGGATATTGTGGTCGAGACCAGCCGGGAGTCCCTCAAGGCGCGGCTTCTGCGTGGCGCCGGAAGATTCAGCCTCTGCGTTCAGGACGAAACGGCTCCCTATCGTTACGTGAGTGTTGAGGGAGCGATCACTGAAATTGCCGATCCGATTCCCGCGGAGGAGCGTCGGAATCTCGCATTTCGATACCTCGACCCCGGGACTGCTGAGGCCTACTTGAAAGCCAATGAAATCCAGCTGGCGGAAGACATACTCATTCGTATGCGTCCCCAGCGATGGCGGACCGCCGATTTCTCGGCGTTCGCCGCGGGCTTTTCTTCCTAGTCGGGACCTCGAGAGGAACAGGCACCGTGCCTTGCCTACACGAGCTGTTCGACGCTGTAGCTGCGCGCCGCGGGAGCGCCCCGGCGGCGATGGATCACGGTCGCACGATCAGCTACGAGGAGTTGAAAGCACGGTCCGACCGGTTGGCCCGTCGGCTTTACAAGGCCGGGGTGTCGCACGGCGACCGGGTCGGCGTCTCCGGCGGGCGATCGCTGGACGCACTCGTCGCATTTCTGGGCATTCTGAAGATCGGCGCTGCTTATCTGCCTCTCGACGACACGTCTCCGCCGCGTCGGCTGCAGGCCATGGTGGAAGAGGCCGGCGTGCAGACCGTCGTGGCCCTTCCCGGCAGCGCCCATCGGATCCGCCGCATCCGCACGCAGGTCGAGCTGCGCCACGACGACGCGGGCGATGACAACGTGATTGCGCTTCCCGCGGCCGTGACCGACGAGGACTGCGCGTACGTCATGTTCACCTCCGGATCCACGGGGCGCCCGAAGCCGGTGGCCATCCCGCACCGCGGGGTGGTCGCGCTGTCCATGTCGGACGTCGTCCATCAACGGCCGCGCCGCGACGACCGGGTGCTGCATGCGTACAACTTGTCCTCGGACGCGTCCACCATCGAGATCTGGCCGCCGCTGCTTGCGGGCGCCTGCATCGTCATTGCGCAGCGGGAAGAGCTCCTCTCGCCGACCGCTTTGGAAACTCGACTTCTCGAGGACGAGGTCACGGTCGCCTATCTGACGACTGCGGTCTTCCATCACGTCGCTCGCGTCAAGCCGAACGCGGTGAAGACATTGCGCTTCGTGTCGGCCGGTGGCGAATCCATGGACCCGGTACTGGCCGGCGCCATCGTCGACAGCTGCCCGGACACCACCGTGGTGAATTTCTACGGCCCGACCGAGAACACCGTGGTATCCACGGCTTACCTGGTTCCGAGGGGCGCGGAATCTCTCGACCGAGTTCCCGTCGGCCGCCCGCTGGAGCACACCACCGTCCACGTGGTTCGCGCCGACGGGACGCCGGTGGACGTCGATGAAGAAGGCGAACTCCTGGTCGGTGGCGCCGGTCTGGCTCTGGGTTACCTCGGCGACCCCGAGTTCACCGCTCGTAAGTTCGTCCGTTATCCGACGCAGACCGGCCCTCTCGTGTATCGCACCGGTGACCGGGTCGTCCGCAACGAGCGCGGGGAATTGGAGTACCGCGGTCGTCTGGACCGGCAGATAAAGCTGCGCGGTCACCGGATCGAGCTGGAGGAAATCGAAGCCCGACTCCGCGCGGATCTGCGCATCGGTGAGGCGGTCGTCGAGTTCGACGGGCATTCACTGATCGGTTACGTGACGCCGGCATCTCCCGGGTCACGGCTGCCCACCGATCAGGTGCGCAGTGATCTCGCCAAGTGGCTCCCGGCACCCGCGGCGCTGTCCCGGTTGATCGAGGTGGCTGAGCTGCCGGTCGGTCCTACTGGAAAGGTCGACCGCAAGCTCCTGGCCGGCCTGCTGGCTCAGGACGCCGAGGCTTCCTCGTCGTGGAGCGCCGAGCCGGAAAGCGTGCCGGCGGCCCGCGGCGGCGACGGGCTCGTCGACACCCTGGCGCGGATCTGGCAGAACGCCCTGCGGGTCTGGCCGGCGCTGGACGACGACTTCTTCGCTGTGGGCGGGTACTCGCTGCTGGCTGCGCAGGTGGTCACCAGCACCATCAGTGCCCTGGGTATCGAAGCCCGACACAGCACGAGCCTGCTCCGCTGCCTGCTGCAGACGCCCACGCTCAAGGGGTTCGCTGCTGCTGTTGCTGCCGTCAGCGGCGGCGCGACGCTGAGCGAGACGCCGGCTGTCGACTTCGAGTGCGAAGCCCGACTCGGCCTGCAGCTGCCTGCGGCGGCGCCTGACACGGCGAACCCCGCGAACCCCGAGCACGTCCTGCTGACCGGCGCCACCGGGTTCGTCGGGGCCTACCTGCTGGAGAGCCTGCTGTCCGGCACCGAGGCCGTCGTCCACTGCCCGGTCCGCAGCCAGAGTCCGGCGCACGCTCGGGCACGTGTGCTCGCCAACCTCGCCCGCTACGGCCTCGATCGCAGCTGCGATCCCGACCGCATCGTCTGCTTCCCGTCGGACCTCGCCGCGGATGGCGACGGGGACCTCGACGACGACCTCCGCCGCCTGAGCGAGCAGGTCGACCTGGTCATCCATTCCGCTGCTCAGGTGAACTTCCTGTACCCCTACGAGGCGCTCCGTCAGGCCAACGTCGAAGGAACCAAGCGGGTCATCCAGGTCGCCGCTCCGCGGCGGGCGCCGATCCACTTCATCTCGACGGTTGCCGTCCTGGCCGGGTTCGGTGCAGCCGGCGTCCGGCACGTCGACGAGGACGTGCCGCTGGCCCACGCCGACTTGCTCACGATGGGCTACGGCGAGAGCAAATGGGTCGCCGAAGAGGTCCTGCGGGACGCGGCGAAGCAGGGCGTGCCGGTGGCGATCTACCGCCCTTACGAGGTCATGGGCGATCAGGTCACCGGCGCCTGCAACACCGAGACCGCGATCTGCTCGCTGTTCAAGTACATCGCGGACACCGGTTCGGCCCCGGACATCCCGTTGCCGCTCGACCTGGTTCCGGTCGACTACCTGTCCGACGCGATCATCCACATCGCGACGACGCGGAAGATCACGAACCAGACGTACCACCTGACCAACCCGCGCCCCGCGAGCCTGACCGACATGATCGAGTGCATGCGGGCTGCCGGGCATCGGATCTCGCAGGTGCCCTACCACGAGTGGGTGGCCGACCTGGTCAAGTACGTGTCCCGCCATCCCGACGCCCCGACCGCGCCGTTCGTGCCGCTGTGCGTGGACCGCGCCAAGGTCGGCGACATGTCGGTCAAGGAGATGTACTTCGAGGGAACGTTCCCGACCCTCGGGCGGGACAATGTGGAACGCGACCTGGCGGATACCCAACTGCGTTGCCCGCCGGCCGACTCGGCACTGCTCAACCTGTACCTGAACCACTTCGATGCGGCTGGGTACATCACACACCCGCGGAGGGTGGCATGACGGCGAATGCATTCGGCGGAGGGGAATCAGCCGTCGTGATCACGGAGGGTGCCGTCCCGGACGACGACTCGCTGACGCCCTACCTCGAGCTGCCGCTGGCCCCGCCGGGGACGATGGGCCCGCCCGAGGAGTACAACTGGCTGCGGGAGCAGGCGCCGGTCACCAAGCTGAGCGTGCCGGCGGAGTTCAACGCCACGATCTGGTACGTGACGAGCTACAACGACGTGAAATCGCTGCTCGCCGATTCCAGGTTGATCCGCCCCACGATCAACGAGTGGCCGAAGATCGAGAACCAGCCGGAGGACATCGGCACGCCGCTGGTCACGATGATGGAGTTCAACGGCCCGCAAGCCATCGCGCTTCGCCGGGTCGTGGCGGAGGCCTTCAGCGCGAAGACGATCCAGGCGTACCGGCCGCGGATGCGCGCGAAGGCCGACGAAATGTTGGCCGACTTGGCCAAGCGGGGTCAACCGGGGGACATCGTCCGGGACTACACCGAGCCGTTCCCCCTGTGGGTGATGTGTGACCTGGTCGGCATCCCCTTCGACGACCGGGACCATTACCTCCCGCTGGCCGACGCGGCCCTGGGCGCCATG
>NZ_DASPSP010000196.1:0-30582 GCF_035623875.1 Mycobacterium sp. | reverse complement strand
GTCCAGACCGATGGACCGAACAACCGGCCGAGAAGCCTACCGCGCTGCCCGCGACATCCTGGTGCGACACCGCGATGACTACGACGGTGCCGTCGCGGCCTTCCGCTGGCCGGCCGTCGGGGAACGATTCAACTGGGCGCTGGACTGGTTCGACTCAATTGCAGTAGGTAACCCGCGAACGGCGCTGCGGATCATCGATGAGGACGGGACAGATCGTTCGTACTCTTTCGCCGACATGGCCGCGCGCTCAGATCGGCTCGCCACATCGCTGGCCGCCGGCGGCGTCGCGGCGGGCGATCGGATCATGGTGATGTTGGGCAATCAGGTTGAGCTATGGGAGTCGATGCTGGCGGCAATCAAATTGGGCGCGGTCATCTTGCCGGCCACGACAGTGCTGGGACCCAACGACCTCGCTGACCGCGTGGTCCGCGGACTGGTGCGTCATGTCATCACCAATGCCGACCAGGTCGACAAATTCACTGACGTTCCAGGGGATTTCGGCCGCATCGCGATTGGCGATGCTCCCGGTGGATGGCGACCGTATCGGCTGGCTGACGCATCCGCCCCTCCGTCGGCGCGTGCAACCGCCACCCGCGCGGACGACCCGATGTTGATCTACTTCACGTCCGGCACCACTAGCCATCCGAAACTGGTGGAGCACACTCACCGTTCGTATCCCATCGGACATTTGTCGACGATGTACTTCCTTGGACTGCGCCCTGGCGACGTCCACCTCAACATCAGTTCGCCGGGTTGGGCCAAACACGCGTGGAGTTCCTTATTTGCGCCTTGGATCGCAGAATCGACAATCCTTGTCTACAACTACGCCCGTTTCGACGCATCCCGTTTCCTTACGATGCTGCGACACGCTGACGTCAGCTCGCTATGCGCGCCGCCGACGGTGTGGCGCATGCTTATTCAGGCCAAATTGGGCGCAAAGCCGCCGACGCTGCGAGAGGTGGTCGGTGCTGGGGAACCACTGAACCCGGAAGTCATCGAACATGTCCGGAAGCATTGGGGGATAACGATCCGCGATGGCTTCGGGCAGACCGAGACCACGGCATTAGTCGGCAATACTCCTGGTTCACCAGTCAAGCTCGGCTCGATGGGACGCCCGCTGCCCGGTGTCGAGGTCGAAATCGTCGACCCGGTGACCGGGCAGCCCGCCAGCGAGGGTGAGATCTGTCTGCGGCTTGATCCGCGACCGGTCAATCTGATGGCCGGTTATCTCGGCGACGACGGCTACACCGGCTTGGCTTCCGCCGACGGCTACTACCACACTGGGGACGTGGCGAGCCGCGACGCCGATGGCTACCTCACCTATGTCGGCCGCACCGATGATGTATTCAAGGCATCGGATTACAAGATTTCCCCATTCGAACTCGAAAGCGTTCTCCTCGAGCATCCGGCGGTGGTCGAGGCTGCTGTGGTGCCGGCTCCCGACGCGACGCGGTTGGCCGTACCCAAGGCTTACATCAGCCTGGCTGGAGGGTGGGAACCCGATCAGGCCACCGCCGACGCGATCTTCGCCCACGCCCACCGAAACCTTGCGCCTTACCAACGCATCCGGCGTATCGAATTCATGGAGTTGCCGAAGACCACCTCAGGCAAGATCCGGCGGGTCGATCTGCGGGCGCGCGAGAACAATCCTGAATCATCCGGGTTGACGCAGGAATACCGCGACCGGTGACCGGAGGCCGCTCGAAACACCCAATCCACCGGGATGGCAACTCTCCTCCATAGGCCTCGGGCTGCTCCAACGACGGAAAGCGGCCACCGCGCGGCGGCTCGACCAGTACGATCAACGGATGCCCGAGTTTCAAGTTTCTGCGCAAAGGGCTGGCGCTGAAGGCACCGACTCGCGATCCGAGAGGATGCGGATCCTCGATGCCACCGCCAAAGTGCTCAGCCTCAAAGGGTTCGCCGGAACCCAGCTGACCGATGTGAGCGACAGCGCCCAGTTAATGACAAACACGATTTACAAGCACTTCCGATCCCGCGAGGAACTCTTCGAAGAGGTCATGTACCGCGGGGTCATCGAGATACGCAAGCACATGGAAGAGGCGCTGGGTGCCCTGCCGCCCGACACGTCGCCCATGGACCGGATCATGGTGGCTGTCGAAGCTCACCTTCGAACCGTGCTGGAGCTCACCGAATACACCACAGCCTGGATCCGGAATTCCGGACAGCTCCCTGAGCAGCTGAGCAGGCGCCAGAAGAAGGGCGAAGTTGCCTACGGACAGATCTGGAAGAGCCTGTTCGCCGACGCGATCGCCGGCGGGGAGATCAATCCGGAGTTGGACGCCGGAATAGCAGAATTTCTGGTGTTGGGAGCGCTGAACTGGATCGTCACGTGGTGGGACCCTCGCCGCGGATCGGCCGACACCCTCGTCGCCAACGCGCAAATCATGGTTCGAAATGGCTTGACGTCAACCACCAGATCACCCGCATCGTCTGACGCGAATGTCGGGCAGCCTCCCCCTTCCGGTCGTCAGCGATCGTTTCTTAGGGGCATTCGACGTCGTCGGTGATCTTGGCGACCGCCGTGGGGACTTGGCGCCGTTGGCGGGCTCGAGTGCCTTGTCGCATCCGCGCCGTGGCGTCTGTCCTCGGCGTTCCAGACCTCCGCTAAATCTGTCTTCACCGCATAGTGCGCTGATTTCGGCAGTGCCGCAATAACTTTCGCTACCTTGTCGAACCAACATCGCTGCTCACGGGTCTCGGGGAACACCTCACGCAACGCGACCCAAAACCCCAGCGCCCCGGCACCGAGGGCATTGCGCGACGCGAGCTTGGAACACCGGCGCGCCTTTCGCGATAAAGCCTGGCTCGGCGGCATTTCGCGATTTCCCTCCCGAAGAGGGACAAAGTACCTCTTTGGAGGGTCGTAGAGGTGTTGATCGCCTCGATAGTTTCGATGCCGTGCCCACCGCTCACGAAAATCGTCCGCTGCTAGGAGCGGATGAGGACGACCTCGTCGTGAGAGCTACCGAGGACGGACCCGCGCTCACGGCGGTACTAGCCCCGGCCCTTAAACGTGGCCGCGGTGCGAGGCGTCCACTCAACGGCCGTGCCGTCGAGTGGATGAAGGCTTTGCCGTCGGCGGGTCCGGTCACCAAGCCGGTCCGCGCGGCGGGTGGCTTCTTTGCGATGTCGCTGGACGTCTTGGTGGGCATGTTCACAACGCCGTTGGCGTGGCAGGAATACCTGGCCATGACGTGGTTTGTGGCGCGGGTGTCGTTCCTGCCTGCAATCCTGATGTGCATCCCATATTCGGTAATCAGCAACTTTTGCTTCAACATCCTGCTGAACGAATTCGGCGCTGCGGATTATTCCGGTGCTGGCGCCGCGTTTTTCACCCTGACCCAGATTGCCCCGATCGTGACTGTATTGGTGATTTCTGGTGCGGCTGCCACTGCGACGTGTGCCGACCTGGGTGCACGGACCATCCGGGAAGAACTTGACGCGCAACGGGTGATGGGTATCAACCCGATCCAGGCGCTGGTCATCCCGCGCGTGCTCGCCGTTACCACGGTGTCGTTGGCGCTGATGGGGCTGGTGACCCTGTCGGGAATGATTGCCACGTTCTTTTTCAGTGTTTTCATCATGCACGTCTCGCCTGGTGCCTTTGTCTTCGGCATGACGGTGCTCGCCGGGCTCGGAGACCTCGTGGTCTCGATGTTCAAGGCGCTTCTCTTCGGGTTAGGGGCCGGCTTGATTGCCTGCTACAAGGGCATCACGGTTGGCGGCGGTCCGGCCGGCGTTGGCAACGCCGTGAACGAAACCGTGGTGTTTGCCTTCATGGTCCTGTTCACCATCAACATCGTCGTGACCGCCGTCGGTGTTCAGTTCACGCTGAAGTGAAACGAGTGAACCCATGACTGTTGCCGTTCCCAGCAGACTATTTCCGCACCTTTCCCGCGCGATGGACAGGCTGACCGGCGGATGGAATCGGATCGGAGAGCAGACGCGGTTTTATTTCAGGACTCTCGCTGCGATTCCCGATGTCCTTGTCAACTACCGGTCCGAGCTCTTTCGGCTCATCGCCCAAATGGGCATGGGGACAGGGGCTCTCGCTGTGATTGGTGGAACGGTCGTGATTATCGGGTTCATGACGATGACCACCGGTTCCATAGTCGCGACCCAGGGCTACACCGAATTCCGTTCTGTCGCTATAGAAGCCCTGACCGGATTCGCGTCGGCGTTTTTCATTCCTCGGCTCATCATTCCGGGCACCGCCCAGGTCACGTTGACGGCCACTATCGGTGCCGGTGCCACCGCTCAGATGGGGGCCATGCGGATCAACGAGGAGGTCGATGCGTTGGAGGTGATCGGTATCCGAAGTGTTTCCTACCTGGCAGCGACCCGCGTTCTCGCCGCAACAATCGTGGTCTTCCCGCTGTACGCCGTCGGGATGATGACGGGCTTTTTTGCCGCTCGCTTCGGCACAACCATCGCCTACGGCCAGGAGCCGGGCGTCTTCGACCACTATTTCAACACGTTCCTCAATCCGACCGACCTGATCTGGTCTTTCGTCCAAACGGTCGTGCAGGTCGTCGTCGTCATGCTGATCTGCACCTACTACGGGTATACGGCCACCGGAGGACCGGCCGGGGTCGGCGAGGCCGTCGGCCGGGCGGTGCGAGCGTCCATGGTCGTTGGGGCGGGCGTGCTGATGATCGTCACGCTGGCCATCTACGGCCACAACACCAACTTCCACCTGGCGAGCTAGCGGCATGAAAACCCGGCCAGGAGAACACCGCATCGCCACCGCATGGTGGACACTGATCCTGATTGCTGTGATCGCTGCGACGATCTTCGCGACGGTGACGGCCTACGAAGGCACTTTTCAGCCCTATGTGCCGGTGACGCTGACTTCGGATCGCTCGGGGCTGGTGCTGGAGACCGGCGCCAAGGTCATGCTGCGTGGTGTCCAGGTCGGACGGGTCAGCCAGATCGCCCCCGGCAAGAACCAGGCCAGCTTGAAGCTAGAGATCGACCCGGACCAGATCCGCTACATCCCGGCCAACGTGCAAGCAAAGATCGATGTCACCACCGTGTTCGGCGCCAAGTTCGTCGACCTGATCTCTCCGTCGGCCCCGAGCCCTAAGCGTCTGGCGGCCGGTGCCGTGCTGCATTCCAGCAATGTCACCACCGAGGTCAACACGGTCTTTGAGAACGTCGTCGATCTGCTGAAGATGGTCGACGCGGAAAAGCTAAACGCGGTGCTGACCGCGGTCGCCGACGCAGTGCGCGGACGAGGCCAACGGATCGGCGAGGCCACCACCGACCTCAATCAGGTGCTGTCGGCACTCAACTCGCGCAGCGACACCATCCGCCAGGACTTGCGCTCGTTTACCGGCTTCAACAACACGTACGCCGCCGCCGCTCAAGACATTATGGCGATCCTGAACGCCGCCAGCACCACCAGTGACACCATCGTGAAGCACAAGACTGCGCTGGATGACGTGCTTCTCAACGTCGTCGGGTTCGCCAACGCCGGCACCAACCTGCTCGGCACGAGTAGGGACAATTTGGTCGCGTCGGTCAACACCCTCGAGCCGACGACGAGCCTGCTGTTGAAGTACAACCCCGAATACACCTGCACGCTGCAGGGCTCCAAGTGGTTCCTCGACAATGGGGCCTATCAGGTGTGGGGCGGTGACGGCCGGTCGATCCAACTCGACGTCGGGCTGTTGCTGGGTAACGACCCTTACATCTACCCGGATAATTTGCCGATTGTCGCCGCCAAGGGCGGACCGGGCGGGCAACCGGGCTGCGGGTCGCTGCCGGATCCGACCAAGAACTTCCCGGTGCGCCAGCTCGTCACCAACACCGGCTGGGGAACAGGCGTCGATATCCGGACCAACCCGGGCATCGGGCATCCCTGCTACGGGTCTTTCTTCGGGGCCACGCACCCTGTGTCGGAGCCACCGCAGCCGACGCTCGACGCACCGGCCTCCGCGACCAGCAGGCGCTTCCGCCAGTGCATACCGGGGCCGGCACCAGGGCTGATCCCGTACCCGGGGGCGCCGCCGTACGGCGCGCCGCTGTACGGACCGGGCGGGGTTCCGCTGTGGCCAGGGGTACCGCCGGCACAGCCCAGTCCGGCGCCGGCTGGAAATACCCCGCCACCATAACCGTCGACGATCTAACCGAAAGGGGGAGCAGCCGTGGAGGGAAGTATGAGAGGCGTCGTCTGGCGCCTGGCCCTCTTTTTAACGGTCTGCCTGCTCGCCTTTGTCGCGACCGCGGCAATCTTCGCGCAGTTTCGGGTCGGCGGCGGCAAGAGCTATAACGCCGAGTTCAGCAACGTGAGCGGTTTGAAGAAGGGCAACCTGGTCCGGGTCGCCGGCGTGGAGGTCGGCAAGGTCCAGGACATGGCCGTCAACGCGGACGCGACGGTGCGGGTGGAGTTCACCGCCGACCCTTCGGTGGTTCTGACTGAAGGTACCCGTGCGCACATCCGCTATGACGACTTGATCGGTGGCCGCTTTCTGGAGCTCGAAGAAGGGGCCGGAGGCGCCAAGATACTCAACCCCGGCCAGACGATTCCGCTCGCCCGCACCGAACCCGCACTGGACCTGGATTCGGTGACCGGCGGCTTGCGGCCGCTGATTCGAACGCTCAAACCCGATCAGGTCAACGCGCTGACCGGCCAGTTGATCGCGGCGCTTCAGGGCCAGGGCGCCACCATCGGGTCGTTTCTGGATCAGGCCGCGGCCGTGACCAACACGCTGGCCGACCGCGATCTGCTGATCGGGCAGGTCGTCGACAACCTCAATGTGGTGTTGGGCTCGCTGGGAGGCCAGAGCGATCAGCTCGACAAAGCGGTGACCTCCTTGTCGGAGTTGGTCCACGGGCTGGCCGCCCGCAAAACCGACATCGCAAACGCGGTGGCCTACACCAACGCCGCCACCGGGTCGGTCGCCGACCTGCTGAACCACGCCCGGGCGCCCTTTCAGAAGGTGGTTCACGAGACCGACCGAGCCGCGGCGATCGCGGTGGCCGATCACGACTACCTCGACAACCTGATCAACACGCTGCCCGACAAATACCGCGCGCTGGACCGTCAGGCGATGTACGGCGATTTCTTCAGCTTCTACTTTTGCGACATCGTGCTGAAGCTCAACGGCAAGGGCGGCCAGCCGGTGTACGTCAAGATCGCAGGTCAGCCTTCGGGACGGTGCACGCCGAAATGAACTGGTTCTCGCGCGTAAAAAATTCTGTGGCGAACATGAAGTCGTTCTCTGAACGCAGCCCGCTGGTCATCGGCGTCCTCGGTCTGGCGGGAACCGCGTTGATTGTGCTGGCCGCGCTGGAGAACCAGAAGCTGCCCTTCATCAACCAGGGCAGAAACGTCTCCGCCTATTTCGCCGACGCCGGTGGGCTATACACCGGCGCCGGCGTGGAGGTTGCCGGCTATCCGGTGGGAAAGGTGTCCAGCATTTCACTCGACGGACCCGGCGTGCTGGTCAAGTTCACCGTCCCCAAGAATATTCACCTGGGCGACCGGACCGCGGCGGGGATCAAAACCAAGGGCCTTTTGGGCACCAAGATGCTCGAACTCATGCCCAGCGGCAACGGGCAGCTGGCCGGCGCGATCCCGATCGACCGGACGGTGTCTCCTTACCAGCTGCCGGACGCGCTGGGCGACTTGACCGCCGCCATCAGCGGGGTGAACACCAACCAGCTGTCGGACTCGCTGTCCACCCTGGCGCAAACCTTTTCCAACACCCGGCCGGCCCTGAAGTCCGCGGTGCAGGGGGTGGCGCGGTTTGCGCAAACACTCGACAACCGCGACGCCCAGCTCCGTAGCCTGCTCGACAACGCGGCCAAAGCAACGGGCGTGCTGGCCAAGCGCACCGAACAGGTGGTCAGCTTGGTGAAGGACACCAACGCGCTGCTGGCGCAACTGCGGGCGCAAAGCGCCGCCCTGGATCAGATCACGACCAATATCTCCGCGGTGTCGCGGCAACTGCAGGGGTTCATCGCCGAGAACCGACAGCAGTTGCGCCCGGCGCTGGACAAGCTCAACGGGGTGCTGGCGATCCTCGACAACCGCAAAGAACGCATACAGAAGGCCATCCCACTGATCAACACCTATGCCATGTCGCTTGGTGAGTCGCTGCACTCGGGGCCGTTCTTCAATGCGTACGTGGTGAACCTGCTGCCGGGTCAGTTCCTACAACCGTACATCAATTCCGCATTCTCCGATCTGGGACTGGACCCGGCGACGTTGCTGCCGTCGCAGCGGACGGACCCACCAACCGGGCAGCCCGGGACCCCGCCATTGCCGATGCCTTACCCCCGCACCGGGCAGGGCGGCGCGCCGCGTATGAGCATCCCGGACGCGATCACCGGCAACCCGGCCGACCGGCCGTGTGGTCCGCCCGGCGTGGCGTTGCCCGGTCCTGGCTGCTACCCCTATCGCCAGCCGCCGCCGGCCCCGCCGCCGGGCGGTCCGCCACCCGGCGGGCCCGCTGTCCCGATACCCGCACCAACACCGACGCCGATTCACGTCGACGATCCCCTGACGCGACCGGGAGGTCAACCGTGACAAGCTGGATATCAAGCGTGCGCGCGGTGCCGGCGGCTGCTTTACGCCACGCCCGCCGCGTTTTGGCAACCACTTTGGCGGTTGTGCTCGCTGCCGGGCTGTTCGCCGCCATGCGCGCCAGCGATCACATCGCCCGAACGACGGTGGTCGGTTACTTCGACAACAGCACCGGTTTGTTTTCCGGTGACGAGGTGCGCATCCGGGGCGTGCCGGTGGGCAAGGTCGAAAAAATTGAACCGCAGCCGCTGCGGTCCAAGATCACGTTCTGGTTCGACCGCAAGTACAAGGTCCCCGCCGATGCCATGGCCGCGATCCTGTCGCCGCAGCTGATAACGGGTCGGGCCCTCCAGCTGACACCGCCTTACAGCGGCGGGCCCACGATGCAAAACGGCGCGGTCATCCCTCAAGACCGCACGGCGGTGCCGGTCGAGTGGGATGAGGTGCGGGACCAACTTGTGCGCCTGACCGAATTGCTGAAACCCACCCAGCCGGGTGGAGTGAGCACGCTGGGTGCGTTCATCAGCACCGCCGCCGACAACTTGCGCGGGCAGGGCGCCGACATACGTGACACCATTATCAAGCTATCGCAAGCGGTTTCGGTGCTCGGCGACCACAGCCACGACATCTTCGGCACTGTCAGAAACCTGTCGACGTTGGTGTCGGCACTGCACGACAGCAGCGGTCTGCTTAGTCAGCTGAACCGTAACTTGGCCGCGGTCTCGTCGGTGTTGGCCGATGACCCGAACAAGGTCGGTGAGGCGGTCCAAAACCTCAACGCGGTGGTCGGTGACGTCCAAAGCTTCGTCGCCGACAACCGTGAGGCAATCGGCACCACGTCGGACAAATTGGGCTCGATCAGCAACGCGGTCGTCGGCAGCCTCGACGACATCAAACAACTCCTACACATCTTCCCGACGCCGGCTCAGAACTTCGTCAACATCTTCGAGCCGGCGAACGGCGCGCTGACCGGTGCGCTCGCAATCAACAACTTCGCCAACCCGGTCTCGTTCCTATGTGGCGCGGTGCAGGCCGCCTCCCGATTGGGTGCCGAGCAAGCGGCCAAACTCTGCGTTCAGTACCTGTCGCCGATTATGAAGAACCGCCAGTACAACTTCCCCATGCTGGGGGAGAACTTTTTCGTCGGAACGCAGGCCAGGCCCAATGAGGTCACCTACAGCGAGGACTGGATGCGACCCGACTACGTCCCTCCGGCTAACACACCCCCGGGGTTGCCACCCGCGGCTGCACCCCCGGGGTCGCCGTTACCCGCCGAAGCACCGCCCCCAGCGACAGCGCCGGTGCCCACCAATCCCGCCGCCGGCCTGTCCGGCATGATGGTGCCCCCCGGGGGTGGCTCATGAGAGTCAGTTGGTGGCGCCACGCAGTGGCGAGTCTGGTGATGATCGTGGTGGTGGGCGGAATGTCCGGCTGCGGCTGGCGGGGGCTGAATTCGCTGCCGCTGCCCGGCACCGAGGGTAATGGCCCCGGCTCGTTCGTGATCCAGGCGCAGCTGCCAGATGTCACGAACATCCAAGAGAATTCGCGTGTGCGGGTCGCCGACGTGACGGTCGGCCACGTGACGAAAATCCAACTTCAGGGCTGGCATGCGTTGCTGACCATGCGCATCGCCGGCGACGTCGACCTACCCGCCAACGCCACTGTCAAGATCGGCCAGACGACGATATTCGGTTCACTGCATATCGAGCTGGCGCCACCGGCACACAGTCCACCACAGGGAAAGCTTCACAACGGCTCATTCATTCCGTTGTCCAACGCGGCTGCCTATCCGACTGTCGAGCAGGCACTGGCCGCGCTGTCGCTGGTACTCAATGGCGGCGGAGTGGGCCAAGCCGGGGACATCGTCGAGGCGCTGAGCACGGCGTTTCGTGGTCGTGAGCAAGACCTGCGAAGCCTGATTGGGCAGCTGGACAAATTCACTGCGAACCTCAACGACCAGTCCGGCGACGTCATCGCGGCCAGCGACAGCCTCAACCACTTGGTCGGGAAGTTCGCCGAGCAGCAACCCGTCCTCGACCGGGCGCTCAAGACCATCCCGAACGCGCTCGCGGTGCTCAACAGCGAGCGCGGGAACCTTGTCGAGGCGGCCGACCAGCTCGGCAAGTTCAGCGCCCTGACCGCAGATACGGTCAACCAGAGCAAAGAAAACCTGGTCAAGGAGCTGAAAGCCGTCGGGCCGGTGCTGGAGTCGCTAGCCAACGCCGGCCCCGCCATGACTCGCGCGCTCAGCCAGCTCAGCACCTATCCGTTCCCGAACGAAACCATCGAAAAATGGCAACGGGGTGACTACGCCAACCTGACCGGGATCATCGACCTCACGCTCAGCCGTATCGACCAGTCACTATTCACCGGCACCAGATATGAATGCAACCTCACCGCACTAGAGCTGCTGTGGGGCCGTACGGTCGGCCAATTCCCCAGCCCGTGTCTGAACCCGGGCCGGTTCGGCCAATCCAATCCCATTGCGGTTCCGTACATTGAGGACCAGGGGCCGTAGCATGCATTTGAGCCGACAGACGCTGATCCAGCTGGCCATCTTCTCGACGGTCGCGCTGATTGCGCTTGCCTACATATCCACGCACTTCATGAAATTGCCGGCCAGGTTGTTCGGCGTGGGCCGCTACATGGTGACGATGGAATTGCCGCGGGCAGGCGGGCTGTACGGCACCAGCAACGTCACCTATCGCGGCACCGAAGTGGGCCGGGTGCAGTCTGTGCATCTGACCGACACCGGCGTGGCGGCCGAATTGTCGCTGAAATCCGGGATCGACATCCCGTCGGATCTCAAAGCCGAGGTGCACAGCCAGTCGGCGATTGGGGAGCAGTACGTGGAGCTGCTGCCCCGAAATGGCACCTCGCCGCCGCTGCGAAACGGTGACGTGATTCCGCTGAAAAACACCTCGGTAGCGCCCGACATCAATCCTTTACTCGATGCCGTCGACGCCGGCCTGCGGGCGGTACCGCGCGACAACCTCAAGACCGTCATCGACGAGTCGTACACCGCGGTGGGCGGGCTCGGCCCGCAGCTTTCCGCGCTTGTCAAAGGCACCACCGATCTGTCGATCGAAGCCCGCCAAAATCTGGATCCGCTGGTCTCCCTGATCGACAACGCGCATCCGGTACTTGATTCACAGACCGAGTCGTCGAGTGCAATTGCAGCCTGGGCGTCACACCTGGCCACGGTCACCCGTGAACTGCAGACCCACGACGATGCGGTCGCCGGTGTTATAGACAATGGCGGCCCGGCGCTCAGCGAGGCACGCACGCTGGTCGAGCGGTTACAACCCACCCTGCCGAGTTTGCTGGCCAATTTGGCCAGCGTCAGCCAGGTCGCCCTCACCTACCGAAGTGACATCGAACAAATCCTCGTCTTGGTGCCCCAGCTCGTCACTGTCGAATCGGCGGGCCTAGTGGCGAACGCGAACACCAAGCAGAAATACAGGGGTCAATACCTCAGCTTCAACCTCAACCTGAACCTGCCGCCGCCGTGCACCACCGGGTTCCTGCCCGTCCAGCAGCAGCGGGATGCGTCCATTGAGGATGCCCCAGAGCGCCCGGCCGGCGAGTTGTACTGCAGGATCCCGCAGGACTCGCCCATTATCGGCGTGCGTGGCGCGCGCAATATCCCGTGCGAAACCAGGCCCGGCAAGCGCGCGGCCACCGTGAAGCTGTGTGAAAGCGACGAGCCGTATGTGCCGCTCAACGACGGTTGGAACTGGAAAGGCGACCCCAACGCCACCTACAGCGGCCAAGACATCCCGCAACTGCCGCCCGGATCCCCGCCGCGCGCCCCAACTCCCGGCCCGCAACTGGGAGCAGGACTCGGTACGGCGCCGCCGCCGGTGGCCGCCGCCGAATACGACCCGGCCACCGGAACCTATACCGGGCCCGACGGGAAGCAGTACACCCAATCCGACCTAGGCCGAACCGGACCAAAGGACAAGACATGGCAGTCGATGCTGGTGCCGCCAACGGGCGGTTGACGCATGGGCGGGAAGAATCAAAAGGAAGGGAACGACGGCATGGCCGTAGCAACTGATACCAAGTCGCCGGTAGACGGCGAAGTCGGCGAGATGACCGAGGACAGTGCCTTCGAGTCCGATGCGGACGCCGCAACTGAATCGCCTGCCCCCGCCCGATCGCCCATGTCGGCTCCGCGGCTCGCGATCCTGGTTGGTTTGGCCGTCGTGGCCGTGTTGGCGGCGCTGGTCGGATGGTCGGGGTTTCGTCTCATCCAGTCACACCAGGCGCAGGCTCAGCGAAGTCAGTTCCTGCAGGTGGCCAGGCAGGGCGCGCTGAATTTGACGACGATCGACTGGCAGCATGCCGACGCTGATGTGCACCGCATTTTGGATGTGGCCACGGGCGAGTTTTACGACGACTTCGCGAAGCGGTCACAGCCGTTCATCGACATGGTCAAGCAAGCCAAGGCCAAGACAGTGGGCACGATCAAAGAGGCTGGGTTGGAGTCCGAGACGGCCGACTCAGCGCGGGCGCTGGTGGCCGTGTCCGTCCTGACATCCAGTGCCGATGAGCCCGGCGAAACTCCGCGGGAATGGCGGATGCGTATCGACGTGCAGAAGGTCGACGATCAGCTGAAAGTTTCGAACGTTGGGTTTGTGCCATGAGGTGGCCGAAGTGGCGCCGCGCTGACGGCCCGAGTGACACCGACTCGGTAGAAGAAGAAATACCCGCTGAACCAGTCCAGACAGCGACCGTGGCAGACAACGCCGAGGGCACCGACGCTGCCACGGAGGTTGATGAGCCAGACAGCGATGAGCAGCCGACGGGCGCGAGCGGTGACACCCGCTGGTCGCGGGCGATCGCCTACGCGCTGCTGCCCGGGCTGGCGTTGCTGCTGGCGTCTGCCGCGGGTTATCTGAAATGGCAGGATGCCTCGGTCCGAGACGCTGCGGCGGCGCGTGCGGAATCCGTGCGAGCCGCTGCTGACAGCACGATCGCGCTGCTGTCATATAAACCCGACACAGTGCAAAAAGACCTTGAAGCCGCACGAGGCCGGATGACCGGTCAGTTCTTGGATTCCTACACGTCGCTAACGCGTGACGTGGTGATTCCCGGAGCAAAGCAGAAGCAGATCTCGGCGGTCGCCACTGTCCCCGCCGCCGCGTCGGTGCGCGCGACCGAAAACCATGCCGTCGTACTGCTTTTCGTCAACCAGAGCGTCGTCATCAAACAGGATGCGCCGACCAGCACGGCATCCAGCGTTCGGGTCACCCTCGACAAGGTTGGCGGCCGGTGGCTGATTTCGCAGTTCGATCCGGTGTAAACCGAAATGCGGTGAAAAGGTGAGGATTTGGGTGTACGTATGCGCCGTGGCGACCGCAGCGGCCGCGGTTGTGGTCGGCTCAGTGCCGCTGGCACTAGTCCCACGCGCGTCCGCCGCTCCGGCACCTGAGGTGGAGTATGTGTATGACGTTATGGTGCGCCGGCACTACAACAACTTTTCCAATCCGGCGGAGGCCGTCGATTACGGCTACGGGATCTGCGACAAGGTAACCCGCGGCGAAAGCTACGCCCAAGTCATGGGTGATGTGAAGAATGACATTGTTCCCAATGACGAGTTCGCAGCCAATTACCTTGTCTCGTACGCGGTTAACCTGTTGTGCCCCGCGCAGATTTGGCAGCTGCGCAATTCGGCAGCTCACTATCAGCCACCGCCCGGCAGCTGACAAAAGAAAGGACACCGACATGCAGTATCGGCCCGTGACCCTGGCTGGCTTGGTCGTCATGGCTGCTGTCCCCGCGCTCGCTACACCCGCCGCATACGCGGATGGCGATAACAACACGCTCATACCGAACAACAAACGACTCAACGATAGTGTGGTTTCCAACGTCTTCACCATTCAGCATCAGGCAGGCTGCACCAACGACGTCAAGATCAACCCACAATTGCAACTCGCCGCCCAGTGGCACACCAGGGATGTGCTGAACAACCGCAACCTCGACGGTGACATCGGCTCCGACGGATCCACTCCACAAGATCGTGCCAACGCGGCCGGTTTCCATGGCCAGGTTGCGGAAACGGTAGCGATCAACCCAGCGTTGGCAATCAGCGGCGTTGAGCTGCTGAAACAGTGGTATTACAACCCCGCCTACATGGCCGTCATGTCTAACTGCGCCAATTCCCAAATCGGCGTGTGGTCGGAAAACAGCCCTGACCGCACGGTCGTGGTAGCCGTGTACGGACAGCCGCCAGGGGGTGCTAAACCACGGGAAGTCGAAGCAACGCCTGTAGGCTCTCCGCCTCCGCAACAGGAGAACATCCCACTCGGCCCCAGTCCCGACTACGACGCCAGCGACGAAATCGAATACGGCGTCAACTGGTGGGCGTGGATCCTGCGGGGCGTGTATCCACCACCGGGTATCCCGCCGCAATAAGCGCCGCGAGACGTGTATCGGCCGCATGCTAATCCGCCCACATAAAGGCCATGCCCGCCCTGCCGGTGGTAGTAAGGTGAACAGCTGCGACGAAGGCATCTGTCATGGGAACGTTTACACCGCAGCAGACGGATCATCCGCGGGGTAGGTCGGATCGGATCCGCCTGGCCAATGCGGCCCGGATACAAGTCGAATAGCGGTGGCCAATTCCGACGACACTCAGCGCGGGCTTGCTTCGGGGATTGTGGCGGAGCTGGAGGCAGAGGGCTACCAGGACGCCGAACCAGTGGGACGCGGTGGGTTTGGCGTTGTGTATCGCTGCAATGAACCCTCACTGGACCGCGTGGTGGCGGTGAAGGTGCTCAGTTCCGATCCGGAGGATGTCGACCTAGAACACTTCAACCGCGAGCAGCGGGCAATGGGGCGAGTCTCCGGCCACCCGAACATCGTGCCCGTACTGCACAGCGGCGTCACCTTTGCCGGACGTCCATACATCGTCATGCAGTATCACCGTCGAGACACGCTCGGGGCCTGGCTCCGCGGCCACGGACCGCTCGACGTCCGCGAGGCCTTGGCGATAGGTGTGCGACTAGCCGGTGCCCTTGAGACGGCTCACCGGGCCGGCATACTTCATCGCGACGTCAAGCCCTCCAACGTCCTGCTGACTGCTTACGGCGAGCCGCAACTTTGCGACTTCGGTATCGCGCGGATCGCCAACAGCCGGGAGACCTCGTCACAGCGCGTGGTCGGATCCTTGGCCTACATCGCGCCAGAGCTCTTTGAGGGCTCTGCGGTTTCGGTACTGGCGGACGTTTACAGCCTGGCGGCCACGGTCTTCGCCGCGCTAGAGGGTGATCCGCCGTTCACGGTTCGATCAGGCGAGCATCCCATTGCGTTTGTTCGGCGTGTGATGGCTGGTCCCATCCCGGACCTCCGCGCCAAAGGCATCGCAGACCCCATTTGCTCAGCCCTCGAACTCGGTTTGAATATCGATCTCGCAGGCCGCCCTCGCTCTGCCGCCTCGTTCGGCGAGGATTTGCGTACAGCAGCCCAGCAGGTCGGATTCGACATTGGCGACGTTCCGTTGGAGCTACCGACGCCGCCCGACGAGGCGGATGAATCTCCCTCCGAAAAAGGAACTCTCGCATCAAGGGGATACTCCGCCGCGATCGGAATACGGTCGGATCGGTCACGCTCGATGCGGCGAGCGCACTACCCGCCCAGCGCGCCGACACGATTTCGACCACCGACATTCACTCGGCCCACAGTGCCAAGGCAACGAATTCTCGACCGCCTCGGTGCGGGGCCGAGGTCGAAGTTGGTCTTGATCCACGCGCCGGCCGGCTACGGCAAAAGCACCCTCGCTGCGCAATGGGTCGAAGAACTCACTCGGCAAGGGGTGAAAATCGCGTGGTTGGCTATCGACAGCGACGACAACAACCCGGTCTGGTTCCTGGCACATCTGATTGAGGCGATCCGGCGCAGCATGCCGGACCTCGCCGACACGCTGCAGCAAGAGTTCGAAGGGCGCCTAGAAAATACAGAATGCTATGTCCTTAATGCTCTGATCAATCGGCTACATACCGAGAAGCAAACCCTCGCGCTTGTGATGGAAGACTGGCATCGCGTGGACAGCACGGCGAGCCGGGACGCTCTGGCCTATTTGCTCGAGAATGGTTGCCATCACCTGCATCTGATCGCCACAAGCCGTACGCGCGCCGGGCTTCCGCTCGCGACGATGGCGGTTCAGGGGGAGCTGGTGGAAATCGATTCTTCGCTTCTCAAATTCGATGCGAGCGAATCCCGTGCGCTGCTGGTCGATCATTGCGGCCTGGAGCTCACCCCAGCCAACGTCGCCGAGCTTGAGGACTCCACTGACGGATGGGCCGCCGCGTTACAACTGGCGTCCATATCGCTTCGCGACCACCCCGACCCGACCGCACTCATCGAAAACCTATCCGGGCGGCACAAAGCAATCGGCGAGTACCTGGCATCCAACGTCCTGGACACCCTTGAGCCGGATCTCCTCGATTTCCTGCTTTCGACCTGCATCACCGAACAGATTTGCAGCGGGTTGGCGACCGCGCTCACCGATCACCAGCGCAGCCAAAGCATCCTGGAAGAGGTCGAAAAACGTGACCTCTTTCTGCGGAGAACGGACGACGAAGGATCGTGGTTCCAATACCATCATCTGTTCGTCGACTACCTGCTGCACCGCCTCGAGCGCGAGGCGCAAGATCGCATTCCAGAGCTACACCGCAGGGCCGCACAATGGTTTTCAGAACATCAGATGCTCAGTCAGGCGGTCGATCACCTGATCCTCGCCGGCGACGCACAGCAGGCGATCGATACCGTTGAGCAGGCAGCCCCGGGTCTGAATGAACAATCGCAGATGAATACATTGATCGGGCTCGCCGCCAAGTTACCGGCCCAATACGCCGATACGCGCCCGAGGTTACAGGTCGACCTGGCATGGGCCAACGTCGTACTTCGCCGCCTGGCGGCCGTAGAGGACGCTCTCCGGTTGGCCCAGTTAGGCATTCACTCGCTCCCCGCTGACCAAGCTGCCGATCTGCGCACTGAGATTGACCTGATTCGCGAGGTAATTGCCGCTTTCCAGGACCGCGTCGACGCCCCCGCAGCTGCACATGTTGTTCAGGCTTGTGTCGAGAGGGCAGAAACACTGCACCCTTGGATTCTTTGCCGCGCAGCCGATGTCGCTTCATATCGTGCGATCGGTGTCTTCGACTTTGATGACGCGCTGCGCTGGCAGAGGTGGGGACACCAATACCATCAGCGGATCTCCGGTGCGCTTACCGTCAGCTACGGATACTGTTTCGCGGCGATTGCCGCGAATGAGCAGCTCGACGTCGCCGGCGCCGAAGCGCACCTGCGGCATGCGATTCGAATCGCGCTGCTGCCGTCCGAACGCCCTACCTATGTTGCAAAGCTGGCCGGATCTTTGTTGGGAGAGCTTCTCTACGAGCGCGACCGACTCGACAAAGCGGAGACGTTGCTGGATGACGCATACGAACTCGGTGCCGAGGGTGGCCTCGTCGACTTCATGGTTGCAGCGTTCGGAACCGGGGCGCGGCTGAAATACGCCCGCGGTGATAAGACCGCCGCCGACCTACGGCTGGCAGAAGGCCTGGATATCGCGAAAGCACTACAACTACCGCGACTCGAAGCCGCGCTGGTGTATGAGCAGGTCCGATTAGCCGCGAAGTCGAGCCAAGACATCGATGTGTCGCTAGTTCAGCGAGCCAGGAGTCAAGGTGCACAAGCACTCGACGGAATCGGTGACGTTACAGCCGAATTCAGAGAGGACTCGCAAATCAGGTTGCTCCTCGTTGACCGAGGATCGTCAGCACTCACCGATGCCTGTAACCGTGCCCGAGCTCGCCGTGACCACATTGATCAACGGAAGCGCCCGCGGGCGCACCTTCGGGCCTCGCTGCAGTTGGCGTTTTGCCTGGCGTCTGCTGGACACAGCGAAGAGGCCTCGCGGTTTTTGGCGCCGGCGCTGAGGACCTGTGCCGCGCTTGGTTTGAGTCGCTTGCTTATCGACGAGGGGCCGACGTTGGTGCACCTCGCGAAGGAGACCGTGGCAGAAGACGAGTTCAGCTCCACTGACCCGGCGATGGCAGAAAACCTTCGAGATCTCGTCTCGGTGCTGGCTGAGGCGCCAACCGTGTAGTTACGGTCAGGCCGCGTGAGTTGTCAATTCTTCAGGGCGAGCATGCTTATCGAGAAAGCGCTCACGAGTAACGAGGTACACAGGGAATGCCATCGATACACCGATATAGGACAACGCCACGAAGATCCAACCCCACTTGTACCCGAGCCCAATTCGCTTGCTGTCGAATACGACCCACACCATGAATACGAGCCAGGCGATAGCCATGTCGATGCTCAGGAATGCGGCGGTTCCACCGGGAGCCATCGCATCGCCGAAGAACGCGACCGGGTTGAGGATGTTGCCACCGTCCGCCATCCACTGAAAAGCATGCGGCCAAGTCAACACCAGCGCCACAACGCCGGCAAGGATGAAGAAGGCGTGGCGAATATTGGTGGAGGTGGATGCGGACATTGGGGGGCTCCTTCAGTTGGACATGCGCAACCAGCGACCGCGTCATCACCGCTCGGCTGCGCCGACGCCGGATGGGGTCGGACGGCGGACGGGATCGACGCCTGGTTGTTGCGGCAAGAACGACGTAGCCGCCCGCACGAGGACCACCGCAAAGCCGATGCTCACCACGGTCGCCGCTGTAACGATGGGCACCGAAGTGTGTTTGAGGTGCACTGCGATGATCGTGGGCGAGCCAGCGCCGAAGTTGGCCATGAAAAATGTACAAGGGAAGAGCACGAAGAGGCCCAGCAGCTGCCACCGACTGGTGTGGCGGTCACGCAAGACCGACGCCGCGACCGCAAAGCAGATCACCTGAGCGGCTTCTAGCACACCAATCACCAGCGGGTACTGGAAGATCCGGAACACATGCGGCCCCCAGTACGTGTAGAGGCCGCCGTTGATTCCGATGATCTCGAACGCGGCTGATTCAAGCAGCGTGATGCCTGCCCAGACGAACAGCGTGCGATGGGTCATCCTATCGCGTGCGATCTGGTGGGTGATGTAGACCGCTGGGGCAGCGTACAGCACGACATAGCCGCTGTGCGTCCAGATCGGTTGCGGGATGTCGAACGCAGTGAAGTGGGTCCACATGCCGGGTGTGGAGTAGAAGTAAAGCATCATTGCAACGTCGTAGAGTGGCTCGGCGAATGCGCCGACCAAGGCCCCCAACACCAAGAGTGCATAGAACGGCGTCCGCTCGCGCACACCCATCCAGATCCCGATCACCAAGAGAACGGCGGTCAGCGCCCAGCTAGCGTCCGTCAGGATCGCTTGCATGGTGAGGTTCAATTCGTGATCGACCGGTGGCACGCGGCCAGGGTATGCGATAAATCACTTGGTCGCGTCCCCCCTATCAGGGATTTTCGCCTCCGCCGAGAGTGACAGCGCGCGAGCGGAACTGACGGACACGACCTCCAGAATGTGTTGCTATCCAAATCAGGTGAGCGCGGAGTCGTTGGCCGCTAGCCGTTCGCCGGCAGCCAGGAACGAACTTACCAACCCAGGATCGGCGTAGTAGGGGTCGCCGACACCACTCTCGAACCGCCTGCGGCTGTACTCGTAGAGCGCGGCGAGTTTGTACATCGCCAGCGCCGCATACCAATTCACTCTTGATACATCAGCGCCGGTGCGGTCGACGTATCGGTCGAGCACCTCGGCGCGTCCGGGATAGCCCGGTTCTAGAACGGCAGTGCCCATCGCGGATGTCGGAACCAGCGGCTCACCCGGACCAGGGTATGACGTGAGGAAGTACCCCAGGTCGGCCAGTGGGTCCCCGATAGTGGCGAGTTCCCAGTCAAGGATCGCGGCGATGGAGCCAACCTTCATGTTGACGATCATGTTGCCGATGCGGAAGTCATTGTGAACAATGGCTATTCGCGATTCAGGCGGGAGGTGCGCGTGCAGCCAGCCGTCCAGCTCGGCGAATGGCTCTGGCACCGCGCCATCTACAGCGATCAGCGACCGCATTCGCCGCAATTGCCGGGCATTGAACCCCTCGGGCTTGCCGAAATCGCCGAGTCCGACCTCACGCCAAGCCACGCTGTGCAACTCGGCAAGCGCGTCAACCAGTGATTCGCCGATGCGCCTGCGCAGTCGGGTGTCATCGTCCGGCGCCGGTGTCGAGTTGGTGATCACCGAGCCATCGACGAAGTCCATCACGAACACCGGAACGTCCAGTAGCTCACCAGCCTCTGCGGTTGCCAGCACAGCTGGCGCCGGAACGAGAGTCTGAGACAACGCCGTCAGTAACGTCGCTTCGCGCAGCACATCATGGGCGCCGGGAGGCAACGGGGGAGGCGGTGGTCGGCGCACCACAACCCGCGAATGTCCATCCGACACTAGGAATGTCAGGTTCGAATGCCCGTCGCCGATGGCCTGAGCGGTGACCGTCGGGCCGCACAGGCCGCGATCGGCCAGGAAGCGACCCAACCGTTGAAGCTCGCCCTCAGACCATGACCACATCACATGTCCTGTTTCGAAAGATAGTCCAGGTAGCTTCCCTGCCAATGCGTCTCAAATTGCCCCGCCCCTTGCTCACCGTCGATGACGGCTCGGCAGGCGCCTTCGCGAATAACCGTCTGCAACCTATCGTGGGTCGGTAATTCGATTACGCCGAAGACGTCAAGCTCGAGCTCGGTTTGCGCACCGGTGATGTCGGTCAAAGTCGCCCGCAGCCGACGCTGGCGCATCTGTTCGTCGTAGTCGGCGTGGTGGTCGATGTGACGGACTGGGTGGGTCACTCCGTTCCGCACGACGTAGCCGGCGAAACCCCATTCTCCCTTGGCGATCCAAATCCACCCGTTGAGGGCGCGGCCCGATTCGGTGTAGGCGACGAACCACTTCCAATGCTGCGGGACGCCCCAGTCGCGAACCCCCCACGAGTGATCTCGATGTCCCATTCGGTCCAACTCGATGCGCCGTCCCGCGACTTCGAGTGCTCCACGCACCCGTCCGGTTTGTTCGATCCGGTTTACCGCAAACCACGAGGGCAGCCCGTCCGGATTGCAGTGGTAGCTGAACGCATCGTGAGTCCCGGTAAACGCGAAATCGATTCGCACGTCGTCGCGTTGGTAGGTCAGCACGCAGGACTTGCGTAACTCAGGCTGCGTGAGCGTCAGCCCGTCGAATGAGAAGTCGTCGAGATCGGCGTGGTCGGGTATCCGCCCCTGGTGGAGGTGCAGCGCCAAAGGGCGCGCATCCTGGCCCCAGATGCAGACGTTGTAGCCGGCTTTGCCGCTACCGGTCAGATAGAGATAGACCTGCATGCCCAGTTCTTCTTCGGGCACGATCAACTCCCAGAACAGGCTGTCGCGCGTTCTCTCCCCGGCCACTGGCCGGTGCCGGAGGTCATCAGCGGGGCCTAGCCCGTCGCGTAGCTCTTCCGATGCGGTCACCGTGACTGCTCCCGCAGCTCCAGCAGTGCGCTGCGGGCGGCCGGCGCCTGCAGGGCTAGCGCCTGGCCGCGGGTGTCCATCTCCAGCGCGGACCGAAAGGAGTTGTTTTCGAGATTGCGGACCAGCGCATTCTTGGTGGATCGCATGCTGTCGTCGGAGTTCTCCGCGATGGCTTCGGCCAGCTCGATCGCTGCGTCGAGCGCGTTGCCCGTCTCGGCGAGCCGGTCGGCCAGCCCGATGCGGTGGGCCTCAACGGCCCGCACCGTACGCCCGGTGAACGCCAGCTCCGCCGCCCGGCCCGGCCCGATCAGCCGGATCAGGTTCCATGACGTGCCTAGCTCGCCGATGGACAGCCCGACCCGCACGAATCCGGCACTGAAACTGGCGGTCTGGTCGGCGACGCGGATGTCGGTTGCCAGCGCCAGTGACAAACCACCGCCGGCCGCTGGGCCGCTGACCGCGGCGATCACCGGGTACGGCAGAGCGCGCAACCCGGTGGACCCGGCAGCGGCGGTCTCAACGAGATCGGTGAACTCGGACACCGACATCCGGGTGAGAACGTCCACCTCGTCCAGATCGAAGCCGGTGCAGAACGCCTTTCCACCCGCCCCGGTGACGATCAATGCATGTAGCGAGGCATTGCGCAACAATGCCGTGGCCCAGGCTATTTCGCCGAACATTTCGACGGTCTGCGAGTTCGCACGGTGTGGCCGGTTGACCGACAAGACAACGATGCCCGGTCGAAGCTCATCGAAAGTCAGGGTGCGTGCCGTGCGGAGCTCGTCGAGCACTTCGGACAGCGGGCGCCGCGAAACTCGATTCCATTGCGATGTGGCGGTGCTCATGCTCACCGCCCGGAGAAGTTCGGCGGCCGCTTGGCTTTGAAGGCCTGCAACGCCTCGGTCATGTCGTCGCAGCGCGTCAAGAGTGCCTGTCCCCGGTTTTCCAGTTCAAGCGCCGCGGCGAAGGAGGCGACTTCCATGTTGGCCTGCAGTGCTCGTTTGGAGATACGGATGCCGCCGGGGGAGTTGGCACAGATCTGGGTGGCCATGGCCAGCGTTTGCTCGAGCAGCTCATCAGGACCGGTGATCCGGTTGAGCAGGCCGAGCCGTTCTGCTTCTTCCGCCTCGACGATACGGCCGGTGAACCCGATTTCCGCGGCCGCCGATGGACCGATCAGCCGCGGGAGCAGCCATGAAGCCCCCAGATCACCGGCCGAAAGCCCGATTCGGACGAACGCGGCATTGAACTTCGCCGCAGGCGACCCGAGCCGGATGTCGGCCATCAGGGTGAGCGACATGCCACCGCCGGCGGCGGGCCCATTCACCGCGGCGATCACCGGTACCGGTATTGCCCGCACGGCGCTGAGCGCGCGAGCCGCGAGCTCCTGGCGGTCAAGCATGCCCAAGGCCGACAACGACGCCAGTTCCTCGGCTTCGTCGAGGTCGTAGCCAGCGCAGAACGCCTTGCCGGCACCGGTCAGGATCACAACGCGGACGTCACGGTCGTCCGCGATTGCACGCGCGACCGATTCGAGTTCGTCGAACATGGTCACTGTCATCGCGTTGAACCGGTCGGGCCGGTTCAACGTCACTTGGAGCACAGCATCCGCGGGGGACTCGAGAAGCAATGTCTCATAACGCTGTTCGAGATCGATCATCGGAAGTTCCTTCTGATCAGACGAATTCGGGGGCGCGCTTGTCGATGAACGCCCGGATGCCCTCGGCTGCCTCGCCCCGTTCGAACAGCTCTTGGACCTGTTCAGCCTCATAGCGCAGACCTTCGGCCAGCGGTCGGTCGTACGCCGCCGCCACTGTGTGGACGACCGCGCGCTGTGCAGGCGATGAGGCGGCGCACAGTTCGCCGGCCAGTTCGCGCGCCGCCTCGGCAGCGGTTCCCGCCGGGACAAGCCGGTCAACGAGACCGATGCGAAGCGCTTCCTCGGCGTCCACCTCTCGCCCGGTGAGCATGATGTCCAGTGCTCGTCCACGGCCGACCAGGTGGGGTAGCCGCTGGGTGCCGCCGGCGCCCGGAATGAGGCCCAGCTTGACCTCCGGCAGACCAAGCCGCGCCGAAGATCCGGCTACCCGCAACGAGCAGGCCATGGCCAGCTCCAGTCCGCCGCCCAGCGCGAGCCCGTCGACGGCGGCTACCGACACCGCGGGGTGCGCGGCCAACCGCTCGACGGCACTGCGCAGGGCGTCTCCATATTCGCCGAACGACGCCGCGTCCACCGACGACATGTGCTTGATGTCGGCACCGGCAGCGAAGAAGCCCGTGAGCGCCGAAGACACCACAATGACCTTCGCGGGCAGTGCGTCAGCGGCGTCTAGCCCGATGCGCAGCCCCTCGATGATCGGCATGCCCAACGCGTTGGCCGGCGGCCGGTTAAGCGAGATCTCGAGCACCGAGTCCGCGACGCGCAGGCTCACCGGTGAACCGTTTTCGGACAACACCATTGATGTATCTCCTTGGTTTCTGCTTAGCGGAGTTACCGCTATGCCATAGTGAGGCCACCGCTGACCGACAGCGTCTGACCGGTGATGTATTCGGCGGCGTCGGAAGCGAAGAAGGCGACCGCGGCGGCGATGTCCGACGGCTGCGCCAGCCGCTTCATCGGCACTGAGCGGGTCATTCCGCCGATTACCTTGTCGGCTTCCTGCCCGGAGCTGTCGGCGAATTTGCGCAGAGCTGGGGTGTCGGTCGGGCCGGGGCAAACGGTGTTCACCGTCACCCCTTTGGTCGCAACCTCGCGTGCCAGCGTCTTCGTGAACGCGATGATGCCACCCTTGGCTCCGGAATAGACCGCCTCGAGTGACGACCCGACGCGACCGGCGTCCGAACCGATGTTGATAACCCGCCCGAATCCGCGTTCCACCATGCCGGGCACGACGGCGTGCATGACGCGCAACTGGCCCTTGAAGTTGATGTCAAGGATCTTGTCCCAGAAATCTTCTGAGGTTTTCAGGAATGGCATGAAGTCGTCCCAGCCCGCGTTGTTGACCACGACCTCGATCTCCCCGAGCTCTGCGGCCACGGTCTTGACCGCACCGCGTACCGAGTCGGTGTCGGTCACGTCGACATGGACTGCGATGGCCTCGCCGCCGGACTCGGCAATCCGCTTCGCGGTGGCCTCGGCAGCCTCCAGGTTGAGGTCGGCTACCGCAACCCGGAACCCGTTGGCGCCGAGAACTTCTGAAATTCCTTGGCCGATGCCTTGGGCTCCGCCGGTGACGAATGCGACTCGCTTGCTCATATGTTCTCCTTTGACGTGAGTGGTGAGATGGTCTAGCGGCAAGACGGGGCGTCCGGGTTCGGCGCCCAGTCGATTGGGCCGGCGACGATGGAGTGGCTGGTCAGCTTGCGACCGAGCACACTCTGCGCGGCGCGGGCCGCGTCGATGAGGGTTGGCAGCGATACCCCGGTGGACACACCCATCTCCTCGAACATGCTGATCAGATCCTCCGAGGCGATGTTGCCGGTGGAACCGGCCGGCACCGGGCAGCCGCCGAGTTCGCCGAAACTGGACTCGAAGCTGGTGCACCCGGCCTGCAGCGCGGCGTACGCGTTGGCCAGTCCCTGGCCGCGGGTGTTGTGAAAGTGTGCGGTGACCTCGACACCGGGCAGCCGTTCGATTGCGGCAGCGAAGAATTCACCGACGTAGGCGGGGTTGGCCATTCCGGTAGTGTCGCCGAACCCGACCTCGGTGGCGCCGGCGGCCGCGAATTGCTCGGCGATGTCGAGGACTCGCTGCATCGGCACCTTGCCCTCGAACGGACACCCGTAGGAGGTGGCGATGACGGCCGCGCAGTGCAAATCCTCGGCGACGATGCGCTTGGCAATGATTTCGTTGTCGGCCATCGATTCGGCGATGGTTCGATTCACGTTCTTCTTGTTGTGTGTCTCTGATGCGCTGACGAAAATCGCGACCTCGGCGAATGTCTCGCGCACCTGCAGCGCGTTGTCGAGTCCCTTGCTGTTGGGGACCAGCACCATCAGTGATACGTCGTCGGGCACGTCGATGCCGCGCAGCACCTCGACGCCGTCGGACAGCTGCGGGATCACGTCCGGTCGCACGAAGCTGGCGACTTCGATACGGCGCAGGCCGGTGCGACCCAGCCGGTTGATCAGATCGATCTTGTCGTTGGTGGCTATGGTTTCCGGTTCGTTCTGGAAGCCGTCGCGAGGACCCACCTCGCGGATGTCGACATGTGCAGGCAATCCGCTCATACTGTGCTCCTTTCGCCGTTGAGCAGGTGTCGGAACTCGGGGGCGGCGATTGCGCTTAATCTGCGGGCTCGCTCGCTGAGGCTGCATCCGCGCAGATGCGCGACGCCGTACTCGGTGACGACGGCGTCGACGTCGGAACGCCCGGTGGTGACGACCCCTCCTTCGAGCGCGGGCTTGATCGTCGAAGCGCCGCGCGAAGTCGCTCGCAACGCGATGATGGACCGCTTGCCGGTCAACGCGGCGGCCCTGGCGAAATCCACCTGGCCACCGACCGCGCCGATATAGACGCCGCGGCTGACCTCGGCGCCGACTTGGCCGGTGAGATCGACCTCGACAGCAAAATTGACCGACACCAGCGAATGCAGCTGCGAAAGAATTTGCGGGGCATGGGTGTAACTGGTGGGCAGGAACCGCACCGGCAGGTCGCCGGCGCGCTTGTACAGGTCAGCCGATCCCAGCGCAGTGCCTACGACAGCCAGGCCGGTGTCGATCTCCTTACGCTTGCCGGTGACCACACCGTTGTCGATCAAGCCAAGCAAGCCGTCGGTGATCATCCCGGTGTGGACGCCCAGATCCTGATGCGAAGCCAGGGCATCGATTATCGCGGATCCCAGTGACCCGACGCCGAGTTGAATGGTGTCGCCGTCGTCGATGAGCTCAGCGATGTGGGCGGCGATGGCACGGTCGGCCTCGCTGGGGGGCCGGACCGTGTCTTCCGGCAGCGCTCGGTCGGTGGCGATAGTGGCGGTGAACCGATCGACCGGTATCGGTGCGGTTCCCATGGTGGTTGGCATTTGGGCGTTGATCTCCGCGATCAACACCGGCGTGTGTGGAATGGCGTCGGCGACATAGTCGACACCAACGCCTAGTGAGCACATTCCGTCCGCGTCGGGCGGCGCTACCTGGACCAGGCCGACATCACACGGCAGACGGTGTTCGGCGAACATTCGCGGCAGCGCTGAGTAGTGGCAGGGCACTACATCGAGCCGCCCTGATTTGCTGAGCTGGCCAAGTTCGCCAAGCCCACCGTAGGAGACCATCGACAGAGCATCGGGCATGCTCACAGCGAGTTGATCATTCCAGCTCAGTCCGGTAAAGACCCTTAACGGGCCGATCCGGTCCGTCTGCTCCATCAGCGCGCTGACCAGGGGACGCGGTTCCGCCGCGGCTTGGCCCCACCAAACTCCGGCGCCGGCCGTCAAGTACTCGCTGAGATCGATCACGCTGGCACTCGCTGGATGAGCGTTCCCGTCCCGAGCCCGCCGCCACAGCACATGGTGACAAGTCCGAGGTCGGCATCGCGGCGTTCGAGTTCGGGAATCAGGGTGGCGATGAGCCTGGCCCCGGTCGCCCCAACGGCGTGACCCAGCGCGATCGCGCCGCCGTTGACATTCACCCGGTCGACGTCGGGGCGCAACTCGCGTTGCCAGGCCAGCACAACCGAGGAGAACGCCTCGTTGACCTCGAAAAGGTCGATGTCGTCGACGCTGAGGTCGTTGCGCTGCAATATCTTTCGGGTGGCTGGAATCGGTCCGGTCAGCATGATGATCGGATCGACACCAACGGTGGTTTGATCGACGATGCGGGCACGCGGTCGCAACCCCAGCCGGTGTACCGCGTCACCGGAGCACAGCAGAACTGCGGCGGCGCCGTCGCTGATTGGCGATGACGACCCGGCGGTGATTCGCCCACCCTCCTTGCGGAACGCCGGTTTGAGGTTGGCCAGGCTTTCCACCGTGGTCTCCGGACGCACGCACTGGTCGGCGTGGCGGATTTGGCCGTCGAGTGTCATCGGCACCATCTCGCCGACGAACCGACCGTCGGCGATGGCCTTGCTGGCGTTCTGGTGCGACCGCGCCGCGAAGGCATCCATCTCCTCACGGTCCAGTTCCCAACGGTCGGCGATGAGCTCGGCGCTTTCACCTTGGTGGACAAAGGCGTAGCGGTCGCGCAGCTCGGCCGGCCAGGGGTCGCCGTACAGTTCGGAGACCTTGATGGGGGAGTCGATGGGGACATGGCCCATGTGCTCCACGCCGCCGGCGATGACAACGTCGTGCGTGCCCGAAGCCACCAGCGCGGCAGCCATTTCCACCGCGGTTTGCGCTGAACCACAACGCCGGTCGAGCGTTGTGGCGGGTACCTCCGGCGGATATCCCGCCTGCAGCCAGGCGTTGCGAGCAATGTTGCGCGACTGTTCGCCGAACGGGGCGGTGCAGCCGATTACGAGATCTTCGACCTCTGCGGGCTGGATCTCCGTGCGTCTGATCAGCTCGGTGTAACAGGCGGCCAGCATCGCGTTGGGGTGTATGTCGCGGTACCACCCCCGCTCCGGATGTGATTTGCCTACCGGGGTGCGCACCGCTTCGGCGATGTAGACCTCGCGGCCCGTCGAGGCGAATGGCCCGGTCACGTTGCGGCGCATCAGATTACCGTCCCGCCGTCGACCGGCAGCACCTGGCCGGTGATGTAGGACGCGGCGTCAGAGGCCAGAAAGACGAATGTCGGTGCTATCTCGTCCGGGAAGGCCCACCGCCCCAAGGGAATTCGAGCCAGAGTTTTCGCCGCCAGCTTTTCGTTGCTACGGATGTTTGCTGTCATGGCCGTCGCGGCCAGCGGCGCCACGGCGTTGACGGTAATGGATTGGCGCGCGAGCTCGCGGGCCAGCGACTTCGTCAAACCGATGATGCCTGCCTTGGCGGCCCCGTAGTTGGCCTGGCCGATCGTTCCGGTGAGGCCGGCCGCCGAGGTTACGTTGATGATGCGCCCGGTGCCATCGGCCCGAAGGTGATGCAATGCGGCCTGGCTGCACACGAAGCTGCCGATGAGATGGATGTCGATGATACGACGGAACTTCTCCTCGGAAAGGTCGGCGAACATCGCGGGCGCGATGGCACCGGCGTTGTTCACCAGGATGTGTAGTGTGCCGCCGCCGAGTTCGGCTGCGGCTGCGGCGGCTTCCTTCGCTGCTGCTGAGTCGCGCACGTCAAGCACGAACGGCTGCGCGGTGCCGCCGGCGGCGCTGATCGATTCTGCCGTGGCGACTGCGGCGTCCTTGTCGATGTCGGTTACCAGAACGGCGGCACCGGCGGCAGCGAAGGCACGGGCGATTGCCTCGCCGAGTCCGCTGCCGGCACCGGTTACCAGCGCTGAGCGACCGTCGAGCCGGAACACGTCACGTTGCTGCTGCGTCATCAGTAGCTCCTCGGCAGGCCCAGCACGTGCTCACCCAGGTAGTTGAGCACCATTTCCTGGCTGATCGGGGCGATGCGGGTCAGGCGCGCCTCGCGGAAATACCGGGCCACGTGGTACTCCTCCGAGTACCCCATACCGCCGTGTGTCTGCAGGGCGCGGTCGGCCGCGTCGAACGCGGCGTCGGCGCACAGATACTTGGCGGTATTGGCTTCGCGCGCACAGGGTTTGCCGTTGTCGTAGAGCCAGGTCGCCTTGCGCAGCATCAGCTCGGCGGCGTCCAGCCGGGCAAGCGAGTCGGCCAGGGGAAACTGCAAGCCTTGGTTCATGCCGATCGGCCGGCCGAACACCTCGCGCTCGTTGCCGTAGCGCACTGCCGCGCGCAGGGCGGCGCGCCCCATGCCCAGCGCCTCGGCCGCGACCAGGCAGCGTTCGGGGTTCAGGCCGTCGAGGATGTAGCGGAAGCCCTGGCCCTCCTCGCCGACGCGGTCCTCCACGGGAATCTCGAGGTCGTCGATGAATAACTCGTTGGAGGACACCGCGTTTCGGCCCATCTTGGGGATCGGGCGAATCTCGACCTTGCTGCGATCGAGGTCAGTTAAAAACAAGGTCATACCGTCGGTTTTGCGCTTTGCGTCTTCGAACTTGGTGGTGCGAGTCAGCAACAGCACCTTCTCCGATTCCAGCGCCTTGGAAATCCATACCTTGCGCCCGCGGACCACATAGTGATCGCCCTCGCGCCGCGCAAACGTGGTGATCTTCGTGGTATCCAGTCCGGCGCCCGGCTCGGTGACGCCGAAACACACATGCAGATCACCAGTGACGATGCGGGGCAGCGTGCGGGACTTGAGCTCCTCGGACCCATGGACGATCACCGGGTGCATGCCGAATATCGACAGGTGCATTGAGCTTGCGCCGTTCATCCCGGCGCCGCTGGCCGCGACCTCCTCGAGCAAAATGGATGCCTCGGTGATGCCGAATCCATGGCCGCCGTATTCCTCCGGCGTGGTGATGCCCAGCCAGCCGCCTTCGGCGAACGCCTCGTAAAACTCGGTCGGGAACTCGTGCTGTTGGTCCTTGGTCATCCAGTAGTGGTCGTCGAACTTGCCTGCAAGTTCGGCGACCGCAGCGCGGATCGTCTGCTGGTCATCGCTCAGCTGGAA
>NZ_DASPSP010000172.1:0-2792 GCF_035623875.1 Mycobacterium sp. | reverse complement strand
GTTGACGGGCACCGCGTCCGCGTCGGATGCGATGTCGTGGCCATCGAGGATGTCCAGGACTCGCTGGCGGCGTTCGGAGACCGGTACCTGCGCAAGGTTTTTACAGCGAGCGAAATCAACGACTGCCAGGGCCGCAACCGGGTGCACAGACTGGCGGCCCGGTTCGCGGCCAAGGAAGCAGTGATCAAGGCATTCGCAGAACCCGACATGCCGTTTCCCCTGCGCGAGATCGAGGTAACACGGGACGGTCCGCTGCCTCTGCTTCGCCTGAGCGGAGCGGTCGCCGAGCGAGCACAACACCAAGGCTGGCTCAGCTCGTCTTTGTCGCTTTCGCACGCCGATTGCCACGCAATGGCCGTCGTTCTCGTGGTCTGTAGTCCGGCCGAGTCCGAGTAGGAAACTTCATGCGCTAGCGCAGACTCGACTCGCCGTGCCCGAAACCCATCGTGAGTCCGGCGCGGGGCACTAGCGGATTCGGCGACTCTCAATCGACGTAATGTCCGTTACGGGGATGTGCTCCGATGGGAAAACGGCAGGTACCGGCAACACCGCGTTGCGGATCGCCGCCAATGTCGCCGGGTGATTCGCGGCATGATCGCCGGTGGGTGGGGCGATCAGGCGGGGCGGCTGCGACGTCCATTGCAGCCGGTCAAGGGCTGCCCGACCGCCTCTGGCAGTGAACTGCTCCGCATCCTCGGGCGAGGCAATCAGCGTCACGTCGGTTCCACGGTGGGCAAGCGTTGTCAGAACATCCTCCGGCAGCCACACGAGTCCGACCCGGCTCAACACCCGCAGGACGTATCGCGGGAGGTGGTTGTGCATAAAGCTCTTCGTCCGCTTCCTAGCCGGTTTGAGAAGTGCTGTGAGTCGGCGCTTTGTCCTAGATTCGGAGGGGCCGCCGCCCGTGTCACCAGCCGCGTTGGCGTGTAGCGCTTTCTTCCGGCCGTACCACTGCGACAGCAAGGTGGGGGTGACGCGCCAATTCCACGGCATCAGGTTGACCAGGATCGCCGACTGCGCACCGATATTGCGGGCGGCGTGAGCGGCGTACCACGAGCCGGAGCAGATACCGACAAGCTCGAGTTCGCCGGCGTCTTGGCACGCATGTCTGGCCACCGCTATCGAGTCGGTGATGTCAGCCTTGGAATACACAAAGCGCCAAGGGTCCCGGCTGATCTGACCCGACAAGCCCAGTCCTGCCGGGTCCCAGCGCAACGCCTGTGACCCGGCCGCTGCAATGCGACGTGACAATTCGACCCACTCCCGGCTGGGTCCTACGTGTAAGTTTTTGGCCGCCACGAAGAACAACACGGTCTTTGCGGGCGCGGGACTCCGGCGTCGGGGCAGCGTGCGGATGGCGAATAGGCCGTCCGGCTCGATTCGTTCGATGCTCTCGAAAACGTCGACCCCGTCGGGCCCTTCGGCCGGCATCGTCACCGTTGTCAGGTATTGGGGTACGGCGCGATGGGTGCGAGTGGGAACCTTTCCGTCGATCCACTCGATGATCGAATCGACCGCGGTGTAAGGGATCGGTAACAACCAATCCTGCGACCGGGCGCATTCCGCCAGACCACCGGTAATGATCGAATCAACTCCCTCGGCCGACGCCAGGGCGGTAACGCGCTTGTCGGTCTGGGCTGGTCGTCCCACCAGAAGTACGTTGTCGACGCCATGGGCGCTGACTGGATTGGCACCCATCCGCAGCGCGGCGAATTCTGCGGCGGCGTGGTCGCTCAACCGCCCGCCGATGATTGACACTTCGCCGGGCGAATGAGCGTCCTCGCCCGCCGACAACCGGAACAGCGTGGTGTGTTCCCGAAGGTAACGCCTGCCTGTTCCAGCGGGATCGAGGTAGACCACGCGGTTGACCGTGTGGGATTGGGCCAGGTACTCGTCGAGGATCAGGCACCCGGCACGTATGCCGATAGCGGTCGCCGACTCCGCGCCGATCAGCGTGAGGTAGTCGAGCGCGTGGCCCACGCTTGCCACCCAGTTGGCCACCGCGTCATCACGGACCTGAGCGTATGCAGAATCACCCAAGCCTAGATAATCAAAATGCAGCACGCCGAAACCGCGGCGCGCCAGGCTGTCGGCGAGGAACCGGTGTAGTCGGACACTCTCCATCCCCTCCTTTCCGAGCGAACCACAGATCAGTACTCCGCCCCTGATCTGGTTATCGACCGGCAGATGAACCACGCCGAACAATGGCGACTCAGACGGTCCGAAAAATGTCGGCACCTCTGTCGTCGTCAACGGCATGTTGCGCTGGCTCCGCGGTCGGCTTCCGCCGCTAGCGGATAGTCGTGCTCTCGATCTTATTTTGCTCATTTCAATCAACGGTCCGACCTGGATTCGTACGTACTCGCGTCAGCCACATCGCGGGCTCGAAACCGTGCGACCGGATGAGGCCCAACACAATTCGCTCTATTCCGAGTTCGACGCATGCGCTGTGCGCGACTTCACAGTGATGAGTTGACAACCCGAACGCCTCGCCGAAGTGCTCCTAGTGGCAATTTGCCGAGAACAACGGCCATGCCGTCATCGAGGTCGTCGTAGAGGGGCACGATCATCCGGTCTTCAATTCCCGGTCCGCTGATTCGGTGCGAGTACCCTGCCCGCTCGGCAGAGAGAACGGATCGTTGGCCGCAGCGTCTGTTGCCTCGAACTTTGCTTCCTTGACTAGTTCGATCGCTTCGGAAGGGAATCTGGCCTTCTCGTCGACGTCGTCGGCAGCAATTGCGGTGGCCTTTACTGCAGTTGGCAGACGGGGCAAAGAAGAAGGCAAAGAAGAA
>NZ_DASPSP010000146.1:0-3843 GCF_035623875.1 Mycobacterium sp. | reverse complement strand
CGGCCTGAGCATCGGAGTTGCCGTAGGCGTGGCCGGCATCGATGACGTTGTTGATGACGACGCCCTGCGCCGACGCGTCCAGGCGCAGGTTGATGAAGCCGGGCCCGGCCACCTCCGCCGAGGCGATGCCGTCGGCCTGGGCCAGCGCCTCGGCCAGCCATCCGGCCAGGTCACGGGGGTTGACGCCGACCTTCTTGCCGAGCTGCAACGCCAGGTTGCTGGCGTAGTCGCCGTGCTCGGGGTTGCGCGGCCGCTCGACGGTGACCACCGGCGGCAGCGCGGCGGTGTCGAGCGCATGCTCGGCCAGCACCGCGGTCGCGGTGGCCTTGAGCAGCTCGGCCAGGTCGGCGGGATTCACGCAGGCCATCCTATTGGCTGGGGTGCCCCGGCCTCGAATCCATTCCGGTGGGCAGCCGGCCGCCGTCATGCGTTAGTCTGTCGTGGCCCGTTGGCGCAGCATCTCGCATATGCGCCCCCGTAGCTCAGGGGATAGAGCGTCTGCCTCCGGAGCAGAAGGCCGCAGGTTCGAATCCTGCCGGGGGCACCATCCTGACCAGCATTTTCGCCTACTGACGCGGCCCGTGAAGGCCCGGAAACGGCCTTGGTGTCACGAGGATGTATCAACTGCACCCAAACTCTTCCCGGCGTCTAAAGCCGTCGTCTTTGCTGTGCGCGTAGATCCGGGCCGTGGTTTCGTCGATCTTGTCTGCGGCGGTGCTGAACGCTCCTGCGTGCTCGGCCGTATATCTCTATGAGAGCGGCTCGCCGCCGCAGCGACACCGATGGGAGTGGCCAATGGGCAAAGCGATGCGCAGTGGGCATTACAGGTTGCCCGACGGTGGGGTGCTGCGGGTGGACTTTGAGATGGGGCGTTGGGTGGGCACGCTCTACGCGCCCTCCATGACGATCAAGACACAAATCGTCGGTAGTGATGCCCAGGTTCACGCCTGGGCCGCCGGCCTCGCAGCATAACATTCCCTCGGCATTCGGTTTAGTCGGAATTGAGCGCCAAAGCGGTGTCCGACCACCGAAGAACGGCCCGCCCCCGGGGAGAGGGGGCCCGGGGGCGTTCCCAATGCAACAGAACGACCTACTCCTGTCTGCGCTAGGCGTCCCTGGCTTTTTGTGATTGACCATCGAATCGATGATCAGCCGCCAGCGGTTCGAGGCCCTAACTCCGAAGCTCTGTGGTGGCGTTCTTCTGGGAACGACAAACTAGGCAACGTGCCTTCTTGGTGCTCGGATTAGTCGAGAAATACCTTATCTCACACCATCTTTGGTTCTGATGGATGTCACGGCATCCGACAACCATCCGGCACTCGCTTCGAAATCCCGTTGGCTACCCGACGATCTCGATTCGTCCTATCACGAAGACGCGTTATGCTCCAACGAAGACTCCGGCGGTGCAGCCGACAACGCCGCGGCTCGGGTCCTATCCGCCCTGACAGCCCGTGCAATCGAGTCAGGCTTTGTCACCCTAAGCGACGGGGCGAGACAAACGATGCGTTCAAGGCCCGCCTGAGCCGAGAACTGATGTGACTGAGACGATTTGCAGACCGACCGAGGCGAGGATGGCAGGGTATTCCTTCACGAACATGCAGTCAAATTCGGCGATGTCGTCGGGCAGGTCCTCGAACGGCACAAGATACGGACTTTTCTTTTGCTGGACATCTTTGTCTCCCAGGGTCCAGCCGTCGGCGAGGCGTTCACGCATCCAGCGGTCATGTTCGGCGATGGCAAGTGTTTTGATCTCCGGGTTGGTGAATGTGAAACTTGCAGCATCCCAGTCGTGCAACGGCGCGAGCTCGTATTCGAGACTGCGCAACTTCGCGGCGATGTCGCGGGCTTGGGCGCGGCTGGACTCTTTGCGCGATTCGTCCAGTTCCGCCCACGCTGGGGCGTGGTTGCCCGCCGCGATCTGCTCGGCGCGCCAGCGCTCATGCAGCGCGCGCGCGATGGCTTCGAACGATCCGCCCTGGATGAGATCGACCGTGCAAATGCGCTCCAGCGTCGGGAAAACGACGACGTTTGCGAGCGGGCCATTGGTGCTCCAGGTGTCGCTCATGATCCGAGATACCCCATCTGAGCGCGACAGCGCGACGACAAGGCCGATGGCCGGATGCAATGCGTGGCGCAACTTAAGCGCGGTCTGAAGTGCGTTCTCGTCGCGATATGCAGTGACATAGGCGCGGGTTAGCGGTGGGGCTGCCGCGTCGGCATGATGGGCCGGCAGCTGCTGGATGTCGCGGGCCGAAGTCGAGAGGCTGATGAATTGACATACCTTTTCCAGGTCGGGATGTTGGGCGAGCAGTGCGCGCACCCGCTGATCCCCTCGGTCGTCCAGCACAGTGACCAGCAGCGGGGAGGTGTCGTCGCGGCGGCTGTCGTACCAATCGCGCGCCGCGTGCCAAATCAGCCAGGCTCCCAAGTCATCAAGGTGGGCGACCAGAATGTGTGGCTGCCCGTGCTCGGTGTCGATGGGAAACTCGTCGAGCATCAAGCGCGCGCTGATCTCGTCGGTATTGAAGAAGTCCAGTGCCGACGCAGAGTCGGTGCGCTTGGTCTCTTGAATCCGCAGTAACGCGCACAAGTGGGGGTCGGTGATTTGGGCCAGACAGCCCAATTGACCGCCGGAACGGGACGCGACCAACTCACTGGCGACGGCCACGATCTCGGTATTGACCGCGTCCTCAGGGGTGACAGCCAGCAGCCGGGCCGCGCGCTCCACACCGGCGGTGTGCAATGTGCGCTTCAGCTGCGCATCACCGACGATCACCGGCACCCCCCGGCTACGGCACAAGTCGATGTGGGGATTGTTGGCGTCGGCCTCGATGACCACCACGCCCGCATGGGCGTCACGCAGATGGTCGACAAACACGCTGCCCTTATAGCCGAGACCGCACACCACGACATGACCGCGCATCCACGGGATACGCATTTGCCGTACCCTGTCGGCAAACAGAGCTGCGATCGCCGTAACACCCGCCCACCCCGTGACGATGAACGCCAAAAAACGGGCGACGTTCAGCGAGGTGGGCAGGTGGGTTTCGGCCAAAGTCGTCCCGAAGAACAGCTGCATGCTCGCGTAAGCGACGTCACTGAGCGAGGGACCTTTGTGTTGGCCGGATAAGTACCCCCAATACCCAGCGCAACCCAGGGCGAACGCACCAATGCCGGCCACCACCAGGATGTGCCAGCGGTAGTCGGAAAACACTCGAAAGGCCTTGTGCGAGATCGAGTGTTGAAATCGCATTAACCTCACCGGATCCTACTGATACTCGCGGTCAGGTCGACGATCCACCCAGACAGTCACTGGCACTCATCGCACCCACTGGGGCCGACGGGTAGCACGTTCCGCCAGCGCCTCCCAATCCTCCGACCTGACTGCCAAGACGCACACTCCCTGCGATCGGCTCTGCTCTGCGAGCGGTTCAGTCCCCACCACCTGCGATGGACTAGGCCCGCACCACAAACGTATCGGCTACGCGCCGCCGACGTCCATGTTTTCATGGGCCGTTAGCGCGGGACAGTGAACGCGGCGCTCAAACCCAACACGCAGCGCCCGTAGCACACGTAGCATCACTGCGGCAGCCAGATCGATCCCAGGCGGTGTGGGGGACTGATCCCTTGTGGGGCCGGTCACCCGGGTGGGTAGGCACGAACGGTGGTGAGTGGTGGCTGAGTTTGCCACGGGCGTGGCGTTGGCGATTGATTTCGGCAGCTCGAATACCGCGGCGGCGTTTCGGGACCGGCACGGCTACGTGCAGGAGCTGCGGTTGTCGGCGGCGGGTTCGTTGATGCCCTCGGCGGTGTTCTACGACGGCAGCCGTTTTTTGGTGGGGC
>NZ_DASPSP010000142.1:0-9347 GCF_035623875.1 Mycobacterium sp. | reverse complement strand
CTCCAGGGCCGACGGTATCCGGGATTGATTGGTCGAAACCCGTCGCCGGCGTCGGCGACTTTGTCGTTTTGGCGGGCGAGACATTCGCCGCCGCCTTCCGGCGGCCGTTCGCGCTGCGCGAACTGATCGATCAGATCTGGTTCGTCGCGAGGGTGTCGATCGTGCCCACGCTGGTGCTGTCGATCCCCTACACCGTCCTCATCGTCTTCACGCTGAACATCGTCCTGATCGAGGTCGGCGCCGGTGACTTGTCGGGTGCCGGTGCTGCGTTGGCTTCGGTCACCCAGGTAGGACCGGTGGTGACCGCGATCGTGGTGTCTGGCGCGGGCTCCACCGCGATGTGCGCGGACCTCGGCGCCCGGACGATTCGCGAGGAGATCGACGCGATGAAGGTCATCGGCGTCAACCCCATCCAGGCACTGGTGGTACCGCGGGTGATTGCCGCGACATTCGTTGCGCTGCTGCTGTATTCGGCGGTAGCGGTGGTAGGCCTCACCGGCAGCTACTTCTTCGTCGTGTACGTGCAACACGTCACGCCAGGGGCGTTCATCTTTGGGATGACATTGCTGACCGGCCTTCCGCAGGTAATAGTGTCCCTGGTCAAAGCATTGCTCTTTGGGCTTTCGGCGGGTCTGATCGCATGCTACAAGGGCTTATCCGTTGGCGGCGGCCCGATTGCGGTGGGCAACGCCGTCAACGAGACGGTGGTGTTTGCGTTCATGGCTCTGTTCTTGATCAACATCTTGGCCACCGCATTCGGCGTGAAGGTATCGCCATGAGCACCGCCGAAGCGAAGAGTCGCGGCAAGCCGCGGCGGAAAAGGGCGCGCAATGCCAAATCCGAGGGGGGAAGCGCCGCCATGGGCAAGTTCGCCTCCAGGGCGGGCGGCAGTGCGGAAGCCGACGAAGATGAGAGGTACATACCCGGTGCCGAGCTCCTGGGTCGGCTGGTCGACTCGGTCCGCAGTGTGGGGGAGCAAACGGCGTTTATCGGCACCGCGCTCGTCTCTACCGTAGACGCGGTTCGGCGCTACCCGGGTGAGGTACTGCGATTGATCGCCGTCCTGGGCATGGGCACCGGCGCACTCGCCGTCATCGGCGGCACCGTGGTCATTATCGGATTTTTGACCTTGACCACCGGCGCACTGATCGCCGTCCAGGGCTACAACACGCTGTCCAACGTCGGAATCGAAGCTCTCACAGGTTTTTTGGGAGCGTTTCTCAATGTCCGGTTCATCGCACCGGCGACGGCGGGTGTGGCGCTGGCCGCCACCATCGGTGCCGGCGCGACCGCGCAACTCGGGGCTATGCGCATCAACGAAGAGATCGATGCGTTGGAGTCGATGGCCATCCGGCCGATCACCTACCTGGCATCCACCCGCATCGTGGCTGGGGTTCTGGCGGTCATCCCGATCTACACTGTCGCCGTGCTGATGTCGTTTCTGGCCACCCGATTCGGCACGACGATCGTCTACGGGCAGTCCCGCGGTGTGTACGACCACTACTTCTCGTCGTTTCTGCATCCCACCGACCTGCTCTGGTCGTTCGTCGAGGCGCTATCGATGGCGGCTGCGGTGATGGCAATTCACGCTTACTACGGCTACAACGCCACCGGCGGACCGGCGGGCGTGGGTGAGGCGGTCGGTCGCGCGGTGCGCGCCTCGATCACCGCCGGAGTTTTCATCCTGCTAACCATCACGCTGTCGGTATATGGGCAGTCCGGCAACTTCCACTTGTCGGGGTGACGGGATGAGCCAAGAGTCCCGGCGGCGCCGGGGAATTGATCCAATCTGGTGGGCACCGGTACTCGTTCTGGTGATCGTCGCGATCAGCACGCTGACCGCGATGGCGTTCGAGGGAACGCTGAAGACGACCGTTCCACTCACGGTGATTTCCGATCGGGCCGGTCTGGTCATGGAGGACGACGCGAAAGTCAAGCTGCGCGGCGTCCAGATCGGTGAAGTAGACCACGTTGAATCCTATGTCGATTCGGCCGGCACGAACCTTTCGAAGCTGAAGCTGAAAATTTATCCGAACGAATTCCGGTATCTGCCAAGCAATACCGAGGCGGAGATCAAGTCCAGCACTGCGTTCGGCGCAAAGTATGTCGACCTCATCGTCCCTGAAGAGGGCGCCACTCATCGACAACTGGCCAAAGGTGCTGTGTTACGTAGCCGCAACGTGACGGTTGAGGTCAACACTGTCTTCGAAAACTTGCAGTCGATAGTCCGTGCAATCGATCCGGCAAAGCTGAACGGCGTGCTCTCGGCGTTGTCCGACGCTTTTCGCGGCAAGGGCGCTCGGATAGGTCAGGCGATCACCGAAGGGAACAGAGCGCTCGTTGCCGTAAACCCGAAACAGCAGACCATCCGGAAGGACTGGCAGTTGTTAGGTAAGACCGCCGAAGCCTATTCAGTTGCGGCGCAGGACATCCTGTCGACACTGGACGCATTCTCGACAACCAGCGTGACGATCAGTAAACAACAGAAGGCGCTCAACGAGGTGCTGCTGGATGCAATCGGCTTCTCGAATGCGGGGATCAACACGATCGGCCGCAATGAGCAGAACCTGGTCAGCGCGATCAACCTGGTGGCGCCAACCTTCGAGCTGGTGAATAAATACTCACCGACCTACAAGTGCACCTTCGAGGGCGCGGTGTGGTACCTGGAGAACGGCGGTCGAGCTGCCATGGGGGGCAACGGCAAATCCCTGATGATCGATGGTGGACTGCTCTTCGGCGACGACCCCTATCGCTATCCCGACAACCTGCCGGTCGTGCAGGCCAAGGGTGGCCCGGGCGGCAGGCCCAGTTGTGGCTCGCTGCCTGACGCCAGCGCGAACTTCCCGGTCAAGTACCTGGTCACCGACACCGGATTCGGTACCGGATTGGACATCCGGCCTAACCCCGGGATCGGCTTCCCCGGCTACAACAACTACTTCCCGGTCACCAAGGGAACACCCCAGCCGCCGCTGATCCGTTACCCTGGCGGTCCGGCGCCGGGCCTGGCACCGGCCTACCCCGGACAACCGCCGTCCGGTGCACCTGATTACGCCGGCGCCGCGACGCCACCGCTCCCGCCCGCACCGCCGCCGGCGCCCTGACCCGCGACGAAAAGTAAGGAACCGCAATGAGACCCAACGCCGGCGCCATCGCGCGCGTGGTGGCGTTCACCGTTGTCTCGCTTGCTTTCGTGTTCATTCTGGTTACGGTTTTCGGCCAGTTCCGGTTCGACACCCGCACCTCCTACCGCGCGGAGTTTTCCAATGTTTCCGGCCTCAAGGGCGGAAACTTCGTCCGCATCGCCGGTGTCGAAGTGGGCAAAGTCAGTCACCTCAAACTGAACAAGGATGGCACCGTCCACGTCGACTTCGCCATTGACAAGGGGCTGAGGCTCACCGAGGGCACCAAAGCATCGGTACGCTACGAAAACCTCATCGGCGACCGCTATCTCGCCCTCGAGGATGGGCCCGGTCCGCCGCGCAGATTGCCTCCGGGAGCGACGATTCCGTTGGCCCGGACCTCTCCGGCTCTCGACGTCGACGCTCTCATCGGTGGTTTTCGACCGCTCTTCCGGGCGTTAGATCCCGACCAAGTGAATGCGCTGTCCGGCCAACTGCTCAGGGTGTTCCAGGGCGAGGGGGCCACCATCTCGTCGGTGCTCGGCGAAACATCTGCGCTGACCACCACGCTGGCCAACCGCGACAAGCTCATCGGCGAAGTGATCACCAACCTGAACACCGTGCTGCACACCTTCGGCGCTCGCGACAAAGAATTCTCGCAAGGCTTGGACAAACTCTCCCAGCTTGTCGGGGCACTCTCCGAGCGCAAGACCGATATCACCAAAGACGTCGCCTACATCAACGCCGCGACGGGATCGGTTGCCGACTTGTTGACGGCGGCGCGTCAGCCAATCAAAGACACCGTCGTCCAAACCGACCGGGTGTCAGGGCAAATCGAGTCCGATCACAACTACGTCGACGACCTCGTCAGAACCCTTCCTGACGTTTACCAGGTGCTCTCGCGCAACGGCCTGTACGGCGACTACTTCGGCTTCTACATCTGTGACGTGATCATCAAGCTCAACGGCAGAAACGGACAGCCCACGTTCGTCAAGCTGGTGAGCCAGGTTACCGGGCGGTGCTTACCGAAAAAATGACCGCGATCAAAGGCCGTTTTAGCGCCCTGAAAGAAAAGTTCAAGCCGCGCAACATCAAGCCGCTTGCCGAGCGCAACCGGGTCACGGTCGGCTTGGTCGGCATCGGCATCGTGGTCGCCTTGGTGGTTGCGGTCTTCTCCTACGAGAAGCTCCCCTTCCTCACCGGCAAGTCTGGCTATTCCGCGTATTTCACCGAGGCTGGTGGAATCAAGCCGGACAGCGACGTGCGAGTGTCCGGGCTGTCGGTCGGTCGGGTGTCCAGCGTCAAATTGGACGGGACGAAGGTGCTGGTCAACTTCACCGTCGACGACGACGTCGCACTCGGCAACCGCACCGAAGCGTCGATCAAGACCGAAACCGTGCTCGGCACAAAGATGCTCGAGATCACTCCGCGCGGGGACGGCAAGCTCCAAGGCCCCATCCCGATCGAGCGCACTCGCGCGCCTTATGACCTGCCGGATGCGCTGGGCGACTTGACCAGCACTATCAGCGCTTTGGACACCACAAAGCTGTCGTCGGCGCTCACCACACTGGCGGACACCTTCAAGAACACGCCGCCTGATTTGAAAGCCGCACTGGAGGGGGTGGCGCAGTTCTCCAGCACGCTGGACAACCGCGATGCGAAGCTGCGCAGCCTACTGGGCAATGCGAACAAGGTGACCTCGGTGTTGGCCAAGCGCAGCGATCAGATCGCTAACCTCGTCATCAATGCCAATGCGTTGCTGGCCGAGCTTCTGACGCAACGTAATTCCGTCGACGCGCTGATGACCAACATCGGCGCCGCGACCCGGCAGATATCTGCCGTCGTCGGCGATAACCGAACGCAGCTCAAGCCCGCGCTGGACAAGCTCAACGGTGTGTTGTCGATCTTGGACGACCGCAAGAAGGAGCTGCAGCGCACGTTGTATCTCATTCCGAAGTATGCGGTGACGTTCGGTGAGGTACTGGGGTCCGGGCCGTTCTTCAAGGCTTCACTGGTCAACCTGGTACCGGGACAATTCGTGCAGCCGTTCACCGATGCGGCCTTCTCAGATCTAGGGCTCGACCCCAACGTGCTGCTGCCGTCGCAACTCACCGACCCGGGCAATGGCCAGCCAGGTCTGCCACTGCTGCCGTTGCCGTACCCGCGCACCGGGCAAGGCGGCGAGCCGCGACGGTCGATCCCGGATGCGATCACCGGCAACCCCGATCAGCAACAGTGCGGTCCGCCCGGAGTTCCGCTCCCTGGCCCCAATTGCTATCCGTACCGGCCGCCGCCACCGGCGCCGCCGCCGGGCGGCCCGCCGCCCGGACCGCCGGCGGATCTCAAGCCGCCGCCCACGCAGACGCCGGTGTACCTGCCGGCACCCAACGAAGTACCCGCGAACGGGGGTCGCTGATGGCGTTCGCGAACGTGCGCACTCGGCTGGACAAAGCCGTCGCTTGGCTTCTGAACCATCGGCGCGCCACGCAGATTGGCACGGCGATCAGCCTGGTCCTGCTCCTGCTCGTCGGGATCAGCATGATGGTCACGCCGTGGTGGAAACAGGTGACCCGCAACACCTACGTCGCCTACTTCCCGAACACCAACGGCATCTACACCGGCGACGAAGTCCGCATCCTCGGCGTCGCGGTGGGAACCATCGAGAAGATCGACCCGCAGCCCAACGCGGCCAAGGTCACTTTCACCGTCGACTCGCAGTATGCGGTGCCCGCCGATGTGCGTGCGGCGATCCTGTCGCCGTCGCTGGTGACCTCGCGGGCGATCCAGCTCGTCCCGGTCTATTCCAGTGGCCCGAAACTGGCTGACGGCGCGACCATTCCGGAGGAGCGGACCGCGGTCCCCGTCGAGTGGGACGACCTGCGCAAGCAGTTGGAGAAGCTGACCGAGTCCCTGCAACCCACCACGCCGGGCGGGACAAGCGCGTTGGGCCAATTCGTCAACACCACCGCCGCGAACCTGCGTGGCGAAGGTGACACCGCGCGGGACACGGTAATCAAGCTCTCCCAAGCGGTTTCAGCGCTCGGTGACCACAGCACCGACATTTTCAGCACGGTGCGCAACCTGGAGACGTTCGTCTCTGCGCTGACGTCGAGCAGCGAGCTGCTGGCCTCGTTCAACAAGAACCTGGCCAACATCACGACCGTGATGACGAATACCCCGAACGAGTGGGGCCAGGCGATCCAGGGATTGGACGGTGCGGTCAACGATCTGCGTCCCTTCGTCGCCGAAAACCGAGAGGCCATCGGTACGACGTTCGATCACCTCAACGCCATCACCACGGCATTGAACGAAAGCCGCCGCGACATCAAGCAAACCCTGCACGTTGCGCCCGACACGTTTCAGAACTTCCTCAACATCTATCAACCTGCGCAGAGCGCGGTGACCGGCATCCTGGCCCCGGTGAACTTCGCCGACACCGTCCAGTTCCTCTGCGGTGCAATCGAATCCGCTGGCCGTGTCGGCGCCAAGCAGTCGGCGCGACTGTGCGAGCAGTATTTGTCCCCGATCATGAAGAACCGTCAGTACAACTTCCCGCCGCTCGGTTTCAACCCGTTTGTGGGGGCGTCCGCACGGCCCAACGAGATCACGTACAGCGAAGACAAGCTCAATCCGCACATCCCGCCGCCGGGAGCTCCGGGCGCCCCGCCGGCTGACGCGGCGGGCCCACCGCCGACGTCGCCCCAAGCTTTGCCGGGGGGTGCGCTACCGCCGGCGCCGGCCGCGGTCCGGTCGACCGACCCCAACGCCGGCCTGCCAGGCCTGATGGTGCCTGCGGCCGCACCCGTGCCGCCGAAAGGCACGCCATGAGACGTACAGTGATTGCGGGCCTTGTCCTTTCGTGCCTGTGCCTGATGACGGGTTGTGGCTGGAAGGGCCTCAACACCCTGCGGCTGCCGGGGACACAGGGCGTTGGCAAGGGCGCATACACCATTCAGGCGCAGCTACCTGACGTCGTCGTCATCCAGCCAAACACCCGGGTACGTGTCGCCGATGTCAACGTCGGCAACGTCACCAAGATCGAGGTGCAGGACTGGCATGCGCTGGTGACCATGCGGATCAACGGTAGTATTCATCTGCCGGCGAACAGTACCGCCAAGGTCGGCCAGACCAGCCTGTTGGGTTCCATGCACATCGAGTTGGCGCCCCCGACCGACGAGGCACCGAGAGGTGAGCTCAAGAACGGCTCGGTGATCCCGCTGTCTAGAGCCGCGACCTACCCGACCACCGAGCAGACCCTCGCGTCGGTGGCGATTCTGCTCAACGGCGGTGGGCTGGGGGATCTTCAAGAGATCACCCGGACTTTCGCCACAGCGTTGACCGGCCGCGAACAAGAGATGCGCAGCCTGTTGAGCCAACTCGACATTTTCATCACGGAGACCAAAGCCCAGACCGACGACATCATCACCGCCATCGACAGTCTGAACTCGTTGGTCGGCCAGGTGGCGGAGAAAGATCCGACGGTCGATAGGGCGCTCACCACGATCCCGCAAGCGCTGGGCGTCCTGTCGGATACCCGAAAGACGTTGGTGAACGCCATCAATTCGGTGGGCCAGTTCAGCGCCGTCGCCGCCTCGACGATTAATCAGACCAAGAAATCGCTGACCGACAACTTCCGCAACCTCGCACCGGCGCTGCGGGAGTTGGCCAACGCCGGGCCCGCGCTGACCAGGGGTCTGGACTTCCTCTCCACCCTGCCGTGGGTGAAAAGCACTGTGCCCAACTGGTTTCGGGGGGACTTTGCCAACATCTCGCTCGTGGTCGACCTGACCTTGAGCCGCCTGGACAGCGGTTTCTTCACCGGGTCGAAGTGGGAGGGAAACCTCACCGAACTCGAACTGCAGTGGGGTCGCACCATCGGCCAGATGCCCAGCCCATATACCGCGGCGAACCCGTTGATCGCGCCCTACCACTGGGGGGGTTACTAGCATGTCGCGTACCAGCTCGTTGCGCCTGTCCCGCCGGGTGTGGACACAGTTGGCGATCCTTGCGTCGGTCACCGTCCTCTCCGTCGCCGTCATGGCGTTCGGCTTCGTCAAAGTGCCGGCGCTGCTGGGGGTTGGCAGATACACGGTGAACGTCGACCTGCCCGCGTCCGGCGGGTTGTACCCGACGTCGGTGGTGAACTATCGCGGCAGTGAGGTCGGCAGCGTCAAATCGGTCGACGTCACCCAGAACGGAGTCCGCGCGGTTCTTTCGCTGAAATCCGACATCGCGATTCCCTCGAACGTGACCGCCGCAGTTCACAGCCGCTCGGCCATCGGTGAGCAGTTCCTGGAGCTGACAACGCAATCCGGCACCGCCAACGACACCGGTCCGACGTTGCGCGACGGCGACGTCATCGCAGTCGGCAAGACACAGATCCCCGTCGACATCGGATCTCTGCTCGATACCACCAACAAGGCCCTACAGGCGATTCCGCAGGACAACTTGCACACCGTCGTCGACGAGGCCTCCAAGGCCGTCGCGGGTCTGGGCCCGGAACTGTCCCGGCTTGTCGACGGTGGCACCTCGTTGGCGATCGACGCCGGCAAGACCAGCGACACGTTCTCGCGACTGATCGACGAGTTCCCGCCGGTGGCCAGCTCTCAGGTCCGGACGTCGGATTCGATCGCAACCTGGGCCCGGCGGGTGAACTCGATCACCAGTCAACTTAAGGCGCAGGACAATTCGTTCGCGGACCTGCTCAACACCGCTGGCCCCGCGCTCGATGAAGGCACCGCGCTGTTCGACCGGCTGGCGCCCACGCTGCCGGTGCTGCTGGCCAATTTGGTCAGCCTGGGCAACATCGCGCTGACCTACCGCAACGACCTCGAGGAGTTGCTGGTGCTCTTCCCGCAGGGGACCGCGGTGATGTCGTCGATCATCGTGCCGGACAGGGTCGCCAAGCAGGACTACAAAGGCATTTATCTCGACTTCAACTTGAACCTCAACCTGCCGCCGCCATGCAACACCGGATTTCTCCCAGTACAACAACAGCGGATTCCTGTCCGGCAGGACTATCCCGACCGCACTGATGGAGAGTTGTACTGCCGCATTCCGCAGAACTCCGACATGAACGTCCGAGGTGTCCGCAACACACCCTGCGAGACAAAGCCGGGCAAGCGCGCCCCGACGGTCGAGATGTGCGAAAGCGACGAACAGTATGTCCCACTCAACGACGGTCTGTTCTGGAAGGGCGATCCCAACGCGACATTGAGCGGTCAAAGT
>NZ_DASPSP010000126.1:0-5173 GCF_035623875.1 Mycobacterium sp. | reverse complement strand
GATGGGCCGTCGCCGCCAGTACTGCCGGCAATCGTGTCGGCAGCGGGCCTACGAGCAGCGGGCCTCGATCAACGGTGCGAAAGCTGCGTCGTTGCCTGCCGACGCGGTGGTGCTGTCCGCCGACGAGGCCGCTGACCTGTCCGATCGCGTCTACCAGGTTCGATGCGCGGCAGAAGACGTTGCCACGGCGCTCGACGAGGGGGCCGGGACACCCGAATTACGCGAACTGTGCGATGCGCTGATGCAAGCCGCCGTGGCGGCCGACGGCTGGCGCTGACCGGCCCGACCGCTGAACGCCGTGCCACCACGCGCTTAACCCCGGCTCACCGGTGACGGGTAAAGTCTCGCCATGGATCCCTGGGCACGGCGCAATTAGCTGCAGGCCCAGGGCGTGAATCGGGCGAGCAAGTCGGCGCATCGCGGGACTTCTCCGTATACAAAGCCGGGAGTATCGGAAGTAGTGGGAACCCTGTCGAAGTTGGCCACCCACGCCAACGATGTTCTTGATTCGGCTCCTGCGCTGGGGGCCGCATTCCAGGTTCGGCGACGGCCGACGTTAGGCGAGGGGTAACGACATGGTTGACCAACTTCAGCATGCGACCGAAGCATTGCGGAAAGCCCTGGTCCAGGTCGAGCGCCTCAAGCGCAAGAACCGTGCGCTGCTGGAGCGCTCGAGCGAGCCGATCGCGATCGTCGGAATGTCGTGCCGTTTCCCCGGCGGTGTCGATTCCCCGGAAGGCCTGTGGGACATGGTGGCCCAGGGCCGCGACGTGATGTCGGAGTTCCCCACCGACCGCGGCTGGGATCTGGCCGGGCTGTTCGACGAAGATCCCGATGCGCCGCACAAGTCGTACGCGCGTGCGGGCGGTTTCGTCGACGATGTCGCGGGCTTCGACGCGCGATTCTTCGGCGTCTCACCGTCCGAGGCACTGGCGACGGATCCGCAGCATCGGATGCTCCTGGAATTGTCGTGGGAGGCGTTGGAGCGGGCGGGGGTTGACCCGACCACGTTGCGGGGCAGCGCCACCGGCGTCTTCGCCGGAATCATCGCTCAGGGCTACGGCATGCTCGCCGAAGAGATCGAGGGGTACCGGCTGACCGGTATGACGTCCAGTGTGGCGACCGGCCGGGTGGCCTATGTGCTGGGGCTGGAGGGTCCCGCAGTGTCGGTGGACACCGCGTGCTCATCGTCGCTGGTGGCCCTGCACATGGCGGTGCAGTCGCTGCGATCGGGCGAGTGCGACCTCGCGCTGGCCGGCGGTGTCACCGTCAACGCCACCCCCACCGTGTTCGTCGAATTCAGCCGACACCGGGGTCTGTCGCCGGACGGCCGCTGCAAGCCATTCTCGCAAGCCGCCGACGGCGTCGGCTGGTCCGAGGGTGGCGGGATGCTGGTCGTCGAGCGTCTCTCGGATGCGCAGCGCTTCGGGCACCCTGTGTTGGCGGTGGTGCGTGGTTCGGCGGTGAATCAGGATGGGGCGTCGAATGGTTTGACCGCGCCCAACGGGCCGTCGCAGCAGCGGGTGGTGCGCGCGGCGCTGGCCAACGCCGGGCTTAGTGCGGCCGAGGTGGATGTGGTGGAAGGCCACGGTACGGGCACCACGCTGGGTGATCCGATCGAGGCCCAGGCTTTGCTGGCCACTTATGGACAGGACCGGGCCGAGCGGCTGTGGTTGGGGTCGATCAAGTCGAACATGGGTCATACCCAGGCCGCGGCGGGGGTGGCCGGTGTGATCAAGATGGTGCAGGCGATGCGCCACGAGGTGTTGCCGGCGACGTTGCACGTGGATGCGCCGAGTCCCCATGTGGATTGGTCGGCGGGGTCAGTGGAGCTGTTGGCCGAGGCTCAGCCCTGGAAGGCCAAGCCGGTCAACGGTCGCGTGCGTCGGGCGGGGGTGTCGTCGTTTGGGATCAGTGGCACCAACGCGCATGTGATTATCGAGGACGCTCCAGCGGTAGCAGGGGTGTCGGAGGTTGGTCCGGTGCCGTCGTTGGTGCCGTGGGTGGTTTCGGCCAAGAGCGCGGTGGCACTGGCGGCTCAGGCGGCGCGGTTGGGCGAGTTCATCGGTCCGCGTGAGCAGTTGGATACCGCTGATGTCGGCTGGTCGCTGGCGGGCCGGTCGCGCTTTGAGCATCGGGCGGTGGTGCTCGGTGCCGACCGCCACGAGTTGCTCAGCGGTTTAGCGGAGCTGGCTCACGGGCTGCCGGGGGCTTCGGTAACCCGGGGGCATGCCAATCCGTCGGGCAAAACCGTGTTCGTGTTCCCCGGCCAGGGCTCCCAATGGCTCGGCATGGGCGTCGAATTACTGGACACCGCACCGGTTTTCGCCGAGCAGATCAATGCCTGCGCAGAGGCATTCGCCGAATTTGTCGACTGGTCGCTGATCGACGTGCTGCGCGGCGTGCCGGGCGCGCCGGGTCTGGACCGCGTCGACGTGGTCCAGCCGGCTCTGTTCGCGATCATGGTGTCGCTTGCCGAACTGTGGAAGTCCGTCGGCGTGCGTCCAGACGCCGTGATCGGACATTCCCAAGGCGAAATCGCCGCCGCCTACGTCGCGGGCGCCCTGTCGCTGCGCGACGCTGCACGCGTGGTGACACTGCGCAGCAAACTGCTACTGGCAATGGCCGGACGCGGCGGCATGGCCTCCCTGGCCTGCGGTGCGGAGCAAGCACGAGAGTTGTTGGCTCCCTTCGGTGATCGGATTAGCATCGCCGCGGTCAATGGACGATCCGCCGTTGTGGTGTCCGGTGAAGTCTCCGCGCTCGACGAGCTGGTCCAGCAATGCACCGACCGTGAGCTCCGTGCCCGTCGGATTGACGTCGACTACGCCTCGCACTCCGCTGACGTCGAGGACATCCGCGAGCAGCTCGCCGACGTCCTGTCCGGCCTGGAACCGCATTCATCGCGCACCGCATTCTTTTCCACGTTGACCGGTAATCTGCTGGACACCGCCGGCTTGGACGCCGATTACTGGTATCGCAACATTCGGCAAACCGTGCAATTCGATCAGGCCGTGCGCGGCGCATGCCAACAGGGCTACCGCACTTTCATCGAATGCAGCCCGCATCCCGCGTTGATCGCCGGCATCGAGGACACCTTCAACGATTGCGTCGACAGCAGCGCCGAACCGATCGTCATCCCCACCCTTGGCCGAGACGACGGTGGCGTCCGCCGGTTCCTCAGCTCGGCCGCGCAGGCCTTTGTTTCGGGTGTGGATGTCGATTGGCGTGCGGTGTTGCCCGGGGCTGAGTTTGTCGAGTTACCGACGTATGCCTTTGAGCGGCGGCGGTTTTGGCTTTCCGGGGATGGCGCTGCGCTGGACGCCGCGGGGCTGGGGTTGGGCGCCAGCGAGCACGCGTTGCTGGGTGCGGTGGTGGAGCTGCCGGACTCGGGCGGGGTGATGCTGACCGGCCGGCTCTCGGCAGCGTCGCAGGGATGGTTGGCCGATCACGCCGTTGAGGGCGTGGTGCTATTTCCGGGCGCGGGATTCGTCGAGTTGGCGATCCGCGCCGGTGACGAAGTCGGCTGCTCGGCAGTCGACGAACTGACGTTGCAGTCGCCGTTGATGCTGCCCTCGTCGGGTTCGGTGGCGGTCCAGGTGGTCGTGGGACCAGCCGAAGAATCCGGCCAGCGCACCGTGTCCGTGTTCTCCCGGGAGAGCGCCGATTCGGGTTGGATTTGCCACGCCACCGGACAGTTGGGTTCGGGATCGATCGAGCCGGGTGCGGATTTGTCGGTATGGCCGCCCGCGGGCGCGATTCCCGTCGACGTAGCCGATGGTTACCAGCGGTTGGCGACACGCGGGTATGAGTACGGCCCGGCGTTCCAGGGATTGACCGCGCTGTGGCGTCGCGGCGACGAGCTGTTCGCCGAGGTAACGCTGCCGGATGCGGCCGGGGGTGTAGGCGGATTCGGTGTGCATCCAGTCTTGTTGGACGCGGCGCTGCACGCGGCGGCGGTAATCCACGACACGGACGAAGTGGCCTTGCCGTTCTCCTGGCAGGGTGTCTCGTTGCATGCAGCGGGGGCGTCGGCGGTGCGGGCGCGGATTGCGCCGTCGGGTCCGTCGGCGGTGTCAGTGGAGTTGGCCGACGGGTTGGGGTTGCCGGTGTTGTCGGTGGCGTCGATGGTGGCTCGCCCGGTGTCGCAGCAGCAGTTGATGGCGGCATTGTCCGGCTCAGGTGAGGATCGGCTCTTTGAGCTGGTGTGGTCTCCCGCGTCGCCCGCATCGCACGCTGAGACGCCGTCCTACCAAGTATTCGAGGCCGCATCGGGCGGCGAGGATCCCGTCGTCGACACTTACGAGCGCACGCATAAGGCATTGGCCGCGGTGCAGTCGTGGCTGGCCGAGCGCGAATCCGGCGTGTTGGTCGTGTCGACCCGGGGCGCAATGGCACTGGCGGGGGAGGACGTCACTGATCTGGCGGGTGCTGCGGTGTGGGGGTTGGTGCGTTCTGCGCAGACCGAGCATCCCGGTCGGATCGTGTTGGTGGATTCCGATGCGCCCCTTGATGATACGACAATAGGTTCGGTTCTGGCAGTCGGGGAGCCGCAGGTGATCATGCGCGGCGGCGCGGTCTACACGGCGCGGGTGCACGGCAGTCGTGCGGTTGACAGCGTGCTGGTGCCGCCGGGCGATGGGCCATGGCGGTTAGGGCTCTCCAGTGCCGGCACCTTTGAGAATCTTCAGTTGGAGCCGGTGCCTAACGCCGATGTACCGTTGGAGCCGGGCCACGTTCGGGTGGAGCTGCGTGCCATCGCCGCGAACTTCCGCGACATCATGATCACCCTAGGTATGTTCACCCACGATGCGCTGATCGGTGGCGAAGGCGCCGGCGTTGTCGTGGAAGTCGGACCCGGGGTCACCGAATTCGCTGTCGGTGATTCGGTATACGGCTTCTTCCCGGACGGCAGCGGCACGCTGGTGGCCGGCGATACCCGGCTATTGCTTCCGATGCCCGCCGACTGGTCATACGCCGAAGCCGCGGCCATATCAGCCGTTTTCACGACGGCGTGGATGGCATTCGTCCAGTTGGCTGAAGTCAAGCCGGGGCAGCGGGTGTTGGTGCATGCTGCGACCGGTGGGGTGGGGATGGCTGCGGTGCAGTTGGCCCGGCATTTGGGGTTGGAGGTGTTCGCCACCGCCAGTCGGGGTAAGTGGGACACGTTGCG
>NZ_DASPSP010000106.1:0-23620 GCF_035623875.1 Mycobacterium sp. | reverse complement strand
CACTTCGGGCATCAGACCCGTCGCTGGAATCCCAAGATGAAGCGGTTCATCTTCACCGACCGCAACGGCATCTACATCATCGACCTGCAGCAGACGCTGACCTTCATCGACAAGGCGTACGAGTTCGTCAAGGAGACCGTCGCGCACGGCGGCTCGGTGTTGTTCGTCGGTACCAAGAAGCAGGCGCAGGAGTCCATCGCCGCCGAGGCCACCCGCGTCGGCATGCCGTATGTCAACCAGCGCTGGCTGGGCGGCATGCTGACCAACTTCTCCACTGTGCACAAGCGGTTGCAGCGCCTCAAGGAACTCGAGGCGATGGAGCAGACCGGCGGCTTCGAGGGCCGCACCAAAAAGGAGATCCTGGGCCTGACCCGGGAAAAGAACAAGCTGGAGCGCAGCCTGGGCGGTATCCGCGACATGGCGAAGGTGCCGTCCGCGGTCTGGGTCGTCGACACCAACAAGGAGCACATCGCCGTCGGCGAGGCTCGCAAGCTGGGTATCCCGGTGATCGCGATCCTCGACACCAACTGCGACCCCGACCTGGTCGACTACCCGATCCCGGGTAACGACGACGCGATCCGCTCGGCGGCTCTGCTGACCAAGGTGATCGCCTCGGCGGTAGCCGAGGGCCTGCAGGCGCGTGCCGGCCTGGGCCGTGGCGACGGCAAGCCCGAGGCGGAAGCCGCCGAGCCGCTGGCTGAGTGGGAGCAGGAACTGCTCGCTTCGGCCACAGCGTCAGCGGAAGCCAGCACGTCGTCCGAAACCCCAACCGAATCATCCTCCACGGAAGGCTGATATGGCCAACTACACCGCTGCCGATGTCAAGCGACTTCGCGAGCTGACCGGCGCCGGCATGCTGGACTGCAAGAACGCACTGGCCGAGACCGACGGCGACTTCGACAAGGCCGTCGAGGCGCTGCGGATCAAGGGCGCCAAGGATGTCGGCAAGCGTGCCGAGCGAGCCACTGCCGAGGGATTGGTCGCGGCTAAGGACGGCGCGCTGATCGAGCTGAACTGCGAGACCGATTTCGTCGCTAAGAACGCGGAGTTCCAAAAGCTCGCTGTCGAGGTGGTGAGCGCTGCCGCGGCGGCCAAAGCTGAGGACGTCGACGCGCTCAAAGCGGCCACGATTTCTTGGAGCCAGGCGACAACTACCGTCGAGCAGGCAATCGCCGAGCTGTCGGCCAAGATCGGGGAGAAGCTCGAACTGCGCCGCGTCGCTTTCCTCGACGGCACCGTCGAAACCTACTTGCACAAGCGTTCTGCCGACTTGCCGCCGGCCGTCGGCGTGCTGGTGGAGTACTCGAGCAGCGGAACCGCCGCAGAAAAAGAGGCCGCGCATGCCGTCGCGCTGCAGATCGCCGCGCTCAAGGCCCGCTACCTGAGCCGTGACGACGTCCCCGACGACGTGGTGGCCAGCGAACGGCGCATCGCCGAAGAGACCTCGCGTGCCGAAGGCAAGCCCGAACAGGCGCTGCCCAAGATCGTCGAGGGTCGGCTCAACGGGTTCTTCAAGGACGTCGTGTTGCTCGAGCAGCCGTCGGTGTCCGACAACAAGAAGACGGTCAAAGCGCTGCTCGACGAGGCCGGTGTCACAGTTACGCGATTCGTCCGGTTCGAGGTCGGCCAGCAGTAGCATCGGCGGAGATGCGATACGTACACGCGTTCGGAGACGATGCCCTCGGCGACCTAGACGCGGTTGGTCTGGTCGATGCCATCCAGTCCGGGCGGGTAGGCCGGGCCGAGGTCGTCGAGGCGGCGATCGCCCGCACCCAAGCCGTCAACGCCGCCGTGAACGGCTTGGCTTATCAGGCCTTCGACCGGGGCCGCGCCGAGGCGGCCGCGCCCCCCAGGGGTGGCTTCCTCAGTGGCGTACCGACATTCGTCAAGGACAACGTCGACGTCGCCGGGCTGCCGACGATGCTGGGTACCGACGCGTGGACCCCGCGGCCGGCCGACGTCGACGGCGAATTCGCGCAGCTCTACCTTGCCACCGGCATGACGTCGCTGGGCAAAACGCAGATGTCGGAGTACGGGTTCAGCGCGTCGGCCGAACACCCGCGAATTGGACCGGTTCGCAACCCATGGAACACCGACCACACCGCGGGCGCGTCGTCGTCGGGATCCGGCGCCTTCGTCGCCGCCGGCGCGGTACCGATCGCGCACGCCAACGACGGTGGTGGCTCGATCCGAATTCCCGCTTCCTGCAACGGACTTGTCGGGTTAAAGCCGTCGCGCGGCCGGCTGCCGCTGGATAAGGAAGTCGGCCGGATGCCGATTCGCCTGGTCGCCAACGGGGTGCTTACCCGATCGGTGCGCGACACCGCGGCTTTTTACCGCGAAGCCGAACGCATCTGGCGCCCAACGAAACTGCCGCCGATCGGGGACGTGACGCGCCCCGGCAAGCAGCGGCTGAGGATCGCCGTCATCACCCGTTCGCTACTGCGTGAGTGCAGCGCCGAAGTGCGGGAGCTGACGCTGAAAACCGCCGGGCTGCTCGAAGAGCTCGGCCACCGCGTCGACCACGTGGAACAGCCGCCGGTGCCTAACAGCTTCGCCTCCGATTTCTTGCTGTACTGGGGGCTGCTGGCAACCGGCCAGATCCACCTCAGCCAACGCGCGGTCGGCTTCGACCGCACCCGATTGGACAACCTGACTCTGGGCCTGGATCGGCTCGCCCGCCGCAACATGCACCGCCTCCCGTTGGCGCTCGTGCGCCTGCGCGGCGCGCGCCGGCACACCGCGCGCTTCGCCCGAACCTATGATGTGGTGCTGACCCCGACGCTGTCGCACGAGACGCCGCCGATCGGTTACCTCGACCCGACCGTCGACTATCAGCAGATCATCGACCGGCTGCAAGATTGGGTCGCGTTCACGCCGCTGCAGAACGTGACCGGCGAGCCCGCTATCTCGTTGCCGCTGGCCGAATCCGCCAACGGGTTGCCGGTGGGCATGATGCTCTCCGCCGCCATGGGAGCCGAAGTCCGGCTACTGGAATTGGCTTACGAATTGGAAGCGGCCCGGCCGTGGGCCCGTATTCAGGACGCCCGGTGACGATGCCGGCCGCGACGGCCTGCTGAGGAGCCGGACCATCGGGTCAGTCAGATCCCAGCGCTGCCAGCATCCGTTTGAACTCCCGCTGCTCGGCTGCGGACAGCTTTGCGAGGACACGGGCGTCGGCACCTCGCACGGCAGCCTCGGCACGCTTCAACAGCGCCCGGCCTGATCCGGTCAGCGTGGCCGGCAGCGCACGACCGGACGGCACCGACGCGGGTCTGGTCACCACCTGTGCGCTTTCTAATCGGTGCAACACCGTGTTCATCGCCTGCGGTGAGACATTGCCTTCCCGGGACAGTTCGGCGCTGGACATCCCGGGAGTCATGGAAAGCATTCGCATGCAGACAAATTCGGGCAGTGTCAGACCCAGCGGGCTCAGCACCGCAGCCACCTCCGGTCGCAGCGCAGCGACCACCTGGTGCAGCAGGTATCCGAGTGGCGCGTCCTGTGTTGTGGTCATATCAATCATCTTGACATATATCAGGAAGGTTGATATACATCGGTTATGACTGAAGTAGCGAAGTTCGATTTCGATTTCGATCCGGCCTACCGCGGCGAGACCGCCGGGTTCGGGGCGGGCGCCCGACCACCGTGGAGCCTCGGTGAGCCACAACCGGAGATCGCGGCGCTCATCGATCAGGGCAAAATCAAGGGTGACGTGCTCGACGCCGGCTGCGGTGAAGCGGCGCTGTCGCTGCATCTGGCGGCGTTGGGTCACAACACCGTTGGGCTGGATGCCTCGCCCACCGCGATCGAGCTGGCCAAGGCCGAGGCGGCCAAGCGTGGATTGACAAACGCTTCGTTCGAGGTGGCCGACATCACTGACTTCACCGGCTATCCGACCGGTTCTGAAGGGCGTTTCAACACGATCGTGGACAGCACGCTGTTTCACTCGATGCCCGTCGAGCTGCGCGACGGCTACCAGCGGTCAATCGTTCGCGCCGCAGCGCCCGGCGCGTCCTATTTTGTGCTGGTCTTCGACAGAGCGGGAATGCCCGACGGTCCGGCCAACCCGGTCACCGAAGACGAGTTGCGCGACGTCGTGTCGCAGTACTGGGTCATCGATGAGATCCGGCCCGCAAGGATTCACGCCAACGTTGCGGACGGCGGCCCGATCGATTTCCCCGTCGCTGACCTGCGCGATGAGGGCAACGGGCGCAAGTCCCTGCCGGCCTGGCTGCTGTCGGCGCACCTGGGCTGAAGCCGCGAGAGTCGTTACTGCTGGGCACTGGCCGACAAAGACGGCTTCCGGCCTCGTCGCCGCCAACTGTCGGGCTTGGCGGAATTACACCAGCGCGGCCGGCAACACCGTGTGGGCCATGGTCGGCCCGGAAAACCGCTTCTGACGATTACATAGACCGGAAGTATCACGACGTGCAGGGCGGTATTTGGGTGAAAGCCGCTGTGGCAGATCGTAATCGGCCCACAGCGGGCGGACTCCGGACAGCCGATGGGGCCCGATCCATCAGGACCGGGCCCCATCTCGATCGGTTTAGTGCTGGTGGGACTGCTGGCGCTTTTCGGCCGCCTCGGCACCGCCTCGAGCGGCTTCAGCTTCGGCTTCCTTCTTGGCGGTGTCACGCTGCGCTTGTGCCTTGTCTTGCTGGGCTTTGCCCTCGTGCTCGAGATCTTTGTTACCCAGCACGCTGCCGACGGCTTCCTTGGCTAGGCCCTTGGCGCCTTCGACAACACCTTTCACGGCTTCCTCGGGCCCACTCTTCTTGTCGTCCGACATGGAGTCCCCTCCTCATTGGTTTATGTCGAGCTGACTTGCTCGGCAACCGGCCGTTGGCTGGACCGATTTCGGGCGCGGCCAAAAGCGCTTCTAGTGTTGGCTTTTGCGCTTGGCTATAACACGCCGCTTGCAGGGGATTCCCGCGGCACGGGACGCTCAAACCCGTGCGCGCGCCGACCCGCCTGACACTTGGCGCGGTAAGGTTTTCAGCGCAGGTAGGACGGCTGAATTCGGGTCCCTGTGGGGCCGAACACGGCCTCGCAGGCGACCGATTCCGTCAGCCACGCGCGGGTAGACAGCCGAGGGCCTCGACTTACCCAATCCGGTCCAGTCTTAGGACGCGCGGCCTGGCCATAAGGCAGGATGGACCGTGCTGTTTGGGATAGCCGTCTTGGGGGAGAGCTGGATGGTGCCCTCTCATGCGAGGAGTCTGATGACAGAGCAGGAGCCGACGAGCCCCAACGGCGCCGATGCATTTCCTCCCGACGGATATCCCGTCGGCGAACCGGCGAGTCGGCCCAAGTACGCCCGCGTGCTGCTCAAGCTCGGCGGCGAGATGTTCGGCGGCGGGCAGGTTGGGCTTGATCCCGATGTGGTGGCGCTCGTGGCCCGTCAGATCGCCGAGGTGGTCCGCACCGGCGTGCAGGTGGCTGTGGTTATCGGCGGCGGGAACTTCTTCCGGGGCGCACAACTCCAGCAACGCGGTATGGAGCGCACCCGCTCGGACTATATGGGGATGCTCGGCACAGTCATGAACAGCCTTGCGTTGCAAGACTTTCTAGAAAAAGAGGGCATCGTCACCCGGGTTCAGACCGCGATCACCATGGGCCAGGTCGCCGAGCCGTACATTCCGCTGCGCGCGCGGCGCCATCTGGAAAAAGGACGTGTGGTGATCTTCGGCGCCGGCATGGGGCTGCCGTATTTCTCGACCGATACGACCGCCGCGCAGCGGGCATTGGAGATCGGTGCCGATGTGGTCTTGATGGCCAAGGCGGTCGATGGCGTGTTCACCGAGGATCCGCGAGTGAATCCTCGGGCCGAGTTGCTTACCGCGATCACTCACCGGGAAGTTATCGACCGGGGGCTGCAGGTGGCTGACGCCACAGCATTCAGTTTGTGTATGGACAATGGCATGCCGATTCTGGTCTTCAACCTGCTTACCGATGGCAATATTGCTCGCGCGGTTGCGGGTGAGAAGATCGGAACGCTGGTCACCAGCTGATCGCGCCAGCGACGATGCAGAGCGCGCAGCGATGAGAAGGAGCGGCGCAGATGATTGACGAGACTCTCTTCGACGCCGAAGAGAAGATGGAGAAAGCGGTGTCGGTCAGCCGTGACGACCTGTCGACTATCCGGACCGGCCGAGCCAACCCGAGCATGTTCTCCCGCATCGTGATCGACTACTACGGTGCGGCCACCCCGATCACCCAGCTGGCCAGCATCAATGTCCCCGAAGCACGCCTAGTCGTCATCAAGCCCTACGAGGCGAGCCAGCTCGGGCCCATCGAGACCGCGATTCGCAACTCAGACCTCGGCGTGAATCCAACCAACGACGGCACGTTGATCCGGGTTGCGGTGCCGCAGCTGACCGAGGAACGTCGTCGTGAGCTCGTCAAGCAAGCCAAGGCCAAGGGGGAGGACGCCAGGGTCTCGGTGCGCAACATCCGCCGCAAGGCGATGGAAGAACTGCACCGCATCCGCAAGGAAGGCGAGGCCGGCGAGGACGAGGTCGTGCGCGCGGAGAAGGACCTGGACAAGACCACCCACCAGTACGTGACCCAGATCGATGAGCTGGTCAAGCACAAAGAAGGCGAGCTGCTGGAGGTCTAGCGGCCGCTCAGCAAACGATGGCTGTGGCAGACACTGATACCGGCGCAGACACCCCGGCCGAGGGTTCGTTGCAAGAGCCCTTGGAGAAGAAGCAGAAGAAAAAGTCACGGGCCGGCCGAAACCTGCCCGCTGCGATCGCCGTCGGCGCAGCAATCGGTTGCACCATCATCGCGATCTTGATTTTCGACAAAATCCTGTGGCTCCCGCTGGTCGCCGCCGCCATTGCGATGGCCAGCCATGAGGTGGTGCGCAGGCTCCGGGAGGCTGGTTTCGTCATCCCGGTCGTCCCGCTTTTGCTTGGCGGCCAGGCCACGGTCTGGCTGACCTGGCCATTTCATGCGGCCGGCGCGCTCGCCGGCTTCGGCGCCACGGCCGTGGTCTGCATGTTCTGGCGGTTGGCGCTTCAAGGCGGGCACGCGTCGCACGGCTCCGAGTCACCGCCGGCAAACTATCTGCGGGATGTCGCGGCCACGGTCTTCCTGGCCGCCTGGGTGCCGTTGTTCGCGTCGTTCGGGGTGCTGCTGGTCTATCCCCATGACGGGTCGGGGCGGGTGTTCTCTCTGATGATCGGCGTGGTGTGTTCGGACGTCGGGGGCTATGCCGTGGGCGTGCTGATCGGAAAGCATCCGATGGTCCCGTCGATCAGCCCGAACAAGTCATGGGAGGGCCTGGCCGGTTCACTGTTGTTCGGCGTTACCGCGACCGCTCTCACGGCTATCCTGCTGGCGCACAAACCGATTTGGGTCGGGGTGCTGCTGGGCTTCACGCTGGTCGCCACTGCCACCCTCGGCGACCTGGTGGAATCGCAGATCAAGCGTGATCTCGGCATCAAGGACATGGGACGGATTCTGCCCGGCCACGGCGGCTTGATGGACCGTCTGGACGGAGCGCTGCCGTCGGCGGTGACGACCTGGATCGTGTTGACGCTCGTGCACTGACCGGCGCCGCTCCCTCGGCGAGGACGGATACTGGTCGTGCGATGAAGCAACAGCTGGTATTCGAGGCACCGCGTCGAGGGCTGCCGCCACGGCATCTGGCCGACCTTGATGAAGCCGAGCGCGTGGACGCCGTCGCCGCGCTGGGCCTGCCGCCGTTTCGCGCCAAACAACTCGCCCACCAGTACTACGGTCGGCTGATCGCCGACCCGCAGCAGATGACCGATCTGCCGGCTGCGGTCCGCGGCCAGGTGGCCGAAGCCCTCTTTCCGAACCTGCTGACTGCCACCCGGGAAATCGCATGCGACGCTGGCCAGACTCGAAAGACGCTGTGGCGGGCCGTCGATGGCACCACCTTCGAGTCGGTGCTGATGCGCTACCCGCAGCGCAACACGTTGTGCATTTCATCGCAGGCGGGCTGCGGCATGGCCTGCCCGTTCTGCGCTACCGGCCAGGGCGGTCTGACCCGAAACCTGTCGACCGCCGAGATCGTGGAACAAGTACGCGCCGCGGCCGTGGCGGTGCGGGACTACTGGGGAGATCGGTTGTCCAACGTGGTGTTCATGGGGATGGGGGAGCCGCTGGCCAACTACGCCAGGGTGCTGGCCGCAGTGCGCGGCATCACGGGAGGTTTCGGAATCTCGGCGCGATCGGTCACGGTGTCCACGGTCGGACTGGCCCCGGCAATCCGCAAACTCGCCGACGAGCGGCTCGGCGTGACGCTGGCGCTGTCATTGCACGCTCCTGATGACGAGCTGCGTGACACGTTGGTGCCGGTCAACAACCGGTGGAAGATCGGCGAAGCGCTGGACGCTGCCCGCTACTACGCCGACGTCACCGGTCGGCGGGTTTCGGTGGAATACGCCCTGATCCGCGACGTCAACGACCAACCGTGGCGGGCAGACCTGCTGGGTAAGCGGCTGCATCGCGCGCTCGGTCCGCTGGTGCATGTGAACGTCATTCCGCTGAACCCGACGCCGGGCAGCGACTGGGACGCCAGCCCGAAGTCCGCTGAGCGCGAGTTCATCCGGCGGGTCCGCGTCGGCGGCGTGCCCTGTACAGTGCGCGACACCCGCGGCCGCGAAATCGCCGCCGCGTGCGGCCAGCTCGCCGCCGAGACCTAAGCGCATCGCTTGAACCGGACGAAGGCAATCAACGTCTCCACCGTGTAGCCTCAGCAAAGGAGACGAGCATATGAGAGTCCGACTCTTGCTTGGAAGATTGGCCCTCGGCGTGGCAGCTGCCGCCTTGGTTTTCGGGCTGATTAGTGCGCCGCGGGTGCTGGCGGCCGATGATCGATTGCAGTTCAACGGGACCACGCTCAGCGGTGCGCCCTTCAATGGCGCAGCCTTACAGGGCAAGCGCGCCGTGCTGTGGTTCTGGACGCCGTGGTGTCCGTTCTGCAACGCCGAAGCTCCCGGTCTGAGCCACGTGGCCGCCGCTAATCCAGGGGTCACCTTCGTTGGCGTGGCCGCCCACTCCGACGTTGGGGCGATGCAGAACTTCGTCTCGAAGTACAACCTGAACTTCACCATGCTCAATGACGCCGATGGCTCGATCTGGGCACGTTACAACGTGCCGTGGCAGCCGGCCTGGGTGTTCTACAACTCAGACGGGACGTCCGCGTTTGTGAACAACCCCACCGCGGCGATGTCCCAGCAGGAGTTGTCCGATCGGGTGACGGCGCTGAAGTAGCTGACCTAACGGCGGGGCGACATTGTGGACCACGGCCTGGTCAGCTTGGCGTTCGCGGCCGGACTGGTCGCGGCGCTGAATCCATGCGGGTTTGCCATGCTGCCCGCCTACCTTGTTCTGGTAGTACGCGGCGAGGGCGCCAGTGAGCCCGAGACTCGCACCAGTACGTCGACGGGGTTAGCCGCGGTCGGCCGGGCCTTGGCGGCCACCGCCGGGATGGGCCTGGGGTTTTTGACGGTGTTTGGGCTGTTCGGAGCGCTCACCATATCGGCGGGCGCCACCGTGCAGCGGTATCTGCCGTATCTGGTCGCGGCGATCGGCATTGTGCTTGTCGGCCTGGGGATTTGGCTTCTGTTAGGCCGAGAGCTCACGCTGTTTCCCCCCCGGTATCCGGGCGGGCGATGGGCTCCGACGGCTCGGCTCGGGTCCATGTATGGCTACGGCGTGGGCTATGCGATCACCTCGCTGTCATGCACCGTCGGCCCGTTTCTGGCGGTCACCGCCGCCGGCCTGCGCCGCGGCTCGCTGATCGGGAGCGCGTCGATCTATCTCGTCTATATCGCGGGCCTCACCTTGGTCGTCGGCGTGCTGGCCGTCGCCGCAGCGGTCGCGAGTTCGGCGGTGGTGAATCGCCTGCGGCGAATCTTGCCGTACGTCAACCGAATCAGCGGCGTGCTGCTGGTTCTCGTCGGGCTGTATGTGGGCTATTACGCCCTCTACGAGATCCGGCTGCATACCGGCCGCGGCCCCCAGCCCGATGCGTTCCTCGCAGCGGCCGGCCACGTACAAGGCGCGCTCGCCGGATGGGTGCACCAGCATGGCGCATGGCCGTGGGTCCTGGCGTTCGCCGCGCTGGTGGCGTGTGCACTCGTCGCCGCCGTGTACCGACGGGCGCGGCGCAGCTGACGGGCGCACCAAGATGACGGTTGTGGTGACATCAAAATGATGTCACCATGACATCATGGATTTGCAGCCGTACGTGGACGCGGTACGCCACGAGCTGAACCTGGCCGCTACGGCCGGCGGCGCCGAGGCGCAAGCGCTGGCCGATCGGCTCAGCGCGCCACTGGAGTCGGCGATCCGCCTGGCCCTGCTGGAGGCGCTATCGGCCGGCGCCGAAGAGATCACCAGCGAGCTCGCCCCACGTTCGGTAGAAGTCCGGCTGCGCGGCCGCGATCCGGAGTTCGTTGTCAGTGCTCCGCTCGACGAGCCGTCGGCTCACGGGTCCTTCGACGTCGCGTTCGGCGACGACGACGGCGGCACCTGGCGAATCACCCTGCGGCTTCCGGAGAGTTTGCGGGCCGCGGTCGAAGCCGCGACGCGCAAGGACGGATCGTCGCTGAACGCCTGGCTGGTCCGCGCGGTCGCGGCGGCCGTGCAGGCCAAAGCCGGTCGGGCCACACCCGGTAGCGCCCGGCAAGTTACCGGCTGGGTCCGCTGATATCGAACGCCGCCCTTACCGAACGCCGCCCTTACCGAAGGAGAAAACCAATGCCCACTTTTGACACCCCTGAGCCCATCGCGGTTCGCATCGAGGCCGCGGCCGGTTCCGTCCAGCTCGTCGCGACCGACCGCGACGACACGGTGGTGACGGTGCGCGCCCACGACGAGTCGCGCGCTGCCGACCTGCGCGCAGCCGACCAGACCCAGGTGCACTACAACAACGGCGAGCTGACGGTGTCCGCGCGGCGCAGCTTCGCGCTGTTCCGCGGCGGCGCAGCCGACATCGACATCGCGCTGCCGTCGCGGTCGCGGCTGAAGGCGTCGGTGGCTTCGGCGGACGTGCGCGCCCAGGGCGGATTCGCCGATTGCAAGATCGCGTCGGCCAGCGGCGACGTCGACCTCGACGTGGTCGAGGGAAACCTCAAGGCGGCCACCGCTTCCGGGTCGGTTACCGTGCAGGCGGTCGCTGGCGACGCGTCGGTGGCGACGGCGTCCGGCAACGCGACGATAGGTGAGCTCGACGGAGATCTGGTGTTCAAGGCCGCCAGCGGCGACCTCAGCGTTGCGCGGCTGTGCGGCGGCCTGCGCGCGCAGACGGCGTCCGGATCGGTCGCCGTCACGACCGCGGTACGCGGCGCGATCTCCGCGTTCACCAGCAGTGGTGACGTCGGGGTCGGCGTCGTCGAAGGCACCGCCGCCCGGTTGGACTTGATCACCGGCTCAGGCGCGGTCACCAACCTGCTGGAGTCTGCCGATGGACCGGCCGAGGGCGACGACACACTGCTGATTCAGGTGCGCACCGGCTCCGGGGACATCGACATCCACCGGGCGGTTGCGACGCACAGCACGGCGGGGTGAGCTGCCTACCTGAGCCAGCCGCGCCGGCGGCCCCACCAGTCGCGCACGACGAAGAAGAGGATCACGGCCGCGAAGCCGATCAAGTAGAGGTTCTCGATGTGGCCGACGTGATTGCCGTCGAGCATTGCCAGTAACAGGCCGACGATGCACAGCCCTACGATGCGCCAGTTGCGGTGGTTGATCTTGCTCCAGCCCCAGTTCGCGGACGGCACGTCAGCGATGTCGACCCCGCTGGCGTGCTCCACCTCGGTACTGGCCACGGCAACTCCTCGGCTCGGAACGTTGATGCTCCGACATTCTGGCACATACCGGGTTGCGGCGGCGCGGCACAATGGTTGGGTGACCAACCGCCGTGACGGCCGCGCCGAACGTAACGCTGGCGTGACGTTCGACCGTTGCACGCGGGTTTTGGTGCTGGGCAGTACCGGCTCCATCGGCACCCAGGCGCTGGACGTCATCGCCGCCAACCCGGATCGCTTCGAGCTGGTCGGGCTGGCCGCCGGCGGCGCAAACCCGGACCTGCTCGCGCGGCAGCGCGCCGAGACCGGCGTCACCAATATCGCCGTCGCCGACGAGCTCGCCGCGCAGACCGTCGGCGACGTCGCCTACCACGGCCCCGACGCGGTCACCCGGCTGATCGAGAACACCGAGGCGGACGTCGTGCTGAATGCGCTGGTCGGCGCGCTAGGCCTGCAGCCGACGCTGACCGCGCTGGCCTCGGGCGCCCGGCTGGCCCTGGCGAACAAGGAGTCGCTGATCGCCGGCGGACCGCTGGTGCTGCAGGCGGCGCGGCCCGGCCAGATCGTGCCGGTGGACTCCGAGCACTCCGCGCTGGCGCAATGCCTGCGCGGCGGCTCCGCCGACGAGGTCGCCAAGCTCGTGCTGACCGCCTCCGGCGGGCCGTTCCGCGGCTGGTCGCCCACTGAGCTCGAGCACGTCACGCCCGAGCAGGCCGGCGCCCATCCGACCTGGTCGATGGGGCCGATGAACACCTTGAACTCGGCGTCGCTGGTCAACAAGGGACTCGAGCTCATCGAAGCCCATCTGCTCTTCGGCATCCCGTACCGGCGCATCGAGGTCGTCGTGCACCCGCAGTCGATCGTGCATTCCATGGTCACGTTCACCGACGGCTCGACGATCGCGCAGGCCAGTCCGCCGGACATGAAACTGCCGATCGCGCTGGCGCTCGGCTGGCCGGCCAGAGTGCCCGGTGTGGCCGCGGCCTGCGATTTCTCCACCGCGTCGAGCTGGGAGTTCGAGCCACTGGACAACCGGGTCTTCCCGGCCGTCGAGTTGGCCCGTCAGGCCGGCGAGACGGGCGGCTGCATGACCGCCGTCTACAACGCCGCCAACGAACAAGCAGCCGAGGCCTTCCTGGCCGGCCGGATCGGCTTCCTGGCTATCGTGCGCACGATTGCCGATGTCCTGAGCGCCGCCGACCAGTGGAGCGCCGAACCCGCTACCGTGGAAGAAGTACTCGACGCGCAGCGCTGGGCCCGCGCGAAGGCGAGGCGCCTGATTGAACGAGTCGCACAGGAGGTTCTACCGACACGATGATGTTCGTTATCGGCATCGTGCTGTTCGCGCTCGCCATCCTGATTTCGGTGGCGTTGCACGAGTGTGGTCACATGTGGGCCGCCCTTGCCACGGGGATGAAAGTGCGCCGCTACTTCGTGGGCTTCGGGCCCACGCTGTGGTCGACCCGGCGCGGCGAAACGGAGTACGGCGTCAAGGCCATTCCGGCCGGCGGGTTCTGCGACATCGCGGGCATGACGTCAGTCGAGGAACTTCAGCCCGACGAGCATGACCGCGCGATGTACAAGCAGACGACCTGGAAACGCGTCGCGGTGTTGTTCGCCGGCCCGGGCATGAACTTCGTCATCGGCTTGGTGCTGATCTACGCCATCGCGGTCATGTGGGGACTGCCGAACCTGCATCCCACTGCGGTGATCGGCCAAACCGCTTGTGCGGCTTCGGAAATCAAACAAGGCCAGTTCGAGAAGTGCACCGGCGACGGGCCTGCGGCGGCCGCCGGGATCCGAGCCGGCGATGTGGTGGTCAAGGTCGGCGACACCCCGGTCACCGACTTCTCCGACATGGCCGCCGCCGTGCAAAAACTGCACGGCACCGTTCCGATCGTGATCAAGCGCGACGGCCAAACGACGACCAAATACGTCGACATCGAGCAGCGGCAGCGCTGGGTCACCGATGGCAAGGGTGGCGCGAAGCCGTCGACGATCGGTGTGATGGGCGTGGTGGGCTCCGCAACCGGGCCCACGCAGTACAACGTGGTCACCGCGGTGCCGGCCACCTTTACCTTTACCGGCAACCTGTCGGTTTTGCTGGGCAAGTCGCTGGTCGCCATCCCGACCAAAATCGGTGCGCTGGTGCACGCGATCGGCGGCGGGCAGCGTTCGCTCGATACGCCGATCAGCGTGGTCGGCGCCAGCATCATCGGCGGCGACACCGCCGACCACGGCATCTGGATGGCGTTCTGGTTGTTCCTCGCGCAGCTGAATTTCATCTTGGGCGTCATCAACTTGCTGCCGTTGCTGCCGTTCGACGGCGGGCACATCGCCATCGCGGTGTTTGAAAAGCTGCGCAACATGGTCCGGTCGGCCCGCGGGAAGGTCGCGGCTGCGCCGGTCAACTACCTCAAGCTGATGCCCGCTACCTACGTAGTCTTGGTGCTGGTGGTCGGTTACATGCTGTTGACGGTGACTGCCGACGTGGTCAACCCGATCCGACTGTTCCAGTAGGCCTAACAGAAAGGGAGAGAAGGCAAACCGTGACCACAGGTCTGGGTATGCCGGCGGCCCCGGCGCCCACGTTGGCGCCACGACGCAAGACGCGGCAGCTGATGGTCCGCGATGTGGGGGTGGGTAGCGATTATCCGATTTCGGTGCAGTCGATGTGCACCACCAAGACGCACGACATCAACTCGACCTTGCAGCAGATCGCCGAGCTGACCGCCGCCGGCTGCGACATTGTCCGGGTGGCGTGCCCGCGGCAGGAAGACGCCGACGCGCTGTCCGCGATCGCCAAAAAGAGCAAGATCCCGGTGATCGCCGACATCCACTTCCAGCCGAAATACATCTTCGCGGCCATCGATGCCGGCTGCGCCGCAGTGCGGGTAAACCCCGGCAACATCAAGGAATTCGACGGACGGGTCGGCGAGGTGGCCAGGGCGGCCGCTGCTGCCGGCATCCCGATCCGCATCGGCGTGAATGCCGGTTCGCTGGACAAGCGGTTCATGGAGAAGTACGGCAAGGCCACGCCCGAGGCGCTCGTCGAGTCGGCGCTGTGGGAAGCCTCGCTGTTCGAAGAGCACGGCTTCTCCCAACTCAAGATCAGCGTCAAGCACAACGACCCGGTCGTGATGGTCGCCGCTTACGAGCAACTGGCTGCGCAGTGCGACTACCCGCTGCACCTCGGCGTCACCGAGGCCGGTCCGGCTTTCCAGGGCACCATCAAGTCGGCGGTCGCGTTCGGCGCGCTGCTGTCGCGGGGCATCGGCGACACCATCCGGGTATCGCTGTCCGCACCGCCCGTCGAAGAGGTCAAGGTCGGCACCCAGATCCTCGAGTCGCTGAACCTACGGCCGCGCTCGCTGGAGATCGTGTCCTGCCCGTCGTGCGGTCGCGCCCAGGTCGACGTCTACACGCTGGCCAACGAGGTCACCGCCGGGCTCGACGGCCTCGACGTGCCGCTGCGGGTGGCCGTGATGGGCTGCGTCGTCAACGGTCCGGGGGAGGCGCGCGAGGCCGATCTCGGCGTCGCGTCGGGCAATGGCAAGGGCCAGATCTTCGTCCGCGGTGAAGTGATCAAGACGGTGCCCGAGGCGCAGATCGTCGAGACGCTGATCGAGGAAGCCATGCGACTCGCCACCGAGAAGGGCAGTACGGACACAACAGCAAGCGGTTCCCCTGTTGTGACCGTAAGCTGAGACGTGGCCCACTCGGGCTAAACAGTCGGTCTCTGAGAGAGCCAGAAAGAGTCAGCATGTCGGCTCCGCCCATCCGTCGCATGGTCAGCGAGCGACGGGTGTCGGTAGTGCGCGACGCCGCCGCGGTGCGCCGTGTCTTTGACGACGATCCGGTCGGGTCATGCATGGTCGCCGCCCGGGTAGCTGATCACGGCATCGAGTCCAACGCGATCGGTGGCGAGTTGTGGACGCGCCGCGGCCCCGACGAGTCGCTGTGTTACGCCGGCGCGAACGTGATTCCGCTGCGCGGCCGACTGGGCGACCTATACGCGTTCGCCGACGCTGCGCTGACCGCGTCGCGGCGGTGTTCGTCACTGGTTGGCCGGGCCGAGCTGGTCATGCCGATGTGGCAGCGACTGGAGCCGGCCTGGGGCCCGGCCCGTGATGTGCGTGAGCACCAGCCGTTGATGTCGCTGAACACGATGCCGACCTGTGACATCGATCCGGACGTGCGCCAGGTGCGGCCCGACGAGATCGACACCTACCTGGTGGCCGCGATCGACATGTTCATCGGCGAGGTCGGCGTCGACCCGCGGATCGGCGACGGCGGCCGCGGCTATCGGCGTCGGGTCGCCAGCCTGATCGCCGCTGGCCGTGCGTGGGCCCGCTTCGAGAACGGCGAGGTGGTCTTCAAGGCTGAAGTCGGGTCTCAGTCGCCGGCGGTCAGCCAGATTCAAGGGGTTTGGGTGCATCCCGAGCGGCGCGGGCGAGGTCTCGGGACGGCCGGTACCGCGACGCTGGCAGCGGTGATCGTGGGCACCGGGCGCATCGCCAGCTTGTACGTCAACGACTTCAACACGGTCGCCCGGGCCACGTACGACCGCATCGGCTTCGTCGAAGTCGGCACCTTCGCGACGGTCCTGCTGGACTAAAGCCCGACCGTCGTTGCGCGACGTCGAGTGTGCATTCTCGGCGACGACACGCCGGAGGCCTCCAACCTCAGCGCACGCTTGGCGCCTTGAGCGCACTCTCAAGCCCCCAAGGTGCGACGGTCTCTCGCTGGCCGTCGTAACGATGTCTTGCTGGATGGATCTCGGTGCGCCTCCGCCGGTCGTGGGGCACGGTTTCATAACATCAGCCTCAATGGCAACAAGAACCACATCGATATCACGGGCATCAGCGGCGAGCTTTGCCTTGACGGTGCTTGTCACGACGACCGCGGTGTCGGCCTGCACTCCTCGTCCAGACGGCCCCGCGTCGGCAGCCCAGCGGTTCTTCGCTGCGTTGTCCACCGGCGATACGGCCGCGGCCGCCGAGCTCAGCGATGCTCCCAGTGACGCGCGCGAAGCGCTCAACGCGGCCTGGGCCGGGCTGCAAGCCAGCCGCTTGGACACCCAGATCCTCGGCGCGAAATACACCGAGGACATCGGCACGGTGAACTATCGCTACACCTGGCATCTGCCGAAGAACCGCACATGGACCTACGACGGCCAGCTGAAAATGGCCCGCTACGAAGGGCATTGGCAGGTCCGGTGGAGCACCACCGACTTGCATCCACGCCTCGGCGAGCATCAGACGTTCGCGCTGCGCGCCGACCCACCACGACGTGCCGCGGTGAACGAAGTCGGTGGCACCGACGTGCTGGCCCCCGGCTACCTCTACCACTACACACTCGACGCCTCTCGGGCTGGCGGCTACCTGATCACGACGGCCCGTGCGGTGGTCGATGCGCTGCACCGGTTCGACGACACGCTCAACGACCCGCAACGACTCGCCGAGCAGACCAGCTCGTTGGGCAGGCCGATGGATTTGATCACGTTGCGCACCGACGACAACAACAACGTCGCCCCCGCGATCGGCAACCTGCCCGGCGTGCTGATCACCCCGCAGGCCGAGCTGCTGCCGACCGACTACCATTTCGCCCCGGCCCTGATAAGCCAGGTGAAGAAGGCCGTGGTCGACGAACTCGACGGCCAGGCGGGCTGGCGGGTGGTCAGCGTCAACCAGAACGACGTCGACGTCGCGGTGCTGCACGAGGTGGAGCCGTCGCCGGCGCCGTCGGTCTCGATCAGCCTGGACCGGGCCGTGCAGAACGCCGCTCAGCATGCGGTGGACAACCAGAGTCGCCAGGCCATGATCGTGGTGATCAAACCCTCGACCGGGGAGATTCTCGCCGTCGCCCAGAACGCTGCCGTCGACGCCGTCGGTCCGCTTGCCACCACCGGCCTCTACCCGCCGGGGTCGACGTTCAAGATGGTCACTGCGGGCGCAGCCCTTGAGCGCGACTTGGCAAGCCCGAATACGCTTTTGGCGTGTCCCGGCGAGATTGACATCGGGCATCGCACCATCGCCAACTACGGCGGGTTCGATTTGGGTGTGGTGTCGATGTCACGGGCATTCGCCAGTTCGTGCAACACCACTTTCGCCGAGTTGGCCAGCCGGATGCCGCCCCGCGGTTTGACGCAGGAGGCGAGCCAGTACGGCATCGGACTGGACTACCAGGTGGATGGCATCAGCACGGTCACCGGTAGCGTGCCGCCGACGGTCGATTTGGCCGAGCGCACCGAGGACGGCTTCGGTCAGGGCAAGGTGCTGGCCTCACCGTTCGGTATGGCGCTAGTCGCAGCCACGGTGGCCGCCGGAAAGACCCCGGTGCCGAAGCTGATCGAGGGACGGTCGACGACGATCACCGGCAACACCACACCGATCAGCGAGAAGGTGATCGACGGATTGCGCCCTATGATGCGGCTGGTGGTCACCAACGGCACCGGTAAGGATATCGCCGACTGCGGCTCGGTGTTCGGGAAGACCGGCGAAGCCGAGTTCCCCGGCGGTTCGCATTCCTGGTTCGCCGGCTACCGCGGCGATATGGCGTTCGCTTCGCTGATCGTCGGGGGCGGCAGTTCGGAGTACGCGGTGCGGATGACCAAGTTCATGTTCGACGTGCTGCCGGCGGATTATCTGGCCTGAAAGCGGTTGTGTGGCAACCATCCCCACAGTAGCCAGACAAAGGCCAGTCGCCCGGCCGCGCTAGTTGCAGCGACCGGGCGACAGGATCCTGATGACTGAGTCGACAGCCCATCCCTGTGAGGTTGTCGAACTGCCCTCGACCGACCGGTGAGCCCGCGCACTCGGTGGCGGTAGATTAGTAGCGCCATGACGCGCCCTGAGGAACTGACCGAACTGCGGGTGTCCGATGCCGACCGCAACGGCACGCTGCGCCGACTGCACAATGCGGTCGCGCTCGGGCTGATCGATATCAGCGAGTTCGAGGAACGCTCGTCGCACGTCTCCTACGCCCGGACCCGCAACGAGCTGGACAGCCTCGTCGGTGATCTGCCCGGGCCGGGGGCGATCGTCACGTCTGCGGCCGACCGGGTGGAGCTGCGCGGCTGGGCCGGGTCGCTGAAGCGGCACGGGCAATGGACCGTGCCGACCCGGCTGGCATTGGTGCGCCGGATAGGGTCGGTCGAGCTGGACCTGGTGAAGGCGCGATTCGCCGGGCCGGTCGTCGTCATCGAGCTCGACATGAGGTTCGGGTCGGTGGAGATCCGGCTGCCCGACAGCGCGAGCGCATCGATCGACGACGTTCAGGTCTACGGCGGCAGCGCCAGTGACCGCCGGAAGACTCCGCCGGCTGAGGGCACCCCGCACGTGGTGCTGACCGGCCGGGTGGTGTGCGGCTCGGTCAAGGTCAAAGGACCACGCCGGTCGTTGCTGCGTCGGCGTCGGCGTGTTTGACCCCCGCGAGACCGATACGCTGGTCGGTATGCCTGTTCGTCCTGTTCGTTCTGAGCTGTCCGCCGGCGTGCTGTCGCCGACACTTCCGGTGCCCAAGTCGATCCCGCGCCCGGAGTATGTCGGCAAGCCGACCGCGCGGGAGGGCACCGAGCCGTGGGTGCAAACACCCGAAGTCATCGAGAAGATGCGAGTGGCCGGCCGGATTGCGGCCGGCGCGCTCGGCGAAGCGGGCAAGGCGGTCGCGCCCGGCGTGACGACCGACGCCCTGGACCGCGTCGCACACGACTACATGGTCGACCACGGCGCCTACCCATCGACGCTCGGCTACAAGAATTTCCCCAAGTCGTGCTGCACGTCGCTGAACGAGGTCATCTGCCACGGCATCCCCGACTCGACGGTGATCGAAGACGGCGACATCGTCAACATCGACGTCACCGCCTACATCGACGGCGTGCACGGTGACACCAACGCCACGTTTCTGGCCGGCGATGTCTCGGAAGAGCACCGGCTGCTCGTCGAGCGCACCTGTGAGGCGACGATGCGGGCGATCAAAGCCGTCAAACCGGGCCGTGCGCTGTCGGTGATCGGCCGCATCATCGAATCCTACGCAAACCGATTCGGCTACAACGTCGTTCGCGACTTCACCGGTCACGGCATCGGTACGACCTTTCACAACGGGCTGGTCGTGCTGCACTACGACCAGCCGTCTGTCACCACGATCCTCGAGCCCGGGATGACGTTCACCATCGAGCCGATGATCAACCTGGGCGCACTGGACTACGAGACCTGGGACGACGGCTGGACCGTGGTCACCAAAGACCGCAAATGGACCGCGCAATTCGAGCACACGTTGCTGGTCACCGAGTCCGGCGTGGACATCCTCACCCTGCCGTGACGCTTCTATCGCGAGCAGACATAAAAGCCCCCGACACGCCGGGGCGTGAGGGGCTTTTGGTGGGGGTACCTCCCGCTTGCGGGGGACTGCTCGCCACACGAAGGTGAGCGGTGCGTTGCTGGTCGCCGGCACCACCTCCGATGCCGGGAAGTCGGTGGTGGTTGCCGGGCTCTGTCGGCTGTTGGCGCGCAAGGGTATCCGGGTCGCGCCGTTCAAGGCGCAGAACATGTCGAACAATTCCGCGGTCACCCTCGAGGGCGGTGAGATCGGCCGGGCCCAGGCGATGCAGGCGCGCGCAGCCGGTCTGGCGCCCAGCGTGCGGTTCAACCCGATTCTGCTCAAACCCGGCGGCGATACGACCTCGCAGCTGGTGATCCGGGGACAGGCCACCGATTCGGTCACCGCGGCCGAGTACTGGTCACATCGCAACCGGTTACTCAGTGTCGTGCTCAACGAATTGTCGCAATTAAGAGACGAATTCGATGCGGTGATCTGCGAGGGCGCCGGATCGCCAGCCGAAATCAATTTGCGGGCAACGGACTTGGTCAACATGGGCCTGGCCCGACCCGCGAAGCTGCCGGTGATTCTGGTCGGCGACATCGACCGCGGCGGGCTGCTGGCCCATCTGTTCGGGACACTGGCGGTGCTCGAACCCGACGACCAGGCGCTGGTCGCCGGGTTCATCGTAAACAAGTTCCGCGGTGACGCCGCGCTGCTGGAGCCGGGATTGCAGCAGCTCGCCGAGCTCACCGGTCGGCCGACCTACGGCGTGCTGCCGTACTGCGACGACCTCTGGCTCGACGCCGAGGATTCCGTCTCGGTGCTGGCCCACCGCGTCATCGGCAGACCGCAACTGCCGCGCGGCTCCCAATGGCTGCGGGTCGCGGTGCCCCGGCTGCCGCGGATCTCCAACTCCACCGATATCGAAGCGCTGGCCTGCGAACCCGGTGTGCTGGTGCGATGGGTCAGCCAACCCGCCGATTTGGCCGATGCCGACGTGGTCGTGCTGCCGGGCACGAAGGCCACCGTCGCCGACCTGGGCTGGCTGCGTGAGCGCGGGTTGGACCAGGCCATCCGCGCGCATGCCGCGTCCGGCCGGACGGTGCTGGGTATCTGCGGTGGCTTCCAGATGCTGTGCCGCCGGATCGACGATCCGGTTGAAAGCCGGTCGGGCCGGGTCGATGCAATGGGGGTGCTCGACGCCGACATCGTGTTCGCCCCCGACAAGGTGCTGCGCCGGTGGGAGGGTTCGCACGGTTCGCTCATTGGCTACGAGATCCACCATGGGCGGGTGGCCGGCTGCACGGAGGCCGCGTGGTTCGACATGGACGGCTGCCCACAGGGGTATCGGCGCGGCCAGGTATTCGGCACGCACTGGCACGGCCTGTTCGACAACGACGACTTCCGCCGTCGTTGGCTGACCGACGCCGCGGCGGCAGCGGGCCGGGACGGTTTTGTGGTAGCTGATGACACTGATGTTTCGGCGCGACGAGATGGCCAACTGGATGTGATGGCCGACTTATTGAACGCCCACCTCGACGTCGATGCAGTCATCGGGCTGTTGGACGGTGGCCCACCGCCGCGCCCGACGGTGGTCGCCGCCCTTCGTTGACAACATTGTCAGTCGTTCCAAAATGACCGGCAATAAACTTTTTTCGCAAAGGCCGTTCCTTATTGTCGCTGTCATCGTCGCGAGAGTGACCGCCAGTTCTATGTTGCGAGAACGTTTCCAACTGAGATTGTGTTAAGGAACTGCGCGAAAACCTCCCGCGCGCGGGCCAATTGACGGTAACTTGCTTGCGTGCTCTCGACGATGATGACAACCGTCGACGGGTTTCCCATCCAGGTCAGCGACACCGGTCCGGACAAGGGCTCCGTCGTGGTGTTGCTGGGCGCCGCGCAGCGCGCGCCCGCCGCCTATGACGCGGTATGCGACCGTCTGCATACCGCGTCGCTGCGGACGATCGTCCTCGGCCCGGAACCACGCCTGACACCCAAGTCGGTCGTCGGCATCCTCGACTCGCTCGACATCAATTGGGGCGTGCTGGTCGGCGACCGTGTCGGCGGTGAGCTGGCCTGGGAGTTGGCGGCGACCAGGCTGGACCGTTTCACTGGTCTGGTGGCCATCGACCGCGGGCATCCGCGGGTCGCCGATGCCACCGGGGTGATCCGCGACAACCACTGTCCGCCGGTCGAGATCAACACAACCGCGCTGGTCAGCACGCCGGCTGCGCAGGCGGTGGCCCGCGCCAGCCAGCGGTTCGTTTACGGCGACTACCGTGTCGTGGAGTTGCTTGCCCGGCGTAACGCGCACGAGTCGACCGCCCAACTGGCCGCCGAGATCGTCCTGCGCACCAGCACCTGGTGACGGAAAACCATCGCCCTGGCGGCACTGACGGCGATGCGCATTTGTCGCGGAACGAGCTGGGGCGACTGACAGCCGCCGGTGATGTCGATACGGTGATCGTCGCGTTCACCGACATGCAGGGCCGGCTGATGGGCAAGCGGGTTTCCGCGCGGTTCTTCGTCGACGAGGTGGCCGAACACGGCGCCGAGTGCTGCAACTACCTGTTCGCCGTCGATGTCGACATGGCCACCGTCGGCGGCTATGCGATGTCGGGCTGGGACACCGGGTACGGCGACATGGCGATGCGGCCGGACCTGACGACGCTTCGGCTCACCCCCTGGTTGCCCGGCACGGCGCTGGTGCTGGCCGATTTAGCTTGGCACGACGGCAGCCCGATCGAGCCGGCACCGCGTCGCGTCCTGCGCAGCCAGCTTGACCGGCTAAATCAACGCGGACTGCGCGCCTACGTCGGCACCGAACTGGAATTCATGGTGTTCGAGGACACGTATCGGCAAGCCTGGGCGAACGGCTATCGCGGGCTGACTGCGGCCAGCGACTACAACATGGACTACGCGGTGATGGCTTCCAGCCGCATGGAGCCGCTGTTGCGCGACATCCGGCAGCAGATGCAGGTCGCTGGTCTGCGCTGGGAGGCGTCCAAGGGCGAGTGCAACTTGGGTCAGCAGGAGATCGGGTTTAGTTACGACGAGGCGCTGGTCACCTGCGACAACCACAGTATTTACAAGAATGGGGCTAAAGAAATCGCCGACCAGCACGGCAAGTCTCTGACATTCATGGCGAAATACGATGAGCGCGAAGGCAACAGCTGCCACATCCACCTGTCGCTCCGGGCGGCGGACGGGGCGGCGGTGTTCGCCGATCAGGACCAGCCGTTCGGCATGTCGCAAACATTCCGCAGCTTCGTCGCAGGGCAGTTGGCCACATTGCGAGAGCTGATGATGTTTTACGCGCCGAATATCAACTCCTACAAGCGGTTTGCTGATCGCAGCTTCGCACCTACCGCGGTGGCGTGGGGATTGGACAACCGGACCTGCGCGCTGCGTATCGTCGGTCAGGGCGACAATATGCGGGTGGAATGCCGAGTGCCCGGCGGCGATGTCAACCAGTACCTGGCCGTGGCGGCACTGATCGCCGGCGG
>NZ_DASPSP010000098.1:0-7731 GCF_035623875.1 Mycobacterium sp. | reverse complement strand
CGGTTGAGCACCCCCGACAGCACCAACCAGTCGGCCATAATGTCCTCGATAGTGCCGTCGGCGTAGGACTCCCGAGCGTCGATATTGGCGGGCAGGTCCCACTTCACCCGATCAGCCTCGACGACCAGGCCCGAATCCGCGATCGTGGCAAGGGTTCCGGTGATATGGAGATAATGCGCCCAGGTTTCGGCGAAGTCTTCCCACGGGTGGGCGGTGGCGTACTCCGAGATGAAGTCGTGCTGCCAGTTCGCCGGTTCCTCGCCGTTGTAGTGGCGCTGCAGTGCGGCTTGGTAGTCTTGCCGATCGTCGCCGAACATCGCCCGGGCGTCGTCGATGAGCGGCGTGTTCTGCACCAGCAGCATCTCGTAGTAATGGCCGACCTCGTGGCGGAAATGGCCCAGCATCGTGCGATAGGGCTCACGCAGCTTGATGCGCAGACGCTCCCGGTATAGCTCCAGCGACTCGGACAGGTCGATGGTGATGACGCCGTTGGCGTGCCCTATCGTCACCGGATGCCCCAGCGTCTTGCTCGACAGCAGATCGAACGCCAGCCCGTGCGGGTCCGCGTAGTACTGATGAATGGGCAGGCCCAGGTCCATCAGCTCGAAGATCAACCGCCGCAGCGCCTTTAGGGTCGAATCGAGTTCGGCCATCGCCTCGGTGTCATCGGCCGCCGGCCCCTCGCGTACGAAACTGTCGGCGTAGCAGCGGCCGGATTCGGCGTCGTCGGCGGTCAACCAGTTGCAGCCCCGCTCCCAGTGAGCGCACCGGACCCAGCCATGGTCACTCACGCTAACCGTCTGCGACGGTGTGGCCACCATCAGCCGCGACGGGTAGTGGTAGCCGACCGTCATGGCGCATGTCGAGCACTGCTGCGCCTCGAACGCGACCGCCTGCCCGCAGTTGGGGCATCTGAAGGCACGCATGATCAATGCCTGCCGGTTCTGCCCGACTCGACGTATGTCCACGGTTGCTGCGGACGGTCCTTCAAATAGCCACGCTGCCAATCCCATTGCGGATGCTGCCGCAGGAATTGTTCGGCGTCGAACTCGGTGCCGTCGGCACGCCCAGACCGCGCCCACACATTGAGCGCCTTGATGTCGGCCGCGGTGACGACTTTGCCGTCCACCGACCCGAATGGTGTGAACGGGGTCAGACCGCTGTCGTAGCAGGGGTCGTTGTCGGAATGTGCGCAAATGGTCCGGGCCGAGGGATGGATGTAGCCGAGGTAGGTGTCGAACGTGTCGCCCAGCATGCGCTTGCCGACCTCGACGTCGATGCGCCCGTTGTGCTGGCCGAGCAATTGGCGCCAGCGAACCTCTCGCGCACCATTCGGGGTACGCACGTCGCTGAACCCGGTCCCGAAGCACTCCAAGTTACGGATCCGCGGATCCAGCGGTGTGTTGTCGCCCCAGAAGTAGCCATCGGTGCTGCGGCTGAGGCTCTGATACAGCAGGCCCTCCTCGTAGCGGGCGATCTCACCGGTCTTCGCGTCACCGATCAACCAAGAGTTGGCGTATCCGCCGTTGTTGTCGGTGTTGAGCGTCTCGACCCAATGGTCGATGTCTTGGGCGTACTGCGAGGCCTTGCGGGCGCGGACGAACTCCGGAACCCGGGTCTCGTCGTAGCCCTTGAACCCGTCATAGCCGCCGATCGTGGTCTCGGTGATCGCCAGTCCGGCGCTCGTCAACCAGAAATCGCTCATGCTGGCGATCCAGCCCGGCGCGGCCTGCATGACCATCCGGTTGCCGTCGTCAGGGGTCATGTCCAGGATGACGTTCTCGAACTGGCCCTGCCAGAAATCGGCAAAGCTGGTGTGACCCAAAACAATTGACCCGTCGGCGGTCGCGCCTCCGGTCGCGACAAAGGCACTGCAGTGGTTGCCCTCGCCACCGGTCGGCGCCAAGGCGGTGTAGCGGCCCGAGTTCTTGGGCCACCAATAGCCGGTGAGTTCCATCCAATCGTTGATGCCGAGCACATCGTTGAATGTGGCCGGCACGCCCGCAGCCGTCAGACCCGAGGCCACGCCCTCCATCTCCTCGCGCAGCTCGTCGGGGATCTTGTCGCTGTGGAGTTCGGCGGCCCGCTCAACGAAGAAGTCGTAGGTCATCCCGATGTCCTGGTAGGTCATCTCCCGGTACACCCGGACCGACTCCGCGTACTCGTCGGCGACAAGAAAGCCGTACTGGAACCCGCGTGCGGTCGGTGATCCTTTGACCGTGACGTGCAACCAGCCGTTGATCTCGCTGCGCGAGGCCGCGGCGAGCCACCCCTGCTGCTCGTCTGTGAGTTCGGACGGTGTGGTTCTCGTTGGCGGTGTCGCCCGCCCGGGCGGTGGTTGTACGTTATGACCCTTATGACCCTTAGGAGTTGAAGCGATCGCCATCACAAGCCCTCCTCGGTCCGAACCCCCGCGAAGATGAGCTTAGTGCCGCCGGGTTACTGGTTGGCGTCGATCTCGTCTTGTTCGGCTTGTTGCAGGCCGTCGTCGACTTGCTGCTGGGCTTCGTCGTTCTGTTCCTGGGCCTGTTCGTCGGTGTCCTGCTGCAATTCCTCGTTGTTCAATTGGTTCGTGTTCAGCTGATTTTGCAGTTGGTCAGACTGATCCTGGTCCAGCTGTTGCTGCTCCTGATCCTCCTGCTGCTGGGTGGTGTCGAAGTCGTCACCGTCATCGCCATTCCCGGCGACGTTTTCCAGCTGCTGCGTTGCCGTCGCGAAATCCTGGGCGACTGAAGCTGGGACGCCGGGCGGAAGCGGCGGCAGGGGCGGAAGGGGCGGAGGCATCGGGCCGTCCGAGTGCACCGCACCCACCGACGCGGCTGCGACAGCGATCTCGCCAGTGCCCGGCGGTAGCACAACGACAAACGTCAGCATGGCGATGCTCGCCGTCAGGGCTAAAGCCGCTTGCCGCAGGCGACCATTGATTCGACTCTCGACACTTGTTGCCATAGCTCACCATGCGGCGGTTTCCTTGGTTGACCTCCGGATTGCGCTGTGCAAGCGCTATGAACACAGCAGCTGTTTCAATTGTTTCAATCTGGTGCAGCGACTGGTAACCTGGAACCATGTCCACCGCCGTTGCCCCCCTGGTTCGTCAGGTCGCCGAACGTGCCCGCAAAGATGCTGGCTTCGCCGAAGTGCTCGACGCCATCCTGGAGGCGCCGACCACGCCGCAGGGAACGCTGGAGCGCATCGCCGCCCGCAGCCTGAACGACGAGCGCCGCGGCGCGCTGGTACGGGAGTTCGTCGAGGGCTCGCTGCCGACGCCGAAGGTGCAGGAGCGGCTGGATCTGCATTCGCCGCAGGCGGTGCACCGGCTTCGCAGCCGCGGCAAGCTGCTGGGCTCGGCTGTCGGCAACCAAACCTGGTTTCCGGCCTGGCAATTCGACGCCGACCGGCTGCGGCCCGATTTACCGCGGATTCTCGAGCTGCTGACCGAGTTCACGTCGGACCCGCTGGCCGCCGATCGCGTCATGCGCCTAACCCATGACGAGTTGGGCGGCTCGTCGATCGCCGAGGCGCTGCGCCGCCCGAAGACCGCCGACACCGCGTGGCGGATGCTCGCCGCCGTCGGTGCCTGACCTTCCCGCCGGCTACCGGGCGCCGCTGCCCGACGCTCGGCCCGTCGGTCTGCGGCGCCGCCGTGTCGAAGCCGGCACCGAACTGTGGCGGGTAGAGGCGGCAGCACCCGAGCAGTGGACCTGGACCGGCTTTCCGACGCCTCGCTATCGCTTCGATCCTGAGTCGGGTGCATTCCGAACACGTTATGCCGCAAGCACTCTCGTCGGCGCATTCCGGGAGCGTTACCGGCCGACCGGACTGATGATCCCCGCTGATCACGCCGCCCACTACCTGGTGCGACTCGTCGCCGCCCGCCACCTACGCGTCCTCGACCTGCGCACCGAGGCAAACCTCGACATCCTCGGCGTCGACGACCAAATCAACACCGGCCAGCATGCCGACGTGTGGGACACCTGCCACCGGCTCGCCGATGCCGCCAAGCGGTGGTGGCCCGAGCCCGACGCCCTGGATGCGCTGGTGTACCGGCCGCGCACCACCCCGGAGACCTCGGTCAACTACGCCTTCTTTGCCCTCGACGCGTTCTCCTTCGAGTCGTGGCCGCTGGCCGAGCGCACTGACATGCTTACCAATCTGATACTGCGCCATGGCTTTACCGTCGGCTGGGAGTTACCCTGAGGCCATGACCGATCAGTCAAACCCGATCACCATCTCGCACCCACCCGACGCGTTGCTGCGCGTGGTCAACCCGACCCTGAAACTGCTGCTGCACACCCCGTTCGCGGGTGCGGCACGCAACCAGCTCATGGTGGTCAGCTTCACCGGCCGCAAGAGCGGGCGTCACTACTCAATTCCGGTGAGCGCCCATGTAATCGACGGCGTGCTCTATGCCATGACCGGCGCGATCTGGAAGAACAACTTCCGCGACGGCGCGACCGCGCAGGTCTTGCACGACGGCAAGACGACGACGATGCGCGGCGAGCTCATCACGGACAAGGCACACGTCGCCGATCTCTACTCACGCTGCGCCGAGTCCTACGGCGTCAAGCGTGCAGAGCGGACGATGGGGTTAGGGTTCCGCGATCATCAAATGCCGACCCGCGATCAGTTCGCCGAGGCTTTCGACCAGCTGAAACTGAGGGCGATTCGCTTTACCCCGGCCAGCTAGAGCTGTTCGCGGAGCCGGTCGACGAGGCCGAGCAGCCGCACGTAGTGTGACCCGGCCCAGTAGATACGCCCGCAGTCGGCGCAACGGCTGAATTCGTCGTAGTAGCGGCGGGTCAACGGCTCGAGCTGGTCGATCACGTCGTCCTTGGAAACCGTGGCCAGCCGGCCGTTGCAGCGCACACACCGGGTCAGCGGCGCCAGCCGTTCGCGCAGATCCAGTCGGCGAATCACCTCGACGGTCTGCTGCTCGGGCTGATCGGAACGTACGAACAGCCCATGGGTGATCGCACGCCGTTTCAACAGGCCACGGTCTCGGGTCAACAGGATGCGCTGCTGCTCATGGCTGATATCGGCCAGGGTCTGGTCGTCGGCGCCGCTGGACCACCACACGTCGAAGCCGAGTATGCGCAGCAGCCGCGCCAGCCGGCCGAGGTTGACGTCGACGACGAATCGCGGATCACGCAGCGGGGTTGGCCGCAATCTGGCCGTCGACGCGATGTCGAACGCCTCGAACATCGGGTAGGCGGCAATGCGGTCGCCCGTGGTCGGGCGGTGCGAGAAGCTCTCCGGATCGCCGTTCACCAAGATGAGGTCGATCTCGGTGTGCGGAATGCCCATCGCCTCCAGCACATCCTTGACGGTCTGGTGGTTGCGGAACGGACGGCGCACCGTCACGCCGCGCGACTCCGGCGCCAGGAAGTCATTCAGCTCGGCGTACGCGCGTACGTCCACGTAACCGACCATTCCCCATGCTCTCTGTTGAGATGACCGCGCGCAATCGATCAGCGCATCCCCTCTCAGCGGTGACTCATGTGGCAGATGTGACGGCGGATGCACCTTGAGCGGCGTGGGTCTGAGTGATCACCGGATCCTGGTATCCCGCGGAGCGCGCCGCTTCGCGCACCGCCGCGCCGACTACCTCCGCCCGGTCGGCCGGCGTCAATGCGATCACACAGCCGCCGAATCCGCCGCCAGTCATCCGAGCGCCCAAAGCCCCCGCCCCCACCGCGGTATCGGCGATCAGATCGATGTTCGCAGTGGTGATTTCGAAGTCATCACGCATGGACGCGTGTGAAGCGTTGAAGATTCGACCGGCCTCGGCGTAGTTCGAATCGCCCACCGCCGCAACGAGATCGAACACCCGCTGGTTCTCGGTCAGCACATGACGAGCCCGATGGGCGTCGACCGCGTCGGTTACCCCGTCCAGCACCGAGAGCTCACGATCCTGGATCTCTCGCAGGGACACCACACCCACATCGGCGGCCGCCCGCTCACACGACAGGCGACGCGCCGCGTATTCGCCCCCGACGTGGCCGTGTCGCTCGCGGGAGTCGATCAACAGCAGCGCGACACCGGAGGCTGACGGGTCGAAAGCCACCGGCTCGACGGTTAGCTTCCGGAAGTCGATCAGCAGCGCCGTCGACTCCTGACCGAACAGTGAAGACAGCTGATCCAGCAAACCCGTTGGCGCACCGACGTACTCGTTCTCCGCGCGCTGGGCCAGCCGCGCTTGCTCAAGCCGGTCGATTCGCCAACCGGCAGCCGTCACGAAAGCCCCCAGCGCCGCGCACTCCAGCGCCGCCGACGACGACAGCCCCGATCCCATCTCGACGTCACTGGTGATCGACATCGCGCCACCCGGCACCTGGTGCCCCGAACTGCGCAACGCCCACACCACGCCGGCCACGTAGCCGGCCCAGCCGGTCACCTCACCAGGCTTGGTGCGTAACGGAATCCGCACGGCGCCCTCGACCCGGTCGCTGCACACGGTGATCGCGTCGGCATTCGAGGGCTCGAACGTCACCACCGTGCGTTGCGGCAGCGCGATCGGCAAGGCCCAGCCGAGGTTGTAGTCGGTGTGCTCCCCGATCAGGTTGATCCGCCCCGGCGCGGCGTAGCGGACGATCATCCGAGTCTCCGCAGCCGCTCGGCCACTGCTTCGGGCGTCACGTCGCTGATGAACGCGTCCATCGCCGACTCCGAGGCTGCCAGATACTTGAGCGCGACGGCACTGCGCCGAATCGACATCAGCTCGACGTGGAAGTAGCCCTCCCGTTGTGCCTCGGTGTCGGCGAATTGGTGTAGCGCCGAAATATACGGCAGCGGGCCGGAATACATCCGGTCGAAGCGCCGCAACACGTCAAGGTAGATTCGCGCGAAATCGTCTAGCTCGGCAGCGGCGAGATCAAGCAGGTGGTGCACGAACCGGTTCGGGTAGATGTGCACCTCCACCGGCCAGCGCGCGGCGAACGGCACGAACGCCGTGAACAGATCGGTGCGCGCGACGACGCGGCTCCCGTCGTGGACCTCGCGAGCCAGCAGATCGGCAAAAAGGTTGCCGCCGTGGGACACCCGATAGTCTCTCGCCTGCTGCAGCATGACTGCCGTGCGCGGCGTCAGATACGGATACCCGTAGATCTGGCCGTGCGGATGGCTCAGCGTCACGCCGATCTCCTCGCCGCGGTTCTCGAAGCAGAACACCTGCTCGACGCCGGACATCCCCATCAGGTCGGAAGTCCGGTGCCGCCACGCATCGACGACAAGCCGGGCATGCGCCGCTTCCAAGTCCGCGAATGACCCAGTGTGGTTGCTGGAGAAGCAAATCACCTCGCAGCGGCCATTGCCCGGCGCAGACACGAACCCGTCACCAACCGACGGCCGCTCCCCCGCGCCGGACAGGCTCGGGAACCGGTTTTCGAAGACGACGACGTCGTAGTCGGGTGCGGGCACCTCGCTGGTCAACCCGGTCGGCCCCGGGCACAGTGGGCACTGGTCCGGCGGCGGCTTGTAGGTGCGGTCTTGACGCAGGGCCGCGATGATCACCCACTGTCCCGTCGTCCGGTCGAATCGCAACTCCGTTTGGTTGGGGTTTCGCGCCGGCAGCGGCCGGCGGTCGGCGACCGGTGCCGGGGTGTGGCCGGGCAACGAAAAGAACAGCAGTTCACGCCCGTCGGCCAGCTTCGTCCGAGTCGGCTGGGGAATGCTCATCGGGTCCCATCTTGGCCGCTATGCCAGAGTCAAGTCACGATAGACAAGCATTCCGCA
>NZ_DASPSP010000097.1:0-24426 GCF_035623875.1 Mycobacterium sp. | reverse complement strand
CTGCACGGAACGCTGGGCGCCACCGTGCAGAACGCCGTCGGTTGGGACGGCATCACCCCGATCAACGGCGTCAATGCGCCCGGGTACGGCGGCAACACCAACCGGCTGCTGCGCCACGAAGGCTGGACGAGCGTGGTGCTGGAGAACGTCGCGCTCTCCGACGACGCCCCGGGCGCCGGACAGATGGTGCTGGCCGCCGACGACCCGCGGGCCGCCGCCCTGACCCGGTGGCGGGACGCGGGTGAGTTCGTCACGTTTCTGCGCTCGCGCGCGCTGGCCAGCGGCGCGCCGCGGCTGGCCCTGGCGGCGGGCATCGCCGACCCACAACGTCACGCCCCGCAGCCGGCGATCGGCGCCAGCCCGCAGGGCAGCACCTGGAACACCGGCCTCGGCGTTCCGTTTCTGCTGCAGCCGGGCGAGGCGCGGTTGATCCGGATCGCGCTGACCTGGTATTTCCCCAACCGCTACGTCAACTTCGAACAGTTCGGGCCCGACCGACCGGAGTGGGGACGGTCTCGGTTCTGGCTGGGCAACCACTACGCCACCCGCTACGCCGACGCGCAGGACGTGTTCGAGCGAGTGCGCCGAGGCTGGTCGGCGCTGCGCGAGGCTACCGGCGCGTGGACCGGCACACTGGCCCACTCCGGCCTGGACGACGCCGCCGTCACGCATTTCGCCGGCCAACTCGCGACCGTGCGCAGCCCCACCTGCTTTCGCGCCGCGGACGGACGGTTCTTCGCCTTCGAGGGGGTGCTGGGCGCCTCCACCACGATGTGGTCAGGGGCCTACGGCGGCTCTTGTCCGCTCAACTGCACGCACGTATGGAACTACGCGCAGGCGCTCGCGGCGGCGTTCCCCGAACTCGAGCGGAGCATGCGCGAGACCGAGTTCGAGATCATGCAGGCGCCGGCAGGCTACGTACCGCACCGGGTGCTCGCCCCGACCTACCTACCGCAGCTGTGGGGCGAGCCGATCGGCGGCCCGGGCCAGCCGGCGCTGGACGGCATGCTCGGCACTGTCCTGAAGGCCTACCGGGAATACCGCGCGGGCGCAGGCATCGACTGGCTGCGCCGCTACTGGCCCAACATCACCCGCCTGCTGCGCTACGTCGACCACACCTGGAACGTGGACGGCAGCGGGATGCTCAGCGGCATCCAGCCGAGCACCCACGACATTGACCTCACCGGGCACAACTCGTTCATGGGCACGTTATGGCTGGCCGCACTGCGGGCCGCCGAACAGATCGCCCGACTCCTCGACGACATCGACGCGGTTGCGGCGTACCAAGCCATCTTCGCCCAGGCCAGCAAATCCTACGACGCGGCGTTGTTCACCGGCGAGTATTACGCGCAGCGGCTGCTGCCCGGCGACAACCACGACTATCAGTGGGGCGACGGGTGCCTGGCTGACCAGCTGATCGGACAGTGGTGGGCGCACCAGCTCGACCTCGGCCACCTGCTGCCCGCCGAGCACGTGCGCGCCGCCCTCGCCGCGGTGGTACGGCACAACCTGCGCCGCGGGTTCGGCGACTTCAGTCATCCGTATCGGGTCTTCGCTGACGGTGACGATGCGGGGCTGCTGGTGTGTGCCTGGCCGCATGGCGGCCGGCCCGCGGTCCCGATCCGATACGCCGACGAGGTGTGGACCGGCTCGGAGTACCAGGTGGCCGCGCACTGCCTGCGCGAGGGCTTGCATCACGAGGGGCGCGCCGTGCTGGACGCCGTGTGGGGACGCTACGACGGGCGGCGGCGCAACCCGTTCAACGAGATCGAGTGCGGCGACCACTACGCCCGCTCGCTCGCCGGCTGGTCCGCGTTGCAGGCGCTGGCCGGGTTCTCCCACGACGCCTCGGCCGGCGCGTACACCTTCCGCCGCCCGGACACCGCCCTGCCGTTCCTCGCCGGCTCCGGTTGGGGCCTGTGGTCGCAGCAGGGTGACCAGCTCGTCATGGCCTGCACCGGCGGGCAGCTCGACCTGCACCGGCTCACGGTCGTCGGCGGCGCCGGCGAGTACCACGCGTCCGTCGACGGGACGGCCGTGTCGACCCGGTGCACCGACGCTGGCATCGAATTCCCCGCTGGCACAAGGCTGATCGCCGCGCAGACGCTCATCCTGGCGGCCCGCTGAGGATTTGGACTGTGAGCGATACTGCGTGATAGCACGTGCTCGTAAGTTCGTCGACGGTCCTTCGGTGGTGTTGTCGGTAGTGGGTGCCGGCATGTCCCGGCGCGCGCGTAATTGCGGACACATTCGGGTGGTTCTGACCACCGGTTTGGTGAAGGTAAACTAAGCCGTGATCCAGCGCGAGACTTCGGCCTCCGCGCATCGACGCATCGAAGGTCCGGTGCGGACGTGTGTTGGTTGCCGGAAGCGAGAGTTGGCCGTCGAACTGCTTCGAGTGGTGGCTGTGTCAACGGGGAACGGTAATTACGCCGTGACCGTTGACCCAGCAGGTAGTCTTCCGGGGCGGGGTGCATGGCTGCATCCCACTCCGAAGTGTGCACGAGAAGCGATCCGGCGGCGAGCCTTCGCGCGAGCGTTGCGGATCGCCGGAGCACCGGATGTATCAGCGGTGGTCGAGCACATCGAGTTTCTCGATGCGCCCGATCATCCCGCCAACAGAACAGGTAGCAAAGAACATGAGCACACCGTGAAGTCCCGATGACCATGCGTCATAGCTAAACCCGAGGCGCGGCCGACCACCGCTGTCGCCTCATAGACAGGAGATGTAGTGGCAGGCAAGGCGCGCGTACACGAGTTAGCCAAGGAACTCGGTGTTACCAGCAAGGAAGTTCTCGCCCGGCTCAGCGAACAGGGCGAATTCGTCAAATCCGCATCGTCGACGGTAGAAGCGCCGGTCGCGCGTCGGCTGCGTGAGTCGTTCGGCGGCGGCAAGCCCGCGCAGGACAAGACCGCCGGCAACGGCGCGTCCGGCGCTAAGGGCGCTGTCAAGGATGCCGCCCCCGCGCCGCAGAAACCCGCGGCTCTCAAGCCGTCGGCGCCACCGGCGCCTGAGCCGCCCGCGCCGTCGGCCCCGGCTCTTGAGCAGCCGCAGGCCGGCCAGGCACCGACCCCGACACGCCCTGGACCCACGCCCAGCCCACGCCCAGCCCCCAAGCCGGCGGCTCGCACCCCGCGCGTCGGCAACAACCCGTTCTCGACGGCACAGCCCGTGGACCGGCCCATTCCGCGTCCGCTGGCGCCCCGTCCCGGTGCCGCCCGGCCTGGCGCGCCCCGCCCGGGCGCGTCGCCCGGCAGCATGCCGCCCCGTCCCGGCGGCGGCCCCGGCGGCGGCCCCGGTGGTGGCCAAGGCCGACCCCCGCGTCCTGACGCGCCGCGCCCCGGCTTCGGCGGCCGGTCCGGCGTCCCGGCCGGCGGCCGCCCCGGCGGCGGTGGTGGCAACTACCGCGGCGGTGGTGGCGGCGTCGGTGCCCCGCCCGGCGGCGGTGGCGGTGGCTTCCGCGGCCGTCCAGGTGGAGGCGGCGGTGGCCGTCCCGGACAGCGCGGTGGTGCTGCCGGTGCCTTCGGCCGTCCCGGCGGTGCGCCGCGACGGGGCCGCAAGTCCAAGCGGGCGAAACGCGCCGAGTACGAGAACATGCAGGCGCCGGTCGTCGGTGGCGTGCGGTTGCCGCACGGCAACGGCGAGACCATCCGGCTGGCCCGCGGCGCTTCGCTGAGCGATTTCGCCGAGAAGATCGACGCCAACCCGGCCGCGTTGGTGCAGGCGCTGTTCAACCTCGGTGAGATGGTGACGGCCACCCAGTCGGTCGGCGACGAGACGCTCGAGCTGCTGGGAAGCGAGATGAACTACAACGTTCAGGTCGTCAGCCCCGAGGACGAAGACCGCGAGCTGCTGGAATCCTTCGACCTGAGCTACGGCGAGGATGAAGGCAGTGAAGAGGACCTGCAGACCCGTCCGCCGGTGGTGACCGTGATGGGTCACGTCGACCACGGTAAAACCCGACTGCTGGACACCATCCGAAATGCCAGCGTGCGCGAGGCCGAGGCCGGCGGCATCACCCAGCACATCGGTGCTTACCAGGTGTCCGTCGATCTCGACGGCGACGAGCGGCTGATCACCTTCATCGACACCCCCGGTCACGAGGCGTTCACCGCCATGCGTGCCCGCGGGGCCAAGGCCACCGACATTGCGATCCTGGTGGTCGCCGCCGACGACGGCGTGATGCCGCAGACGGTGGAGGCCATCAACCACGCGCAGGCCGCTGACGTGCCGATCGTGGTGGCGGTGAACAAGATTGACAAGGAGGGCGCCGACCCGGCCAAGATCCGGTCCCAGCTCACCGAATACGGTTTGGTGGCTGAGGATTTCGGCGGCGACACGATGTTCGTCGACATCTCGGCCAAGCAGGGCACCAACATCGAGGCGCTGGAGGAGGCGGTGCTGCTCACCGCCGACGCCGCACTGGATCTACGGGCCAACCCCGACATGGAAGCTCAGGGTGTGGCGATCGAGGCGCACCTCGACCGCGGCCGCGGCCCGGTAGCCACCGTGCTGGTGCAGCGCGGCACGCTGCACGTCGGCGACTCGGTGGTGGCCGGCGACGCCTATGGCCGGGTCCGCCGGATGGTCGACGAATACGGCGACGACATTGAGGAGGCGCTGCCGTCGCGTCCGGTCCAGGTCATCGGCTTCACGTCGGTGCCCGGCGCAGGCGACAACTTCCTGGTCGTCGACGAGGACCGCATCGCCCGCCAGATCGCCGACCGGCGCAGCGCGCGCAAGCGCAACGCGTTGGCGGCGCGGTCGCGCAAGCGGATCAGCCTGGAGGACCTGGACTCGGCGCTGAAGGAAACCAGCCAGCTGAACCTGATCCTCAAGGGCGACAACGCCGGTACCGTCGAGGCGCTGGAAGAGGCCCTGATGGGGATCCAGGTCGACGACGAGGTGGAACTGCGGGTCATCGACCGCGGCGTCGGTGGCATCACCGAGACCAACGTCAACCTGGCGTCGGCCTCGGACGCGGTGATCATCGGCTTCAACGTGCGAGCCGAAGGCAAGGCGACCGAGCTGGCCAACCGCGAAGGCGTAGACATCCGCTACTACTCGGTGATCTACCAGGCGATCGACGAGATCGAGAAGGCCCTGCGCGGCATGCTCAAGCCGATCTACGAGGAGAACCAGCTGGGTCGGGCCGAGGTCCGCGCGCTGTTCCGCTCGTCGAAGGTCGGCGTGATCGCCGGTTGCCTGGTGACTTCCGGTGTGGTGCGTCGCAACGCCAAGGCCCGACTGCTGCGCGACAACATCGTGGTGGCCGACAACCTCACAGTGGCGTCGCTGCGACGGGAGAAGGATGATGTCACCGAGGTCCGCGACGGGTATGAATGTGGTTTGACGCTGACCTACTCCGACATCAAAGAAGGCGACGTCATCGAAACCTACGAGCTGGTTCAGAAGGAACGCGCCTGACGATGAGTGCCGACAACGTGAACGCGCGGCATGGCTGACCCGGCCCGGGCTCGCCGGCTGGCCAAGCGGATCTCGGAAATCGTCGCCTCGGCGATCGAATATGAGATCAAAGACCCAGGACTGGCCGGGGTCACCATCGTCGACGCCAAGCTGTCCGGCGACCTGCACGACGCGACGCTGTACTACACGGTGATCGGGTCGACGCTGGATGATGAGCCCGACTACGCAGGCGCCGCAGCGGCGTTGGAACGCGCCAAGGGTGTGCTGCGCACCAAGGTCGGAGCCGGCACCGGAGTGCGGTTCACTCCCACGCTGACGTTCACCCGGGACACGGTGTCCGACTCCGTGCAACGAATGGAAGAGTTGCTGGCCCGCGCGCGCGCCGCCGACGCCGATGTGGCTCGGGTTCGCGAAGGTGCCAAACCGGCCGGAGAGGCCGACCCCTACCGTGTCGCTGGGGCCGACGCGGCCGACGGACCCGAGGGGGAAGGCGCCGATGATGACGATCAACTCGAAGACTGAATCCACCCCCACGGCGCGACGCGTGGACGCCGTCGGAGCCGCCGAGGTGCTGTCCGCCGCCGCCACAATCGCGGTGGTCTGCCACGTCTATCCCGACGCCGACACGATTGGCGCCGGGTTGGCGCTGGGCCTGGTGCTGGACCGGTGCGGGAAGGCCGTCGAGGTCAGCTTCGCGGCCCCGGCAGCGCTGCCCGAGTCGTTGCGGTCGCTGCCCGGCGGTCACCTGCTGGTCAACCCGGAAACGATGCGTCGCGGTATCGATCTGGTCGTGACGGCAGATATTCCGAGCATCAACCGGCTCGGAACCCTGCGCGAAATGGCCGGTACCGGGCAGGAGCTGCTCGTGATCGACCATCACGCGTCGAATCAGCTATTCGGCACCGTCAACTTCGTCGACCCGTCGGCGGACTCCACCACGATGCTGGTGGCCGAGCTGCTCGACGCCTGGGGCAAGCCGATCGACACCGACGTGGCGCACTGCCTTTATGCGGGGCTGACGACCGATACTGGGTCGTTCCGGTGGGCCAGCGCACGCGCACACCGGTTGGCCGCGCGGCTGGTCGAGCTGGGCGTCGACAACGCGGCGATCAGCCGGTCACTGATGGACACCCATCCCTTCCGTTGGCTGACAATGCTGTCCAGGGTGTTGGGTTCGGCCCAGCTGTTGCCGGACGCCGTCGACGGTCGTGGTCTGGTGTACGCCGTTGTCGGACACCAGGAATGGGTCGGTGCACGCTCGGAAGAAGTGGAGAGCATCGTCGACATCGTCCGCACCACCGAGCAGGCCGAGGTGGCGGCGGTGTTCAAAGAGATCGAGCCGAAGCACTGGTCGGTGTCGATGCGGGCAAAGGCCGCAGTGGATCTCGCTAGGGTCGCCTCGACATTCGGCGGCGGCGGTCACAAGCTGGCCGCGGGCTACTCGACCAGCGGTTCGATCGATGATGTGGTGACGTCGCTGCGTGCCGCTCTAGGGTGAACGACCCGGGCCAGCCGCAGGCGGGTGGCCGACAAATAGCGCAGCTGGCCCTGATCGTCGTCGTGGTGCAGGCGGCCGCGGTGCCGCTGGTGTCGGCGATCGCTGGTTCGGCCGACATCGCCGATGCGGCGCTGGCATGGTTGCGCATCGCGATCCTGGGCGCGCCGGCGATTCTGGTGTCGTTGGCCGGCAATGGATGGCTGCGCGGCGTCCAGGACACCGCTCGCCCGCTTCGGTGCTGGCCGCGATCGCAGTTCCGTGGTGGTTCTTGGTGGCCCAATTGCCTTTTGCAGGAGTCGTTTTCGCGCTCGACGGCGTTCTGCTGGGCGCGGGGGACGCCGCGTTCATGCGCACCACGACCGCGGTCAGTGCGCTGGTTGGCTTTCTGCCGTTGACCTGGCTGTCGCTGGTGTTCGGCTGGGGTCTGGCGGGCATCTGGGCGGGCCTGAGCATGTTCATTGTGCTGCGACTGATTTTCGTCGGGCGGCGGGCAGTGTCGGGGCGCTGGGCAGTCACCGGGACGTGACGGCTCGGGCTGCCTGACTCGACAGAAGTGTTCTGTACCCACGACGGTCGCCGGCGTTGACAGCGCATCGCGGATCAGCGAGTTGAGGTCACAATGGTGAGCTGACGCCCATGTTGACCTGAAAGGCTGACTGCATGATGGGAAACACAGCTCGCGGGTTCGGTGTCTTGGGGCCGTTGCAGCTGATTACGGGCGGCGCCCCGGTGCCGTTGGGCGCCCCGAAGCAGCGCGCGGTGTTGGCCGTGCTGGTGATAAACCGAAACCGGCCGGTGTCGGTCGAGTCGCTGATCGATGCGGTCTGGGACCAGTCGCCGGTGCCGGCGGCGCGGACAAGCATCCATTCCTACGTCTCCAACCTGCGCCGACTGCTCGGCAGCGCAGGGTACGACCCGAACAAAGTGCTGGCAAGCGTCCCGCCGGGCTATCAACTCAGTGTCGCTGACGCTGACTGCGATCTCGGGCGTTTTATCACCGAGAAGAACGCGGGGGTTCACGCCGCCGCCGCGGGACGGTTCGAAGATGCCAGCAGGTTCCTGTCTGCTGCGCTGGCCGAATGGCGCGGGCCGGTCCTCGATGACCTACGCGAATTCGCCTTCGTCGATACGTTTGCCACCGCGCTGTCCGAGGTCAAAGTGGTGGCCCAAATCGGCCTCGCCGAAGCCGAGATCGCGTGCGGACGCGCCGACGCCGTGGTTCCCCGCCTGGAGCTGCTCAGCGCCGAACATCCCTTCCGGGAACCGTTATGGGCCCAGCTGATCACCGCCTACTACGTCGCCGACCGCCAATCCGACGCCCTCGACGCCTACCGGCGACTGAAAGTGAATCTGGCCGAGAACCTGGGGATCGACCCCGGTCCCACGGTGCGGACCCTGCATGAGCGGATCCTGCGACAAGAGCCGCTGGACACCAAACGGACCGCCCAGACAACCGCCATGAACCGCGTCGTCGATCTCGGCCCGCACACCGACACGGTGGCCGGGCGATCCGCCGTCGCCGAGCTGCGGGGGAAGGACGGGAAGCGCTATCGACTGGATGCTTCGACCCGGATCGGCCGCCGACCTGACAACGACATCGTGCTCGACGACGACGACGTTAGTCGCTACCACGCCGTCGTCATCGACACCGGAAGCAGTTTTGTGATCAGCGACCTGCGGTCGACCAACGGTGTCCAGGTAACAGGCCGGCGCATTCGAGGCAGCGCCACGCTCGCCGATGGTGACCACGTCCGCATCGGAGGCCACGAGTTCACCTTCGAAATCCGGCCGCGCTGAGCTGCGCGGGTGCCGCGCAGCAAACGCAAGAATTCCGCAAGAATCTCGCCAGGATCCGCCAAGGCGTCTGCTGCACGCTTGCGGTGTCGGGAAAAGCAACCGACCCCCAGCGAAGGATTTACATCCGGACCTCGGGACACCACTGCCCGGTAAGGAATCACCACCATGAAGCCGCAGAAAGTTTCCAGGCTGCGTGTCGCAGCAGCCGGCCTGCTGGCCGCCGTCGGCCTGTCCGTCCTTGGATCGCTGGCGCCGGCCGTCGCGTCCGCCGACCCGTGGGTGCCATTCAGCGGACCGTTGCACCCGATCCGCCACTACGCGGCGGATGTCCTGCACCCGGTGTGGGCCCTCACCCACCCGATCCGCGCGGCCATCCCCTGATCGATCGGATCGGCCAACGACGCAATCTGCCCCGTTTCTTCCTCCTCTGGAAACGGGGCAGATTGCCGTCGGCGCAAGCTGCTAACGCACCTGGGCCCGTCCGCGCTGCAGGACCGCCTCCCGGTTGGCGGCGATGTCGTCGCCGGAGGTCCGGAATTGCTTCGCCGCCGTCGCTTCCAGCCACAGCCCCTCGCTGGTTTGCGATTCGTCGATCCGGTGGTAGGACGCCAGCAGGGCCCGGACCGCGCTCTGGTTGTTGCCGACGATGCTCGCTGCCACTTCACGTGCGGCGGTGAGCAGCTGGTCATGCGGCACCACCTGGGTGACCAGGCCGGTCCGCAGCGCGTCCTCGGCGGACAGGTAGTCACCGGTCAGGCTCATCCGACGGGCCACGCCGATACCCACCTTCTGTGGTAACCGCACGCTGAGCCCCCACGTGGGCAGCAGACCCACCCGGGCATGGGTGTCGGCGAATCGCGCGTGCTCCGAGGCGATCAGGATGTCGCAGTACAGCGCCAGCTCCAGCCCACCGGTGACAGCGGCGCCGTTGATCGCGCCGATCACCGGCTTGGTCAACGGTGGCCAGCGCGGCGAGATGTCCGGGAGCGCCGACTGCCCGCCCAGCTCTTTGAGATCGAGCCCCGCGCAGAACACCGGATCGCTGCCGGTCAGGATGACGACGTCGACGGCCTCGTCGGTTTCGGCCTCGGCCAAGGCCGTGAAAAACCGATCCCGCAGCGCGGCCGACAGCGCGTTGCGCGACTGCGGTCGGTTCAGGGTCAGGGTGCGCACCCGATCGTCGGTGTGGATCAACAGGATGTCGTCGGTCATAAGCGCCACTCCTCCTCATCGCTTCGCTCTGCATCGTCGCCGGCGCGGGTCATAAGCGCCACCGTAGTCAGTCCGACCTGCCGCGGCGCGACCGCCTTATCGTTGAGGGATGTGCCGGAACATCACCGAATTGCGCGGCCTCGAGCCTCCCGCGACGACCGAGGAGATTGTGGCGGCGTCGCGGCAATACGTGCGCAAGGTCAGTGGCATCACCCATCCGTCGTCGGCGAACGCCGAGGCCTTCGAAGCGGCGGTGGCCGAAGTCGCGGCGACGACGGCGCGGTTGCTGAGGGCCCTGCCGCCGCGCCGCCAGCCGCCGAAGACCTCCCCGCCGTTGCGTCGGCTGGCGATGAAATGACGCAAACGGCGACGCTTCCCGCGCTCAAGGAATGGAGCGCGGCGGTGCGCGCGCTGCTGGACGGCCGGCAGTGGGTGTTGTTGCGCAAGGGTGGGATTGGCGAAAAGCGTTTCGAGGTCGCGGCCCGCGAGTTCCTGCTGTTCCCGACGGTCGCGCACAGTCACGCCGAGCGGGTCCGACCCGAGTTTCGCGACCTGCTCACTGCCGCGGCTGCCGACAGCGCCGATGACCGTCTCGTGCTGCGAGCGGCGGCGAAAGTCGTTGCAGCACTGCCGGTCAACCGGCCCGACAACATCGAGGCGATCGAGGATTTGCATATCTGGACCGCCCAGTCGGTGCGCGAGGACCGGCTGGACTTTCGCCCGAAACATCGGTTGGCTGTGCTGGTTGTGCAGACCATACCGTTGGTCGAGCCGGTGGAGCTGCCCCGCACTCCCGACTACGCCGGCTGCACCAGCTGGGTGGAGTTGCCGGCCCCCGTTGATTTCAAGCTGGGCACCCCGGTGCACGACGAGGCGGCACTACGACGAGTCGCCGACCGCGTCCGTGACGCCGTCGGGTGACCCTGAGCTTCAAGGGGTCTGGTCTACCAGCACCGCGCCGTCCGGCCGACCCCCGACCGTGCACAGCGCAGTCGTCTCGCCGGCTGCGGTAAGTCGGACTAGTTGCGCCAATTGCGCTGGCGCATCGCATTGCAGATAGTGGTCGGCGGTCGGGAGTATCCAGTAGCGGTTTCGTCCCGGCTTGTCTTTGAGGAATTTCTGCCAGACGAAGTTGGCGACCCGGATAGGGGAGACGTTGTCGTGCAAGCCCCAAACCAGGCTGGTGTTGATCTTGTTTTCGGAAAGCGCTGCAAGCCAATTGGTTTCGTCGGCGGCGCGCTCATTGAGGTACTGAATCGTGTCCGGCAGTATCCCGATCCCGTCGTTGTGCGCGAAGCACTTGGTCAGGGCCACAATCTCGGGATCGGCGGGCGTTCGGCGCGGCATGAACGTGGTCGCTCCCATGCCGGCGGCAAGCATTTCCGGCGTCGTCGCGCCCGCTGTGCCGCGTGCCGTGGCGGGGTCGAGAAGCGCGGTCTGAAATGCAGTGAGGTTGGCCAACGGGAGATAGATGTTGGCATTGGTCAAGATGACTTCGGTCGGCGGGTTTCCGTGATCCTGTGCCGCGAACATGGAAAGCGCGATCATGCCGACGCTGGTGCCCCGGTCGTGGGTCAGCATCGTGTATCGCTCGAGCTGCCATACGTTGGTGATCGCGTGGATCAGCAGCCGCGCATCGTCGTAAAGCGAATACACGTACGGTGCGGGCGGCTTATCCGAAAGTCCATAGCCGGGGAAGTCGAGCAGGAAGATGTCGAACTCGCCGCCCAATTCGCGTGTCAGCGCGAAGTAGTCGATGCTTGCCGTCGGGAAGCCGTGGACGCACACTAATGCCGGTGCGCCCGGTGTGCCGCAGCGACGGGTGAAGACGGTGACTTCCGCTTCGTTGTTGGCAGCGGTTGATGACCGCCAATGGATTTCGGTTGCGCCGCTTCGCCATTCATCGAAGATGTCCATGGGCTAGACGCCCAACGGAAGCACCACGCGGGAAGCACCGAAGTGCAACTCATGGGTGGCGGGCTTGAGCTCGCTGCCGGTCACCGTCGCCTCACCGGTGCCGAGGTTACGGGCCCAGCGGGGATGGCTGCCGCCGGCGATCAGCACGCGGATGCGTGATCCGGCGCGGAATCGGTGGGCGATCGCGTCGAGTTCGAGCCTGACGGAGTCGGTGGCGTCGGTTAGCCGCCGATATCCTTCGCTGACGTTTCGGGAGCGGCCCTTGGCGTCCAGCTCGCTGATCCGGACGAACACGTCGACGTAGGGATTGTCGGAGGTGTGGGCCAATTCGGCGATCGGGTTGCCGTGGACGTACAGGTCGTTGTTGAGCACGTCGGTGGTGAAGCTGAGTACGTCGCTGCGGGCGGCCAACGGGGTGTCGTCCCGGTATCCGCCGTCCGGCGACAGCAGTCGGCCGCCGATGGTCGGCGTCGGGTTGGCCGGGTCATAGCGAAAGCTCACCGACGACACCGCGGTCGGCGGTGTGTCGGCCAGGCCGCCGCCGGGCTGGAGGTACAGCGCGTGGTCGGTTGTGGCCGGCGGCCAGTCGGCATCTTCGCGCCAGCCGTCACCGGCGACGAAGACGCGAACTCTGCTGCGTCGCGTTTCGGGCGGGCGACCGGCGAGGTGGGTGTCCAGCCAGTCCTGCGTTTCCCCGGCGATGGTGCGCAGACCCTGGACGAGCAGCTGGGTGTGTGTCCACGGACCGATGGTCAGCGCCACGTCGAGACCCCGGTCCCGAAGCTGCCGGTACTGGTGGAGCGACTGCTGAAGGAACAGGTCTTGCCAGCCGCCGATCAGCAGCACCGGCACCTGCGCCCGTTCGAGCGCGGCCCCGAGTTGAAGCGGCTCCCAGAACGGGTCGTCGGTATCGGGATGTTCCAGCCACGACTCCCACCACGGCGCGCCCGCGCCCAGCAGCTCCCGGCCGGCCGCACCCAACGGCACTTCACCGGCGGCACGTATCACGCTTTTCTGCGCCCGCAGTTGGCGGATGCCGGCGCGGATTCGTCCGGGGTCTTCTTGGTGGGCAACCAGATGGCTCCAGCCGAGGAAGTCGTTGACCGTGAACGCGCCGGTGCCCCAGGCCGACGCGCTGAGATCGTGAGGGCCTGCGGTGATGACGGCCGCGGCCAACTCCGGCGGCGGATCCTGCAGCAGCGCCCACTGGGTGAACCCCAGATAGGAAATCCCGATGGTGGCAAAGCGACCGGTGAACCATGGCTGCTGCCGTAGCCACGCCACCGTGTCGGCGCCGTCGGCTACTTCGTGGACCATCGGCGTGAAGGTCCCGCCAGAGCCGAATGTCCCCCGCACGCTCTGCATCAGTACGCGGTAGCCGCGGGCGGCGTACAGCGCGCCGAACATCAGCGAGAACGGAAACCCGCGGCCATACGGTCCGCGCATCAGCACGGTGCCGACGGGTTCTCCGGCGGGCACGTAGTGGTCGGCCAGTAGCTCGACGCCGTCGCGCATCGGGATCGCGACCGTGCTCACCGTGTAACGGGAGCTCGACGCCGGCAGACGCAACATCCGGCCGAGGGCACCGCCGGCGAGCCGTGTGGGCAGGGAGCGCAGCGCCGACCCACCGGGCCGGGCAGATGTGGCGGATGCAGAAGTCACGAGATCAGGTTATGGCCGCACCCGCGGATATGGGCTCAGAACTTGTAGTAAGGCGAAAGCACATCGGGTCCACCTCTGCCGGGATTTTAGAAGTCGCGTCCGTGCCATCAGAGGCGAACGAGAACCTGTTCTAGTGCGGCAGCGCGGCGTCCGCCGACGCGCTCGTTAGGCTGGTGAGTCGTGGCCACCCAGAAACCGACGACCGCGCGGCAGCCGACGCTGTGGGCGGTGTCCGACCTGCACACCGGCCACCAGGGCAACAAGCCCGTCACCGAATCGCTGTACCCGTCGTCACCGGACGACTGGTTGATCGTCGCCGGCGACGTCGCCGAGCGCACCGATGAGATCCGCTGGTCGCTGGATCTGCTGCGGCGACGGTTCGCGAAGGTGATCTGGGTGCCCGGGAACCACGAGCTGTGGACCACCAACAGGGACCCCAAGCAGATCTTCGGGCGCGCACGCTACGACTACCTGGTCAACATGTGCGACGAGATGGGCGTGGTAACCCCGGAGCATCCGTTTCCGGTCTGGACCGAGCGGGGCGGCCCGGCCACCATCGTGCCGTTGTTTCTGCTCTACGACTACACGTTCTTGCCGGCGGGTGCGACCACCAAAGCCGAGGGGCTCGCGATAGCGCGAGAAGGCAACGTCGTCGCCACCGACGAGTTCCTGCTCTCACCCGAGCCGTACGCCACCCGCGACGCGTGGTGCCGTGATCGCCTGGTCGCCACCCGCAAGCGGCTCGAAGACCTCGACTGGATGACGCCGACGGTGCTGGTCAACCATTTCCCGATGGTGCGTGAACCCTGCGATTCGCTGTTCTACCCGGAGTTCTCGCTGTGGTGCGGAACCACCGAGACCGCCGACTGGCACACCCGCTACAACGCGATCTGTTCGGTCTACGGCCATCTGCACATTCCCCGCACCACCTGGTACGACGGGGTCCGCTTCGAAGAGGTCTCGGTGGGTTACCCACGGGAGTGGCGGCGGCGCAAACCGTTCAGCTGGCTTCGCCAAGTACTGCCCGACCCGCAGTATGCGCCCGGCTATCTCAACGAAATCGGCGGTCATTTCGTCATCACCGGGGAGATGCGGGCGCAGGCGCAGCAGTTCCGAGAGCGACTGCGCCAGCGGCAGTCACGATGACGCTGAGCAAACTGATGTCGTCGGTGTTGCCCAGCACGGGGGCGTCCGTCGCGAACCTGGCGTCCGCCGAGCTGTACTCCGACCCGCCCGGGCTGGCGCCGATGCCCGATGAGGAGCCGTTGATCGCGCGGTCAGTGGCCAAGCGGCGCAACGAGTTCATCACCGTCCGCCACTGCGCTCGTCTTGCGTTGGGTGAACTCGGGCTTCCGCCGGTACCGATCCTCAAGGGAGACAAGGGCGAACCGTGCTGGCCCGACGGCGTGGTAGGCAGCCTCACCCACTGTGCGGGCTATCGTGGTGCGGTAGTCGGCCGCGGCGCGGCGGTGCGCTCGGTGGGCGTCGACGCCGAGCCGCATGACGTGTTGCCGCATGGCGTGCTCGACGCAATCAGCCTGCCGGAAGAGCGTAGCGAGCTGGCTGCGTTGCCGGCCGGCGTGCATTGGGACCGAACCCTCTTCTGCGCCAAGGAGGCAACGTACAAGGCATGGTTCCCGTTGACGAAACGTTGGCTTGGCTTCGAAGACGCTCACATCACGTTCGGTGTCGACGGCTCGGGCTCCGGCGGCACTTTCGAATCGGTGATCCTGATCGATGGCGCCACGCTGTCAGGTCCGCCGCTGACGTCGCTGGCCGGACGATGGTCGGTTGAAAGGGAATTGGTGCTTACGGCGATCGTGCTATGAATGCGGGCCTCGTCATCGTCGACAAGTCGGGCGGAATGACGAGCCACGACGTGGTCGGGCGCTGCCGACGCATCTTCGGCACCCGGCGGGTCGGTCATGCCGGAACGCTGGACCCGATGGCCACCGGTGTGCTGGTGATCGGGGTGGAGCGCGCCACCAAGATCCTGGGGTTGCTCACCGGCGCCTCCAAGTCTTATGCGGCTACCATCCGACTCGGTCAGGCCACGTCCACTGAAGATGCGGAAGGTGAACTGCTGCAAGAGGTCTCGGCGGAACATCTAACCGAGGCGACCATTGCCGCCGCGATCGCCGGGTTGCGCGGCGACATCATGCAGGTGCCGTCGACGGTCAGCGCGATCAAAGTCGGCGGCCAGCGGGCCTATCGCGTGGCCCGCGGGGGACACACCGTTGAACTGGCCGCCCGGCCGGTGCGCATCGACCGGTTCGAGATGCTGGCCTTACAGCGCCACGGCCAGCTGATCGACCTTGATGTAGCAGTTGACTGTTCGTCCGGGACCTACATCCGCGCCCTAGCCCGCGATCTCGGCGAGGCGATGAAGGTCGGCGGTCACCTGACCGCGTTGCGGCGCACCCGGGTTGGCCGGTTCGGTTTGGATCAGGCACGCTCGCTCGACCAGCTGGCCGAGCGGCCGCAGCTGAGCCTCACCCTCGACGAAGCGTGCCTGCAGATGTTTCCGCGCCGCCACCTCACCGCCGAGGAGGCCGCCGCGGCGGCCAACGGCCGCACGCTTACGCCGGCTGGCATCGACGGCGTCTACGCCGCGCAGGACGCCGACGGCCGAGTCATCGCGCTGCTCCGCGACGACGGCCCGAGGACGAAGTCAGTCGTCGTAATTCGCCCGGCCACACTGTAATCCGATCGCGACGTCAGAGCCGTTCATGCGTCGGCTTGATGCGATCCAGCGCCCGCTCGGCCTGGTCGACCTCGCGTAACATCACCGACGCCGCGGCATCGTCGAACGCGGTCTGTTGCAGGTGAGTGAGCAGCGCGCTCACCAGTCGGCGCCCTCGCTCCGCATTGTCGGCAAGCGAACCCCAGTCGGGTGTAGCGAATTTCGACGACACGAACGGCTCCCACACGTCTTCGGCATAGGCGCGCAGGATCATGTCCGCGATCGAGCGTTGGTGGCCGCGGACGTCGACCAAGGTGGCAACCAGCTGCTCCAGCGAAACACCCACACCCGTAAGGCCTTCGATCAGGTCCAGCGCCTCAGCGTCGCGCACCGATACCGGGTCGCCGTCGGCGTCGGCGATCAGGCCGAGCTTGGCCAGCTGCGCTGCGGCGCCGGCGCCATCGACGCCTACTTGGAACACATTCGGCGCGGGTTGCCCGGCACGGTGTGGATGACCGGGTGCAGCAGCTGGTACCTGGGCGACGACGGACTGCCGGAACTGTGGCCGTATCGCACGCAGGACTATCTGCGGCTGCTCAAAGAGTCCGATGACCACAGCTACATCATGGAAAGCGGTGTCGGTGGACGCCGCGCCTCAACTCTGCGACCGATGCGGTAGCATTACGTTCTCAGTTGAACGTATCTCTACTTCGATATGCACCGGGAAGGTCGTGCGGTCGCGATGGCGACGGAAGTCAACGGACAGCGGGTTCGGCGCACCCAGGCGGAGCGCACTGCCGCCATGCGGACGCGTCTGCTGGACGCCACCATCGAGTGCCTGGTGACCTACGGGTACGTGGGAACCACCACGCCGCGAGTCGCCGAGCTGGCCGGTGTGACCCGGGGCGCACAGATCCACCACTTCCGGTCAAAAGAAGATTTGGTGGTCGCGGCGATCGAGCACCTCGCACAACAACGCGCGCAAGCCGCGATCCGCGAGCTCGGTCGCGTGCAGGGCAGTCCCGATCCAGTGTCGATGGTGCTGGACTTCTTGTGGGAGGCACACCAAGGTCCGATGTTCGTTGCCGCGCTTGAGCTTTGGGTGGCCGCACGAACAGACTCCGTGCTGGCCCGACAGATCGAGCGAGTGGAACCGGTCGTCAACAGCACGCTGATTGCCGCGATTTCACAGCTGGTACCGGACCACACCGCGCAAAGAGAGATCCGCAACGTCGTCTACACGGCGATGGACGCACTTCGGGGGATCCTGGTGGCAAGTTTCGTCGACCGCGACGCCGAGCGTGCACGTCGCCGCTGGGACCGGGCCTGCGAGCATCTGCGTGTGCTGCTCGCCGAGGTGTTGCCCGCCCAGACGCCTGGCTAGATGCGCTGATCCTCGCGGTCGGGATGAGTCTCGAGTTCTTGAAAGATGCCGGGTAAATCTCCCCATGTCCACCGGATTCGCAAAGATACAATCAGCCATGTATGTTATGAGGAGAGCGGTTGATCGCGGTCTCAACCTCGAATGGAGTGAGTGCGATGTCTAACAAGGTCTACGTCGTCGGTGTGGGGATGACGAAGTTCGAGAAGCCGGGGCGCCGCGAAGGCTGGGATTACCCCGAAATGGCCCGCGAGTCCGGCACTAAGGCACTCGAGGACGCCGGCATCGACTACACCGAAGTCGAGCAGGGCTACGTCGGGTATGTCTACGGCGAGTCGACCTCGGGCCAGCGGGCACTTTACGAGCTGGGCATGACCGGGATTCCGATCGTCAACGTCAACAACAACTGCTCGACCGGGTCGACCGCGTTGTACCTTGCCGCCCAGGCGATTCGCGGCGGGCTCGCCGACTGCACGATTGCCCTGGGGTTCGAAAAGATGAAGCCCGGTTCGCTGGCATCGACGTACGACGACCGCACCCAGCCGATGGACAAGCACATCATGGCGATGGCCGAAATCTCCGAGGTGCTGTTTCCGCCGGCGCCGTGGATGTTCGGGGCGGCCGGTCGCGAGCACATGAAGCAATACGACAGCACCGCAGAGCATTTCGCCAAGATCGGCTACAAGAACCACAAGCATTCGGTGAACAACCCGTTCGCGCAGTTCCAGGAGGAATACACGCTCGACGACATTCTGGCGTCGCGGATGATCTACGACCCGCTGACCAAGCTGCAGTGTTCACCGACTTCTGACGGATCAGGTGCGGCGATCCTGGCCTCCGAGGCGGCCGTCGACAAGCACGGCCTGGCTAAGCAGGCGGTGGAGATCGTCGGGCAGGCCATGACAACCGACTTCGCCAGCAGCTTCGACGGCACCTGCAAGGGGCTTATCGGCTACTACATGAATGTGCAAGCCGCCCAACGTGTTTACGACCAGTCGGGGCTCGGCCCCGAGGACTTCCAGGTGATCGAGCTGCATGACTGCTTTTCGGCCAACGAACTGCTGCTGTACGAGGCGTTGGGCCTGTGCGGCGAGGGCGAGGCGGCCAAGCTGATCGACAACGGCGACACCACCTACGGCGGCCGTTGGGTGGTCAACCCGTCCGGCGGGCTGATCTCCAAAGGACATCCACTCGGGGCCACCGGTTTGGCGCAGTGCGCCGAGCTGACCTGGCAGCTGCGCGGCGCTGCCGACAAGCGACAAGTCGACAACGTGACCGCGGCACTGCAGCACAACATCGGACTGGGCGGCGCAGCCGTCGTCACCGCATATCAGCGGGCCGAACGCTAAACAGAACCTCCGGCTTGGCAAAAGAACTAGGGGGAACCGCCGTGGGACACATCGAAGCCACCAGAGACCTGTCCGCCGACCCAGAGGCACTGTGGGGGACCGTCAGCGACCTCGCTAACTGGGACAAGTGGTTCACGGTCCATGAGAAGTGGCTGGCAGAACCACCTGCCACGCTCAGCGAGGGTGCGAAGCTGACCGCCAAGATCGTCATGCTGGGGATGGCCAACAAGATCGAGTGGACGATCGAATCGGTGGACGCACCCCGCAGCCTGGTGCTGTCGGGTACCGGGATGGCCGGCGTCAAGGCGCAGTTCACCTTTACCATCGAACCGGCCGAAAGCGGCTCCAACTTCACCGTTTTCGGTGATTTCGAGGGCGCGCTGATCAAAGGCGCCTTGGGCAAGGCGGTAGAGAAGGACGGCGTCAAGCAACTCGACAAGACGCTCGATCAGCTCGACGCGCTGGCGTCAGCGTCGGCCTGAGGGCGCGTCGATGACCGAGACACTGGAATTCGACGACACCGGTCTGGACCGCTGGACCGACGACGAGCGGTTCGAAGTGACCCGGGAGCGGCTCGCAGAGTACGCGGCGGCCACCAACGACCCGATCGAGGCGCACCGCAACGGAGACGTTGCTCCGCCGGTGTTCGCGATCGTCCCTGTTTTCGAGGCCCTGCTCACTCCGGCCGTTGACGTGATGCCGGTCGAGGCGATCCCCCGAATCGTGCACGGCGAACAGGACTTCCACTTCCATCGACCGATCCGCCCAGGAGACAAGCTCGTCTCGCGCGGCAAGATGATCGGATACCAGGGACTGGAGAAGGGCACCCGCGCCGTGATCGTGCTCGAATGCCGCACCGAGGACGGTGAGCTGGTCAACGAACAGTACGTCACGACGTTCGTGCGGGGCTTGTCCGTCGGCAAAGCGGTCGGCGAACTGAGTCCCGACCATAAGTTCGACGACAAGCTTCGCGAGCGGGCGCCGGTGGCGAAGGTCGTGCAGCACATCGACAGCGACCAGACCTTTCGCTACGCACCTGCCGCCGGCGATCCGATGCCGATCCATCTCGACGAGGAGGTGGCCAAAGACGCCGGGCTACCCGGAATCATCGCTCACGGGTTGTGCACCATGGCGTTCACCTCGTGGGCGGTGCTCACCGAGCTCGCCGGCTCGGATGTCAACCGGCTCAAGCGGTTCGCGGTCCGATTCTCCAAACCGGTGCTGCCCGGCGACGACCTGGAAACCCGGGTCTGGGACGTCAGCAGCGCCAACGGAACCACCAGCTACGCGTTCGAGACGGCACGAGGCGACGACGGTGGCGAGGAATGGGTCATCACGGACGGGCTAGCGGTACTAGCCGACTGACATCGAGGAGACCTGTATGGGTGCATTAGAAGGCCGGGTTGCGGTGATCACCGGCGCGGGCCGCGGGATCGGGCGCGAACACGCGCTGCTGTTCGCCAAGGAAGGGGCCAAGGTCGTCGTCAACGATCTCGGCGGCGACAACGCCGGCCATGGCGCCGACAGCGGCCCGGCACGCGACGTGGTGGAGGAGATCACCGCCGCCGGTGGCACCGCCGTCGCCAGCACCGAGAACGTCGCCACCTGGAGCGGCGCGGAAAGCGTTGTGCTGCAGGCCATCGCTGAGTTCAGCCGGCTCGACATCTTGGTCAACAATGCGGGCATTCTGCGAGACTCGTTCATCGCCGGCATGGAGGAATCGCATTGGGACGCGGTGATCGCCGTCCATTTGAAGGGCCACTTCGCGATGCTGCGGCACGCCGCCGCCTACTGGAAGGCGCAATCAAAGGCCGGTGATCAACCCAATGCGGCGGTGATCAACACCGCATCGGGCTCCGGGGTAACGCTGCCGAATGCCGGGCAAGCCAATTACGGTTCGGCCAAAGCCGGAATCGCGGCGCTGACGCTGATCGCTGCCGAGGAATTAGAGCGTTACGGCGTGCGGGTGAACGCGATCGCACCGATCGCCCGCACCCGGCTCACGCTGGCCACCCCCGGCATGGGCTCGCTGATGGCCGAACCCGAGGAGGGCGAGCTCGACCTGTTCAGTCCGGCGAACATCTCGCCGCTGGTCGCCTACCTGGCGACGGAGAAGTGCCCGATCACCGGCAAGGTCTACGCGGTTCAGGGCGGGGCGATTTCGGCGCTTGCCGGCTGGCACGACGTCGACACCATCGAGACCGACGGTCCATGGCAGATCGACGACATCGCCAGTCGCCTTCCGCATTAACAATCCCGGTCAGGAGCAGATGATGTTCGAATGGTCTGACACCGACCTGATCGTGCGGGATACGGTGCGGGAGTTCATCGGCAAGGAGATTCGGCCGCAGCTGGACGCATTGGAAACCGGTGAGGTTTCGCCGTATCCGATTGCGCGCAAGCTGTTCAGCGAATTCGGCCTGGACGTGCTGGCCGCCGAGGCGGTCAAGACGGTCCTGGACAAGGAGCGGGCTCGCGAGGCAGAGGCCACAGCCGAGACCGAGAAGCGGTCGTCGGGCGGCTTAGCAGATCTGGGTGCGCAGGCGTCAATGGCGGCCGTGTTGGTGTCCGAACTCGCCGGGGTGAGTATCGGATTGCTCAGCACGATCGGTGTCAGCCTCGGTCTGGCTGCGGCGACCATCATGAGTCGCGGCACGCTCGCCCAAAAGAAGCGCTGGCTACCGGAACTGATGACGCTGGAGAAAATCGCGGCGTGGGCGATCACCGAGCCCGACTCCGGCTCGGATGCCTTCGGTGGAATGAAGACCACGGTTCGGCGCTCCGGCGACGAAGATGGGGCCTATCTGCTGAACGGGCAGAAGACATTCATCACCAACGGCCCGTACGCCGATGTCCTGATCGTCTACGCCAAACTCGACAATGGCGCCAGTGGCTCGGTGGATCGGCGCAGCCGACCGGTGTTGCCGTTCGTGCTCGATTCCGGCATGCCAGGCCTGACCCAGGGCAAGCCGTTCAAGAAGATGGGCATGATGTCGTCGCCGACCGGCGAATTGTTCTTCGACAACGTCCGGCTGACACCCGACCGATTGCTCGGCGAGACCGAGCAGCACACCGGCGGAGACGGTCGCGAGAGCGCACGGGCGAACTTCGCCGCCGAACGACTCGGCGTAGCACTGATGGCGTTGGGAATCATCAACGAATGCCACCGGCTCTGCATCGACTACGCCAAAACCCGCACCCTGTGGGGCAAGAACATCGGCCAGTTCCAGCTCATCCAGCTCAAGCTGGCCAAGATGGAAGTCGCCCGGATCAACGTGCAGAACATGGTGTTTCAAACGCTGGAGAAGATGCAGGCCCGCCGGGTGCCCTCGCTGGCCGAGGCTTCGGCGATCAAGCTGTACTCGTCGGAGGCCGCCACCGATGTCGCGATGGAGGCCGTGCAACTCTTCGGCGGCAACGGCTACATGGCCGAGTATCGAGTCGAACAGCTGGCCCGCGACGCCAAGTCGCTGATGATCTACGCCGGCAGTAACGAGGTTCAGGTGACCCACATCGCCAAGGGCCTGCTCGCCGGATGAGCGCCCGGGCGACGGTAAAAAGCCTGCGGCGCAACTCGATCGCCGCACTTGACCGGCTGACCTACGTTCCGATCTCGCGGCTGACCTTCAACATCATGCTCGACGTGCTGCTCTCGCGGCAGTGGCTGTTCGCCGGCCTGCGACCGGCGGCCGACTTTCTGATTGCCCGCACCACTCCGGTGGTGCCGGGCGTTCGGGTCAAGCCGGTGTCCGGACCGGTGCGGGGGGAGTGGGTGTGGGCGCCGGAAGCCGACGACGGCGTCGGGGCGGTCCTGGTGTTGCACGGCAGCGGCTATCTGATCTGCTCGTCGCGCACCCATCGTGGGTTCGCCTCGCACCTGTCCAAATACTCCGGCATGCCGACTTTCGCGATTGATTACCGGCTCGCGCCCGAACATACATTTCCGGCGGCCGAGGACGATGCGTTCGCCGCATATCGTTGGCTCCTTGCGCAGGGCCATGATCCGGCGAAGATCGTCGTCGCCGGGGACTCGGCCGGCGGGCACCTCGCGGTCGCCCTTGCCTTGCGGCTGCGCAGCGAAGGACTGCCCGCTCCAGCGGCGCTCGCGTTGTTCGGACCGCTGATCGATCCGGCATACCGGGCCTGCATTGCCGACCCGCGTATCCGGCAGCAGCCGCTGGATCCGCGCGCCGCCGCCCGCGCCGTCGCGCTGTACGTCGGCGGGCATGATGCCGAAGACCCGCGGCTGTGTCTGTTGAACGCCGACGTGTCCGATCTCCCGCCGATCCAGATACATTACGGGACGAGGGAAGTCATGCGGGCCGACGCCGAGGCGTTCGCCGCGCAAGTGCTCGCGTCCGGTGGTCGCTGCGACGAACAGGTGTGGCCGGACCTGATGCATGGCTATTGGCTCTGGCCGCGTGACCAAGGACGGACCAGTCTCGAGACGGCCGGATTGTTTCTGCGCAACGCGGTTGCCGACGCCGACACGGCGTCGTGATCCGGTCGAGCGCAATGACCTATGTGCCGCGCAGGCTTCGATTGGTGTTCCGGACGGCGCTATCAATCCCGGAACGCCCGCGCCGGTTCCTTACCAGAGTGACCCGGGCCGAGCAGGCCTTCCTCACGATGGATCAAGCCACCCGGGATGCCTATCACGCCCGGGCCACCGCAGGCGGAGACAACTAGGCCTAGGTGTACGGCGCCACGGATTCGTCACGGTCGGGCAGGTGCGTCCGTTTGGCCCGCCGCCGGTCGAACTGATGGTTCGCGATCCGCGGAGGTAGTCTCGGGCGCTACTGCGCGACCATCCAGATCGCTTGTGCAGCAGGACTTCCCAGATCGACCGTGGTCAGCGCGCCGTCGGCCGATTCAACCGCTACCGAGATCATCCCGGCGAATTCCCGCCGGGTGAGCACCCGCAGCCGCGAGTCGAGACTGATCCCGATGCTGTCGAAATAGCGCAGCATCTCAGGGTCTTTGTCTGATATCCGCGCCACGATGCCGGCGTCGCCGTCGGCGCATGACCACAGCTGGCGCGCTGGCGGCGTGGGCACTTGCCCATCGGAGCCCGGAATCGGGTCGCCGTGCGGATCGCGTTGGGGGAAACCGAGCTTGGCGTCGATACGTGCGACCAGCCGGTCGGACACCGCGTGCTCGAGCACCTCGGCCTCGTCGTGCACTTCGTCCCAGCTGTAACCGAGCTCCTTGACCAGGAAGGCTTCCAGTAACCGGTGGCGACGCACCATCGCCAGCGCTGCCCGACGCCCCGACTCGGTCAGCGTGACCGCGCCGTATTTCTCGTGGTCGACCAGACCCTGCTCGGCGAGTTTGCGGATGGATTCCGAAGCGGTGCTAGCCGACACCCCGATCTTCTCGGCCAGCATCTTCGTGCTGACCTTCTCCCGCGACCACTCCTGGGCGTTCCAGATGACTTTCAGGTAGTCCTGGGCGACCGCAGTGAGCCCATTGGGGTCCTCGCCAGGGAAGTCAGGGCGC
>NZ_DASPSP010000079.1:0-2482 GCF_035623875.1 Mycobacterium sp. | reverse complement strand
GTTGATCAGGTTGACCAACTCGCGGCCCACCTGACCGAACAACACCATTCTGGCCACGTCGAGCACTTCCGGTGTGGTGACCCGGAAGCCGCCCTTGAAGTCACCAGAGATCCCGAGCCGCTGCAACATTGCGCTGATCTGAGGCCCGCCGCCATGCACGACGACCGGGTGGATCCCGCAGTTACGCAAGAACGCCATGTCGGCGGCGAACGCGAACCGCAACGTGTCGTCGGTCATCGCGTTGCCGCCGTATTTGACCACGACGATCGTGCCGTGCAATTGCTTGAGCCAAGGCAGGGCCTCGGCCAGCACCTGGGCCTTCGCCTCGGTCGACACTGCGGCGGCGGTCATGAGCTGTAGGCCGAATTCTCTTCGACATAGCCGTGAGACAGGTCGGTGGTGCGGATGGCTGCCCGGCCGTTGCCCATTTTGAGGTCGACGAGGACCTCGACATCCCTGCCTGACAGGTCCACCTGGCGTGCACCTGCGGCCCCGACACCGTCGACATACACCGGAGAACCGTTGAACGACACAGTGATCCGATCTGGATCCAGATTGATCGGCGCCATACCGACCGCCGCCAGCACCCGGCCCCAATTCGGATCGGAGCCGAACAACGCGGTCTTGACCAGGCTGTCGCGGGCCACCGTCCGAGCGGCAGTGAGCGCGTCGTCCTCGGTGGCGGCGCCCGTCACAGTCACGGTGACCCGTTTGGTGACGCCTTCGGCGTCGGCCTGCAGCTGCGCGCACAGGTCATCACAGACCCGCAGCACCGCGTCGTCGAGATCGGCTTGGGACGGCGCGATCTCGCTTGCGCCCGATGCCAGCAGCAGCACGGTGTCATTGGTCGAGCAGCAGCCGTCGATGTCGAGGCGGTCGAACGTCCGCGCGGCGGCCCAACGCAGTGCGTCCTGCAGTGCACCGGACTCAACGACCGCATCGGTGGTGAGCACGCAGAGCATGGTCGCCAGCGACGGCGAAAGCATCCCCGCGCCCTTGGCCATCCCGCCAACGGTCCACTTGTTCGGATGGTGCAGCGCAACCTGTTTGGGCACAGTGTCGGTGGTCATGATGGCCCGCGCCGCTTCTTCTCCACCGGCCAGCCCTCCAGCCATCTCGTGCACCACGTGACCGACCCCGGCGAGAACCTTGTCCATCGGCAGCCGATCGCCGATCAATCCGGTGGAGCACACCGCGACTTCAATCGCACCGGTCTCCGTGCCCCAGTCCGACAACGCGGCCGCAACCGCCTCGGCGGTGGCATGGGTGTCCTGGAAGCCGCCCGGGCCGGTGCAGGCGTTGGCTCCGCCAGAGTTGAGGATCACCGCCCGCAACCGGCCGGTGGTCAGCACCTGCTGGGTCCACCGCACGGGTGCCGCCTTGACCTGATTGCGGGTGAACACGCCGGCGGCCGCGTAGTCGGGGCCCTCGTTGAACACCAGAGCCAGGTCTAATGCACCCGATGCTTTGATCCCGGCGGCGATCCCCGCAGCGCGGAAACCGGCCGGCGCCGTCACCCCCTGAGCACGCACCAAAGGCGCCGCAGCGGTCAGGTCGGTCACGGCGCCACCCCGACCACCGAAAGGCCCTCGATTTCCGGCCAGCCCAGCGCCAGGTTCATCGACTGGACGGCGGCCCCGCCGGTCCCCTTGGCCAGGTTGTCGATCGCCGCGATGGCGACGAACGTGGCGGCGTCCTCGTCAACCGCTACCGCGATGTGCGCGGCGTTGCTGCCGATCACCGCACCGGTGCGCGGCAGTTGTCCTTCGGGCAGAAGGTGAACGAACGGTTCAGCGTGGTAAGCCTTTTCGTAGGCGGCGCGCAGCTGCGACAGCGGTGACTGGGTACGCGAGGTGCAGGTCGCCAAAATGCCGCGCGAGGTCGGGATGAGCACCGGCGTGAACGACACGGTGACGTCCCGGTCGGTGACCTGCTTTAGCCCCTGGACAATTTCAGGGGTGTGCCGGTGTGCGCCGGCGATGTTGTAAGCCCGCGCCGACCCGATGACCTCCGAACCAAGCAGGTCGGTCTTGGCGGCGCGGCCGGCGCCGGAAGTGCCGCTGACCGCGACGACGGTCACGGCGGGATCGATGAGGTCTGCGGCAACCGCGGGGAAAAGCGCCAACAACGCAGCGGTGGGATAACAGCCCGGTACCGCGATGCGGCGGGCGTCGCGCAGCGATGCCCTGCTGCCGGGCAGCTCCGGTAGCCCGTAGGGCCAGTTGCCGGCGTGCGGCGAGCCGTAGAAGCGCTCCCACGCGCTCGGGTCGGCCAGACGGAAATCCGCGCCACAGTCCACCACCAGCGTTTGGGAGCTGAGCTCTTGCGCCAACGTCGCGGAGTATCCGTGCGGTAGCGCGAGGAAAACCACATCATGGCCGTCCAGGACCTCGACCTCGGTCGGCTCGAGCACCCGCTGAGCCAGTGGCACCAGGTGCGGATGGTGCTCAGCCAGGGTGCTACCCGCGCTGGCGGCGGCGGT
>NZ_DASPSP010000046.1:0-27058 GCF_035623875.1 Mycobacterium sp. | reverse complement strand
GTTGATGCCGACGCCGCCAAGAGGGGACATGGCGTGCGCGGCGTCGCCGATGCACAGCAGCCCGTCGGTGTACCACCGGCGCAACCGGTTCAGCCGGATGTCCAACAGCTTGACGTCGTCCATCGACTCGAGATCGTCAGCGGCGTCGGACAATTCGGGTAAGGCAGTGGCGATGTCTCGGCGCAGCGCCTCGATCCCACGGGCCCGCAGCCGGGCATCAGCTCCCTTGTAGATGAATTGGCCCATTTGCAGATAGCCCTGGCGCGGAATGACCGCAAAGAACAACCCGTCTTTGAACCGCGGCAGCAGCGTGTCGATGACGCCTTCGGCGGCGGGAAGCCGAAACCACCAGATATCGGCGTTCATCGGGTATTCGCGCGGGATGAGGCCCGCCTCGCGCCGGCACAGCGACCAGCGTCCGTCGCAGGCAATCGTCAGGTCGGCGCGCAATTCCCCCGGCCCATCGGGGCTGTCATAGCGCACACCGACGACGCGGCCCGACTCATACAGCAGTCCGGTGACGTCATGGCTCATGCGCAAGGTGAATGTCGGCTCTTTCCGTCCGGCCTCGGCCAGCAGGTCGAGTAGGTCCCACTGCGGCACCATCGCGATGTAGCGATGCGGCAAGCGCAGCCGGGTGAAGTCGAGCACTTTCGCCGAGCGGCCATCGGGCAGGTCCAACCCCCAGCCCTCGAGCTTGGTGTGCGGCAGTGCGTCGAACTGTTCGAAAAGGCCCAGCTCGTCGAGCAGCCGCAGCGTGGAGGGATGCACCGTGTCCCCTCGGAAATCCCTGAGGAAGTCGGCATGCTTCTCCAGCACGGTCACTTCCACGCCCCCGCGCGCCAGCAGCAAAGCCGCCACCATGCCCGCCGGACCTCCGCCCACGACTACGCACGTCGTCTTCTCGCTCATCGGATCCTCCTCGACTAGCACTCTGATACTCGATTACGGAATAACTGTATTCCTGGATCAGCAGCTGCAGAAGGCTATGTGACTCACCTCACCGCGTACCGATCCCCCGGGAGGTCGCTAGCGGGGGGTGAGAGACTTGCCACCATGGGAAACGCGGTTGCCACGCTCGTGCTGCTCCGTCACGGCGAGAGCGAATGGAACGCGAGCAATCAGTTCACCGGCTGGGTCGATGTCGACCTAACCGATAAGGGCCGCGGCGAGGCGGTGCGCAGTGGCGAGCTGATCGCCGAGCACAATCTGCTGCCGGACGTGCTGTACACCTCGCTGCTGCGACGGGCCATCACCACCGCGCACCTGGCGCTGGATACCGCTGACCGGCTGTGGATCCCGGTACGGCGCAGCTGGCGGCTGAACGAACGCCATTACGGCGCGCTGCAGGGACTGAACAAGGCCGAGATCAGAGACCGCTACGGCGACGAGCAGTTCATGACCTGGCGACGCAGCTACGACACCCCGCCACCACCGATCGAGAAGGGCAGCCAGTTCAGCCAGGACGCCGACGTGCGCTATGCCGACATCGGCGGCGGGCCGCTGACCGAATGCCTGGCCGACGTGGTGACCCGGTTCTTGCCGTACTTCACCGACGTCATCGTGCCGGATCTGCGGTTCGGCAAGACGGTGCTGATCGCCGCGCACGGCAACTCGCTGCGTGCCCTGGTCAAGTACTTGGATGGCATGTCCGACGAGGAAGTCGTGGGACTGAACATCCCCACCGGCATTCCGCTGCGTTACGACTTAAACGCCGACATGCGGCCCACGGTCGCCGGCGGCAGCTATCTCGATCCGGAAGCGGCTGCCGCGGGCGCGGCGGCGGTGGCCAGCCAAGGCGCGCGGTAGGCGCGCTTTCCTGGCAAAAGGACTAACGTGACGTGAACAGCCGTAGAACACCTGTCTTGTCGCGTGTGACATGTCCGATTTTGGCCTTGCGCTGCTGGGTTGGCGTTCACCGAATTTGTAGGATTTTTATGTGACTGTGTTCTCGGCCCTGTCACTGGCCGGGGTGGCGTTCCTCGTGGCATTGGCCGTCAGTGTCGCCATGGGTGCGCGGCTCGCGCCGCGGGCCCTGGAGCGACGTCAGCGGGTGGCCGTCGAGGCGGCCGGGATCACCGTTGCGCAAATGTTGCAGCGCATCGTCGCGCTGATGCCGCTGGGCACCGCCGTCGTCGACCGTCACCGCGACGTGGTCTACCACAACAGCCGGGCCAAAGAGCTCGGCTTGGTGCGCGAGCGGCAGCTCGACGACGAGGCCTGGAAAGCGGCGCGTCAGGCGCTGGGTGACGGCGCTGACGTCGAGTTCGATCTGCTGCCGGGCAAGCGGCTGGTCCCGGGACGGTCGGGCCTGTCGGTGCACGGGCACGCGCGGCTGCTGAGCGAGGAGGACCGCCGGTTCGCTGTGGTCTTCGTCTACGACCACTCCGAATACGCGCGGATGGAGGCCACCAGGCGCGACTTCGTAGCCAACGTGAGCCATGAGCTCAAGACGCCCGTCGGCGCGATGGCCGTGCTCGCCGAGGCCCTGCTGGCCTCCGCGGACGACCCCGAGACGGTGCGGCGGTTCGGCGAGAAGGTGCTCGTCGAGGCCAACCGGCTGGGGGACATGGTCAGCGAGCTGATCGAGCTGTCCCGGCTGCAGGGCGCGGAGCGGTTGCCGGACATGGGTGCCGTCGACGTCGACACCGTTGTATCCGAAGCAATTTCACGCCACAAAGTGCCGGCCGACAACGCCGATATCGCGGTCTGCACCGACGAGCCGAGTGGCTTGCGGATGCTGGGCGAGCAGGCCCTGCTGGTCACCGCGCTGGCCAACCTGGTGTCCAACGCGATTGCGTACTCACCACGCGGCTCGAAGGTGTCCATCAGCCGCCGTCGCCGCGGCGACAACATCGAGATCGCGGTCACCGACCGGGGCATCGGAATCGCCCGCAAAGACCAGGAGCGGGTCTTTGAGCGGTTCTTCCGCGCTGACAAGGCGCGCTCGCGCGCCACCGGCGGCACCGGGCTCGGCCTTGCCATCGTCAAGCACGTCGCGGCCAACCACAACGGCACGATCGGGTTGTGGAGCCAGCTGGGAACCGGGTCGACGTTCACGTTGTCCATCCCGGCATACGACGCCGAGTGCGAACAGATTGTGCAACCGCCCGAGCGCGAAATCCTGCCCAAGATGCCCCAACAAGAGGAAGAAATACATCTATGACCAGTCTGCTGATCGTGGAGGAGTTGCGCTCGTGACGACTGTCCTGATCGTGGAGGACGAAGAATCGCTGGCTGATCCGCTGGCGTTTCTGCTACGCAAAGAGGGTTTCGAGGCCACCGTGGTGGCCGACGGCCCGTCCGCGCTGGCCGAGTTCGACCGGGCCGGTGCCGACATCGTGCTGCTCGATCTGATGTTGCCGGGGATGTCCGGCACCGACGTGTGCAAGCAACTGCGATCCCGGTCCAGCGTGCCGGTGATCATGGTGACCGCGCGTGACTCCGAGATCGACAAGGTTGTCGGCTTGGAGCTGGGCGCCGATGACTATGTGACCAAGCCGTATTCGGCGCGTGAGCTGATTGCCCGGATCCGGGCGGTGCTGCGCCGCCGCGGCGACGACGACTCCGAGATCGCCGACGGCGTGCTGGAATCCGGGCCGGTGCGAATGGATGTCGAGCGCCACGTCGTCTCGGTCAATGGTCAGCCGATCACGTTGCCGCTCAAGGAATTCGACTTGCTGGAGTACCTGATGCGCAACAGCGGCCGGGTGCTGACTCGTGGGCAGCTGATCGATCGCGTGTGGGGTGCGGACTATGTCGGCGACACCAAGACACTCGACGTACATGTCAAGCGGCTGCGGTCGAAAATCGAGGCCGACCCGGCCAATCCGATACACCTGGTGACGGTACGCGGCCTGGGCTACAAGCTGGAGAGCTGACCGGGCGCCGACGCGCCACGTAAGCCGACCTCGGCGTGGCCGGTGCCGATCACCGACCAGCGGCGGTCGTCAATCTCGACGTGAACGTCGGCTTGTTCGGTGTTGGTGCACACCGCGGTGGCGCCGTCAGGATCGGTATAGCCCAAGCTCACGCATCGTTCGGCGGGCTGGTCGACGCGGATCAGCACCCGGCTACCGCCGATATGTCCCGCCAGCTGCCAGTGCCGCGGGCCTAGCCTGGTCCGCATCCGCAATGACGGCAAACCGCTTGCAGGCCAATCTTTTCCGTCGATGCGGAAACGAACGAACGCCATCGGTGGGAGTCTGCGCATGGCGGCTTTGCGCGACACCGCGGTGACCACTTCCAGCACGTTGCCGTCGCCGAGGTCGGCGTGGATCCACCCCCAGCGCATAGCGTTGCCGTGCCCGTAGATGTGGGCCACACCGCCGCGCCACCGGTCGATGCGGTGGGCGGTGTCGCCGGTATTGAGTGAGCCGGTGAACTCTGCGGTCGGGGCGAGCACCACCTGCGCACCGGGCAGCAGTTCGCGTTCCCACGCCGACCGCGGGAAGGTCCACAGCGGCGCACCGCTGTCCGTCCAGTTCAGGTCCCACGCCAGTGCCCCGGCTCGTCCGGCCAGTTCTGCTAAGGCGATTCGAGCGTCGGCAACCTTGAGCCAGATCGGCCCGGTGGCCGACGCAACGGGCTCCGGACCGAAACGCTCGGTATGCGGTGGGCCGTCGGCGGGGAACCAGCTCGCCCAGCCGTGCGCATAGGGACCCCGTGCGCTCCCCGACGTCGGCGACACCGTCTCGTAGTGGACCCAGAGCGCGGCCCGCGTCGCCGGATCCGACAGGGTCGCATACCAGACCTCCAGGCGCCCGGGCTGGCCGCGCCAACGTGGTGCGGCAGCCGACTGCAGCTCCTCGTTTACTGGATTCACCTCTGTTCGAGTGCCAACGTCGCGGATGCAGCTTCAGCGCCGTCGCTATTCGGCGGCCCGCGTTGCCGGGTGGACTGCGATGAGCCCTAATGCACTGCGCCGCTTGCACATTGCGGCCAGCTCGGCATAGGCCTTCTCGCCCAGCAGCTCGGTGAGCTCGGCCCGCAGGCTCACCCAGACCTGCTCGGTGCCCACATGGGCGGCCGGATCGCCGGTGCAGTACCAGTGCAGATCGGCGCCGCCGGCGCCCCAGCCGCGGCGGTCGTACTCGGTGACGGTGGTCTTCAGGATCTCGGTGCCGTCCGGGCGGGTCACCCATTCCTGGCTGCGGCGGATCGGCAACTGCCAGCAGACGTCGGGTTTCATCGTCAGCGGTGCCACGCCGAGCCGCAGCGCTTTGCTGTGCAGCGCGCAGCCAGCGCCGCCGTGAAACCCGGGCCGGTTCAAGAAGATGCACGCGCCCTTGTGCTTGCGGGTGCGGAACTGCTCATCCCCGTCATGCTCGTCGAGTTCGAGGTAGCCCTTGCGGCTCAAGCCCTTTTCACGGAACTGCCAGTCGGAGTCGGTGAGCTTGGACACAGCGTCGTCCAACCGGGCCCGGTCGTCGGCGTCGGACAAAAACGCCCCGTGCGAGCAGCATCCGTCATCGGGACGTCCGGCGACGGTGCCCTGGCAGGCCGGGGTGCCGAACACACACTTCCAGCGGGAGAGCAGCCAGGTCATGTCCGCGGCGATCAGATGCTCGGGATTGTCCGGGTCGTAGAACTCCACCCATTCACGGGCAAAGTCCAATTCGACTTCACCGGGATGGTTTGGCTGCGAACTTGCCACAGTTTTCACGGTAGTCCAATCCAACCATGCCGCGTCCCAGCCGTAAGGTTGTGTTTCGTGCGATTAGGAGTGCTGGACGTCGGCAGCAACACGGTCAATTTGTTAGTGGTGGATGCCCGCCGCGGCGGACATCCCACGCCGATGAGCTCGACCAAGGCCACCCTGCGGCTGGCCGAGTCGATCGACAACTCCGGCAAAATTACCCGGCGCGGTGCCGACAAGTTGATCGAGACGATCGACGAGTTCGAAAAAATCGCGGACAGCTCGGGCTGCGCCGAACTGATGGCGTTCGCCACTTCGGCGGTTCGCGACGCCAAGAACTCCGAGGACGTGCTGGCCCGGGTCCTCAAAGAGACCGGTGTCGAGCTGCAGGTGCTGCGAGGTGTCGACGAGTCGCGGCTGACCTTCTTGGCAGTGCGTCGGTGGTATGGCTGGAGCGCGGGCCGCATCATCAACCTCGACATCGGCGGCGGCTCACTCGAGTTGTCCAACGGCGTCGACGAGGAACCCGAAGTCGCGTTGTCGCTGCCGCTGGGCGCCGGGCGGCTGACCCGCGAATGGCTCAACGACGATCCCCCCGGCCGGCGCCGGGTGGCGATGCTGCGTGACTGGCTGGACTCCGAACTGGCTGACGCCAGCGCCAAAATGCTAGACGCCGGGAGCCCCGACCTCGCGGTAGCAACGTCGAAGACGTTCCGTTCGCTGGCCCGGCTCACCGGTGCGGCGCCGTCGGCAGCGGGACCGCGCGTGAAACGGACACTCACCGCCAACGGCCTCAGACAACTCATATCTTTCATCTCTAGGATGACGACCGCTGACCGTGCGGAATTGGAAGGGGTGAGCGCCGAGCGAGCGCCGCAGATCGTGGCGGGAGCTCTGGTCGCAGAGGCGAGTATGCGAGCGCTGGCGATAGAAACGGTGGACATTTGTCCGTGGGCGCTACGGGAAGGCCTCATTTTGCGCAAACTCGACAGCGAAGCTGACGGAACCGCCCTTGTAGAGAGTTCTGTGCGGGATGCTGGCAGCCAGCGAGTTGATCGGAATGGCGACGAAAGATGACCGGACCAAACGAGAACACCCGACCCATCTCGGTTGCCGAGTTGTTGGCCAAGAACGACACACTCGGCGCCCCGGTTCCCAACCGTCGTCATCGCCGCCACGGCAATTCCGATGCGGTGACCGTCGCCGAGCTGACTGGTGAAATACCCGTCATCAGTGACGACATCGAACCCGAAGCGACCGGCCAGTCGAGTCTCGAGTCGCATGCGCACCGCGCCAACCGGTCCGCTCGGCTCGACGAGTTGGTTTCCGACGAGGCGGACGAAAAGCCGCGCTACTGGTCCGAACCCGAGCAGCGTTGGCCGGAATCCCAGCCGCCCCGTCCGCGTGAATCACGGCCCGAGTCGCGGGAATCGCGCCCCGAGCGCAGTCCATATCCGCTGCCATCGCGCACCAACGTCCCGGTCGCCCAGGTCGGCCGTCCCGGCGGCGGGGAAGATCAGTCGGCGGACCGATCAGGTGCCGAGGGGATGAACCCGGACCCGCTGGAGGACTACGCGGGGATGTCGGTGGACGTGATGGACACCGACGTGCGCGACGCCGAATTCGCGAACGAAGACTCCGCCTACGTGCGGTCGTACCTGCGGTCGTCGGGCGGTCGGTCGCGCGGCGAGGACGTCGCGGATGACATCGAACCTCGCGCGGACTACCGGGACATCGCCGACATCGACGACGAGGAGGACTACCCCGAGGACGACGTCGCCGACGATCGGCACGGTGGGGTGGCGGATTCTGTTGCATGGTCCCGGAAAGAAATCATGCGGCTCGTCGGAATGGTTGTCCTGCAGTCGATTCTGGCTGTTGGATTAGGCGCCGGGCTGTTCATCGCGTTCGACCAGCTGTGGCGGTGGAACAACATCGTGGCGCTGGTGCTTTCGGTGCTCGTCATTCTCGGTCTGGTCGTCGGCGTCCGGGTGGTCCGCAAAACCGAGGACATCGCCAGCACGTTGATCGCGGTGGCGGTGGGGGCGCTGGTCACGCTGGGGCCGTTAGCGTTGTTGCAATCTGGCTAGGCGCCCAGCAGAAGCCGCGTGCGCCCAGCCATCAAGGTCGGTCTGTCGACGGCCTCGGTCTACCCAATGAGGACTGAGGCCGCTTTCGAGTATGCCGCCAAGCTCGGCTACGACGGCGTCGAGCTGATGGTGTGGGGCGAGTCGGTCAGCCAGGACATCGACGCGGTGGAGAAGCTGTCGCGGCGCTACCGGATGCCGGTGCTCTCAGTGCACGCGCCGTGTCTGCTGATCTCGCAGCGGGTGTGGGGCGCCAACCCCATTCCCAAGCTTGAGCGCAGTGTGCGGGCCGCCGAACAGCTTGGCGCCCAAACCGTCGTCGTGCATCCGCCGTTCCGCTGGCAGCGGCGCTACGTCGAGGGGTTTACCGAGCAGGTCGCCAACTTGGAGGCAACCGGCGACGTGCTGGTGGCCGTGGAGAACATGTTCCCGTTCCGGGCGGACCGGTTGTTCCGGGCCGAGCAGTTGAAGGAACGGATGCGCAAGCGCGGCGGCGGCCCCGGGCCGGGGATCTCGGCGTTCGCGCCGTCCTACGACCCGCTGGACGGCAACCACGCGCACTACACGCTGGATCTGTCGCACACCGCGGCCGCGGGCACCGATGCGCTTGACATGGCGCGCCGGATGGGCTCGGGTCTGGTGCACTTGCACCTGTGCGACGGCAGCGGGCTGCCGGCCGACGAGCATCTGGCGCCCGGCCGGGGCACACAGCCAGTGGTCGAGGTATGCGAGATGTTGGCCGGCGGTGACTTCGCCGGCCAAGTCGTGCTGGAAGTGTCCACGTCCGGAGCGCCTTCCGCCCACGAGCGCGAGGCCGTATTGGCCGAGTCGTTGCAATTCGCCCGCACGCACCTGCTGCGCTGACATGCCCGAAGGAACCAGAAGGAAACCGCAGGAGTTCATGACCGCGTTATTCAGCACTGCGATGGCACTGCGCGAGGTCGACGCCGGCGTCTTTGCCGGCGAGTTGAACAAGCACTGGACCATCGGGCCCAAGGTGCACGGCGGGGCGATGCTGGCGTTGTGCGCCAACGCCGCCCGCACAGCTCATGCGGGCGGCGACGATGCGGGCCGTGAAGCGGCCCGAGGTGGGGTCCCCGCGCAGCTGGGGAGAGCCGGGCAATCCGGCCGTGGGCCCGTCGAGCCGGTCGCGGTGTCCGGCAGCTTCCTGTCGGCGCCCGACCCCGGCCCGATGCGGCTGGTGACGTCGATCCGCAAGCGCGGGCGGCGGATCAGCGTGGTGGACGTGGAGCTCATCCAGGGTGATCGCGCCGCCGTGCACGCCGTGGTGACACTCGGAGAGCCCGAGCATCTGGCACCGCCGCTGCTGTCCGCGAATCCGGTGGTGGGCTTGATGGACCCCGAGCCGCCCGACGATGTCGCGCCGATCGGTCCCGGCCACCCGCTGGCCGGGCTGGTGCACTTGGCCGAGGGCTGCGATGTGCGGCCGCTGGTCTCGACGCTGGGCCCCAGCGACGGTCGGCCACCGGTGATCCAGATGTGGGTGCGGCCGCGGGGCCTGGCGCCCGACGCGCTGTTCGCGCTGATGTGCGGAGATGTGTCGGCGCCGGTGACTTTCGCGGTGAACCGCACCGGCTGGGCGCCGACCGTGCAGCTCACCGCCTACCTGCGCGCACTGCCGGCGGACGGCTGGCTGCGGGTGGTGTGCACCTGCATGCAGATCGGGCAGGACTGGTTCGACGAGGACCACACAGTCGTCGATTGCGACGGCCGCATTGTGGTGCAGGCTCGCCAGTTGGCGATGGTGCCCACGGCGCGGTAGTCGCTCGGCGACCTGTTGCCGACGAAACGCGTCGCGTCTGCCATGCTGTGCGGCATGGCGAGAATCGCGATCGTCGGTGGGGGCAGCATCGGCGAAGCCCTGCTATCGGGCTTGTTGCGGGCCGGGCGCCAAGTCAAGGACCTGGTGGTGGCCGAACGGATGCCCGACCGCGCGCGATATCTCGCCGAGACGTATTCGGTGCTGGTGACGTCCGTGCGTGATGCGGTGGAAAACGCGACGTTTGTCATCGTCGCGGTGAAACCCTCCGATGTCTCATCGGTGGTCGCCGAGATCACCCAGCTGGCCACAGAGTCCAGTGACGACGTCCCCGAGCAGGTGCTGATCACCGTCGCGGCGGGGGTCACAACGGCCTACCTGGAATCCAAACTGACGGCCGGGACGCCGGTGGTCCGGGTGATGCCGAACGCGCCGGCCCTGGTCGGCGCCGGGATCAGCGCGATGGCCAAGGGCCGGTTTGTCACCAATGAGCAGCTCAAAGAGGTTGCCGCACTGTTCGATTCGGTGGGCGCGGTGCTGACCGTGCCCGAGGAACATCTGGACGCGGTGACGGCGGTATCCGGTTCCGGTCCGGCGTATTTCTTCCTGATGGTCGAGGCGTTGGTGGACGCCGCCGTCGGGGTCGGGTTGAGCCGCGCGGTGTCCACTGAGTTGGTCGCCCAGACGATGGCCGGTTCGGCGGCGATGTTGCTGGACCGAATGGAGCAAGACCGTGGAGCGCCAGGCGAGACGTCCTCGGACCTGTCGCTGGACACCACCGCGGCGCGGTTGCGCGCGGTTGTTACCTCGCCCGGGGGTACTACCGCGGCTGCGCTGCGGGAATTGGAAGGGCGCGGTTTGCGGGCGGCGGTCGATGAGGCGGTGCGGGCCGCAAAAACCCGCTCTGAGCAGCTAAGAATTACATCAGAGTAATTTATAGAATTTTATTTATTTGCTCTCACCCGTCGCAGTAACCCCACTAGTCCCGCTATTCTCCTGTTGGTAAGCACCTGTGGGTGCCAGCGGAGGGGAAGCCGCTGGGACTGCAGATGCCTGACTGATTGGGTTGCGATGACGTCTATGAACGGGCCATCGGCACGGGATTCGGCTGGCGGTATATCGGGACGTGATACTGGTTCCGCAGACGGCCAGCCGCCCCGGACGCAATTCCTGACTGTGGCCGAAGTGGCAGCGCTGATGCGGGTCAGCAAGATGACGGTCTACCGGCTGGTTCACAATGGTGAGCTGCCCGCAGTCCGGGTGGGGCGATCCTTCCGGGTGCACGCGAAGGCCGTGCACGACATGCTGGAGAGCTCCTACTTCGACGCCGGCTGACCGGGTGAGGGGTCTGCCGTTACTCTGGCGGGAACGCCCACCCTGGATAGTCATACTCGCAAGTCGTTGGAGGGCACCGGTGTGAGCCTTATCGGCCCACCGGTGTGTTTTGGTGTTCGATGCACCCTCCCGGGTAGAGTGTGCGGGTTATTGCACATGGTCGGCCATGGCGCACTCGGGTCGCCACACAGATAGCGGAGTTATGGGTTCAGTAATCAAGAAGCGGCGCAAACGGATGTCGAAGAAGAAGCACCGCAAGCTGCTTCGCCGTACCAGGGTGCAGCGCAGAAAACTTGGAAAGTAACTTCCGCCAACGGCTGCCGCAGCTCGCAGGTTGTGCCGCAGTAGCTGCAAGGTCGTTAGGCTAGCGAGGTGGATCTGTCGGGCGATCAACCAGGCACCGGGACGGGCACCGGGACAAGCGGCAGTGGCAGTGATGCCAGCAATTCGCTGCATTACCCCAAAGTCGTGCTGGTCACCGGTGCCTGTCGGTTCCTCGGCGGCTACCTGACCGCGCGGCTGGCGCAGAACCCATTGATAAACCGGGTCATCGCGGTCGACGCGGTTGCGCCCAGCAAGGACATGCTTCGCCGGATGGGCCGTGCCGAGTTCGTCCGAGCGGATATCCGCAACCCCTTTGTCGCCAAGGTGATTCGAAATGGCGATGTCGATACCGTGGTGCACGCTGCCGCGGCATCGTTCGCGCCGCGGTCCGGCAGCGGTGCGGCGTTGAAAGAAATCAACGTGCTGGGCGCGATGCAGCTGTTCGCGGCCTGCCAGAAGGCGCCTTCGGTGCGTCGAGTGGTGCTGAAGTCGACCTCTGAGGTCTATGGGTCGAGTCCGCACGATCCGGTGATGTTCACCGAAGACAGCAGCAGCCGTCGTGCGTTCCGGGAAGGCTTTCCCAAAGACAGCCTGGACATCGAGGGTTACACGCGCGGGCTGGGCCGGCGTCGACCGGATATCGCGGTGACGATTCTGCGGCTGGCCAACATGATCGGTCCGGCGATGGAAACCACACTATCGCGATACTTGGCTGGCCCGCTGGTCCCGACGGTGCTCGGCCGCGACGCACGGCTGCAGCTGCTGCACGAGCAGGACGCGCTGGGCGCCCTGGAGCGCGCTGTGATGGCCGGCAAGGCGGGCACGTTCAACATCGGCGCCAGCGGGGTAATCATGCTGTCGCAGGCGATCCGGCGTGCCGGCCGAGTCCCGTTGCCGGTGCCCGGATTCGGGCTGTGGGCGCTGGATTCAGTGCGGCGGGCGAACCACTACACCGAGATCAACCGTGAGCAACTCGACTACCTGAGCTACGGTCGGGTAATGGACACGACCAGGATGCGACAAGAGCTCGCATACCACCCCAAGTGGACGACTGCAGAGGCTTTCGACGATTACGTACGCGGCCGAGGTTTAACTCCCATTCTCGATCCAGAGTGGGTACGCTTCATTGAAGGTCGGGCCGTGGCAGCAGCGCAGCGCTTTGGTGGGCGAACCAAAATCAACTAGGGGTGGGGGAAGTTAGCTCAATGGCCGGCGATTCGAAGGCGAAAGTCATTCCGCTGCATACGAATTCAAATCGTGCAGCGGCGCAGCGGCGCGCCGGTAATCGTACTCAGACCTCTCGTCAACATCCCTCGCTACTCTCCGAACCCGGCACCCAGGCTTCGGCCGATCAGATCGCCGCCGTCGTCCGCGAGATCGACCAGCACCGGCGCGCCGCCGGCGGCAAATCCGAAACCCAGGAGCCGGGCAACGAGCTGGCGCACAAGGTCAGTGCCGTCGCCGACTTTCTGCGGCACCGCCTTGCCGGCGATTACAGCGTTGACGAGTTCGGGTTCGATCCGCATTTCAACGACGCGATCGTGCGGCCGTTGCTGAGGTTCTTCTTCAAGTCGTGGTTCCGGGTCGAGGTCAGCGGAGTCGAGAATCTGCCCGAGACCGGCGCGGCGTTGGTGGTGGCCAACCACGCCGGCGTGCTGCCGTTCGACGGGCTGATGGCCTCAGTGGCTGTTCACGACGAGCACCCGGCCCAGCGTGACCTGCGGCTGCTGGCTGCCGACATGGTGTTTGACCTGCCGGTGATCGGCGAGGCTGCCCGCAAGGCCGGGCACACCGTGGCGTGCACCGCCGACGCCCACCGGCTGCTGGCCTCGGGGGAACTGACTGCGGTGTTCCCCGAGGGCTACAAGGGGCTGGGCAAGCGCTTCAAGGACCGCTACAAGCTGCAGCGGTTCGGCCGCGGCGGCTTCGTGGCGGCGGCGCTGCGCACCAAAGCCCCGATCGTGCCGTGCTCGATCGTCGGCTCCGAGGAGATCTACCCGATGCTGGCCGACGTCAGGCTATTGGCGCGACTGTTCGGTCTGCCCTACTTCCCGATCACCCCGCTGTTTCCGCTGGCCGGTCCGGCCGGGCTGGTGCCGCTGCCGTCGAAGTGGCACATCGCCTTTGGCGAGCCGATCCCCACCGCGCACCACGCGGCCGCCGATGCCGACGATCCTATGGTCACCTTCGAGCTGACCGACCAGGTCCGCGAGACCATCCAGCAGACGCTCTACCAGCTGCTGGCCGGGCGCCGCAACATGTTCTTCGGCTAAGGCCGCGGGTTCCGACGTAACTAAGCCGCCGGCTTGACCAAAGTGAACTGGCAGACGTCTGTGTTGCCCTTGCGGAACAGGTCGGCGCAGCCGGTCAAGTACCTCATGTAGCGCTCATAGACCTCGTCCGACTGAATCGCGATGGCCTCGTCCTTGCGCGCCTCCAGCGCTCCCGCCCAGATATCCAAGGTGCGTGCGTAGTGCAGCCGCAGCGACTGCACGCGGGCCACCTCGAACCCGACCTTATCCGCGTGCTGTTCGACAAGTGCCACCGAAGGCAGTCGACCGCCGGGGAAGATCTCGTTCATCATGAATTTGACAAACCGCGCCAGCGTCATCGTGAGCTTGATCTCACGCTCCCGGAGTTCTTCGACAGTGGGTATCACGATTGTGTGCAACATCATCGTGCCGCCGTCCGGCAGCGCCGCATACGCCATCTTGAAGAAGTCGTCGTAGCGGTCGAATCCGAAGTGCTCGAACGCGCCGATTGAGACAATCCGGTCCGCGGGCTCAGGGAACTGCTCCCAGCCTTCCAACAGCACTCGCTTGGAGCGCGGGCTGTCCATGGCGTCCAGCACCTTCTGCGCATGGACGGCCTGGTTTTTGCTCAGCGTCAAGCCGATCACGTCGACGTCGTAGCGCTCGATGGCGCGCCGCAACGTGGCGCCCCAGCCGCAGCCGATGTCCAGCAGCGTCATCCCCGGCTCTAGGCCCAGCTTGCCCAGCGACAGGTCGATCTTGGCCAGCTGGGCCTCTTCCAGCGTCATGTCGTCGCGCTCAAAGTATGCGCAGCTGTAGGTCTGGCTGGGGTCCAGGAAGAGCTGGTAGAACTCGTCGGAGAGGTCGTAGTGCGACTGGACGTTGTCAAAGTGCGGCGTGAGTTCGGTGCTCATCGGTGTGGTCCCCCCTCAAACGTCCCGGCTGACACTAGGCGCCGCCGCGGATGGATGCAATTGCAGCAATCGTCGCAGCTGCGTCCGCATCTGGGTTCGACGACTCGCCGAGCATGGTGACAATACTGGTGATCACCGGGTTGGCGTCGGCGTCGGTGACCTCGCTGCGAATCTCGGCGATCACGGTGCCGTGAGATTCGATGACGTTGTCCAGATAAGTGTCGAAAAACAGCCGGTCACCAGCCATGATCGGCCGGTGGTACACGAATTTCTGGTCGCGGTGCAGCACCCGCGCGAGGTTGATCGGGATGTCGAACTTGGTGAAGACGTCCAACTGAACACGCCGTCCGGCGACCGCAAGGAAGGTGAGCGACGCCACAGTGCTGTCGTAACCGGCCTGGGCGGCGGACGCCTCGGAGTAGTGCGACGGATGGTCGTCCTTGACGGCGTGCGCGAACTCGCGGACCTTTTCGCGTCCGACGTCGAAGTAATCCGGGAACCGGTAGTGCGTTCCGATGAGTCCTTCGGCGCCCTCGGGAACTGCCATGCGCTGATCTCCACTCTCATGCGTGCTCAGCGGCGCAGCCTATCAGCGTGATTGGCGTCGGGAGGCGACCGCGGCCAGTGCGCCGCCCGCTGCGCCGAGCGCCAAGGCCGACGGCACGCCGATGCGGGCGGCCTTGCGCGCCGTTCGGAAGTCACGGATCTCCCAGCCGCGTTTGCGGGCGAAGTCGCGCAGGTGGCTGTCGGGGTTGATGGCGACTGCGGTCCCGACCAGGGACAGCAGCGGCACGTCGTTGTAGCTGTCGGAGTAAGCGGTGCAGCGTTTGAGGTTGAGGCCCTCACGGATGGCCAGCGAGCGCACCGCGTGCGCCTTACCGGGGCCATGCAGAATCTCGCCGACCAGCCTGCCGGTGAACACGCCGTCGACCGATTCGGCGACCGTGCCCAGCGCGCCGGTCAGGCCGAGGCGGCGGGCGATGGTTATTGCGAGTTCATACGGCGTGGCGGTGACCAGCCAGACCTGCTGGCCGGCATCGAGGTGCATCTGCGCCAGATCTCGCGTGCCTGTCCAGATCTTGTCGGCGATGATTTCGTCGTAGACCTCTTCGCCGAGCCGAACCAGTTCTTCGGTGCGTCGGCCTTCGATGAAGGCCAGGGCCTTGCGTCGGCCCGCGGCGACGTCGTCGCTGCTCTCCCGTCCGATGAGCTGAAACTTCGCTTGCGCGTAGACGAATCCGATCACGTCGCGATAGGTGAAATACTTGCGAGCGGCCAGGCCGCGGCCGAAGTGTAACAGCGACGAGCCCTGCACCAGCGTGTTGTCGACGTCGAAGAACGCCGCCGCGGTCAGGTCGACCGGCGGCTGCTCCGGCCCGGGGGCGGCGTCGGCTTGGATGTCGACCAGCGCGCGGTCGGCGCTGGCGTTGGCGGCCAGCGTCTCCAGTTCCAGTTCAGCCGGGTCGGGTCCTGCGTTGGGGCCGGGTTCTACGGTGCCCGAGCCGCCGGGAGCGGTCACGGTTCAACACTATCCGCCCTGGGCGTGTTGGGGTGTTCGGCAGAGCCGCTGCTGTCTCCAACGCCTGTGGATCATTGCGCGTCGAATCGATCAACGCATCGGCTTCGCTCTTCGGCGTCCCAAACAGTCCAACTGCCACACTGGGGCCATGAGCCGCCCACAGGTCCAGCTGTTGACCCGCCCCGGCTGCTCGATCTGCGATCGGGTGCACGCCCAACTGGCGGACCTGGCCGCCGAACTCGACTTCGACCTGTCGACGACCGACGTTGACGCCGCCGCCGCGGCGGGCGACAGCAGCCTGCGCGCCGAGTTCGGTGACCGGCTGCCGGTGGTCCTGCTCGACGGCCGCGAGCACAGCTACTGGGAGGTCGACGAGCCCCGGCTCCGCCAGGACCTCGCGAGGCCCAGGTGACGACCGCGCAAATTTGGTGGCCCACCTGTAAAACGTCTACCGTGGATCCCAGTTCGATCACTGGTGATAGCAAGGGAGCAGGCCAGGTGATTCAGCCGTGAGCGTCCTGCTCTTTGGGGTGTCGCACCGCAGCGCCCCGGTCTCCGTCCTGGAACAGCTCAGCACCGACGACTCCGAGCAGATCAAGATCATCGACCAGATGATGCAATCGCCGCTGGTCACCGAGGCCATGGTGCTGTCCACCTGCAACCGGGTCGAGGTCTACGCCGTGGTGGACGCCTTCCACGGCGGCCTGGCAGTCATCGGGCAGGTGCTCTCCGAGCACTCCGGGATGTCACTGAGCGACCTGACCAAATACGCCTATGTCCGCTACAGCGAGGCCGCCGTCGAGCACCTGTTCGCCGTGACCAGCGGCCTGGACTCCGCGGTGGTCGGCGAGCATCAGGTGCTCGGTCAGGTGCGCCGCGCCTACGGCGCCGCCGAGGCCAACCGGACCGTCGGCCGGATCCTGCATGAGTTGGCCCAGCGCGCGCTGGCGGTCGGCAAACGGGTGCACACCGAAACCGCGATCGACGCCGCGGGTGCGTCGGTGGTCTCGGTCGCGCTGGGCATGGCCGACACCAAGCTGGGCGGCCTGAAAAGTAAGACCGCGGTGGTGGTCGGCGCCGGCGCGATGGGTGCCCTGTCCGCGGCTCACCTGGCCCGGGCCGGCGTGCGGGACATCCACGTGGTCAACCGGTCGCTGCCCCGCGCGCAGCGGCTGGCCCGCAGGATCCGCGACTCGGGCGCCGGGGCCGAAGCGCTCGGCCTCGACCGGCTGCCTTCCGCGCTGGCCGACGCGGACGTGGTGGTGAGCTGCACCGGCGCGGTGCGCCCGGTGGTGTCGCTGGCCGACGTGCACCACGCGCTGGCCGCCACCCGCCGCGACGAAACCGCCGAGCCGCTGGTGATCTGCGACCTGGGCATGCCGCGCGACGTCGACCCGGCGGTGGCCGGGCTGCCGGGCGTCTGGGTCGTCGACATGGACCGGGTGCAGCGGGAGCCGTCGGCCCGCGCCGCGGCTGCTGACACCGAGGCGGCCCGCCACATCGTCGCCACCGAGGTCGCCACCTATCTGGCCGGGCAGCGGATGGCCGAGGTCACTCCGACGGTGACCGCGCTGCGCCAACGCGCCGCCGACGTGGTCGAGGCGGAGTTGCTGCGCTTGGACAACCGGCTGCCCGGACTCGACGCCACCCACCGCGACGAGGTGGCCCGCACTGTGCGGCGGGTGGTGGACAAGCTGCTACACGCGCCGACCGTGCGGATCAAGCAGTTGGCCAGCGCGCCCGGCGGGGACAGCTACGCCGAGGCGCTGCGCGAGTTGTTCGAGCTCGACCAGACCGCTGTCGACGCCGTTGCTACCGCAGGCGAATTGCCGATTCTCCCAAGCGGATCCGACGCCGCCGGGAGCGCTGAGTAGCCGCTTGGCCGACGTGATCCGGATAGGCACCCGGGGCAGCCTGCTGGCCACCACCCAAGCCGGCGGCATTCGGGATGTCTTGGTCGCCAACGGTCATCCCGCCGAGCTGGTGACCATCAGCACCGAGGGTGATCGGTCGTCGGAGCCGATCGCCAGCATCGGTGTCGGGGTTTTCACCGCGGCGCTGCGCGAGGCGATCGACGACGGCCGGGTGGACGCGGCGGTGCACTCGCACAAGGACTTGCCGACCGCCAATGATCCACGGTTCGTGGTCGCCGCGATCCCACCGCGGGAGGATCCCCGGGACGCGGTCGTGGCCCGAGACGGGTTAGTGCTGGCACAGCTGCCGATCGGCTCGGTGGTAGGCACCTCGTCGCCCCGGCGGGCCGCACAGCTTAGAGCACTGGGTCTCGGTTTGGAAATCCGCCCCCTAAGAGGCAACCTAGATACCAGGTTGAACAGGGTAAGCAGCGGTGATCTGGACGCAATCGTGGTAGCCCGGGCGGGTCTGGCCCGACTGGGGCGCCTCGGTGACGTCACCGAGACGTTGGAGCCGGTACAGGTGTTGCCGGCGCCGGCTCAAGGAGCGCTCGCCGTCGAGTGCCGCGCCGGGGATACCCGACTGGCGGCACTGCTGGCGGAACTTGACGACGCCGACACTCGCGCGGCCGTCACCGCCGAGCGTGCCCTGCTCGCCGAACTGGAGGCGGGTTGCTCCGCGCCAGTGGGGGCGATCGCCGAGGTGGTCGAGTCCATTGACGAGGACGGCCGTGTCTTCGAGGAGCTGTCGCTGCGCAGCTGCGTGGCGGCGCTGGACGGATCCGACGTGATCCGCGCGTCCGGTATCGGCAGCCCGGATCGGGCACGAGAGCTCGGGCTCTCGGTGGCCGCCGAGCTGTTCGAGCTGGGCGCACGGGAGCTCATGTCGGCTGCGCGGTGAGACCACCCGCACGAGGAAGTGACTGGGAGAGACACAGATGACGACGCGAGGGCGTAAGCCGAGGCCCGGCCGCATCATGTTCGTGGGCTCGGGTCCGGGCGACCCGGCTCTGCTGACGACACGGGCCGCGACGGTGCTGGCGAATGCCCCCCTAGTGTTCATTGACCCTGACGTGCCCGAGGCGGTGCTGGCACTGATCGGCAAGGACTTGCCGCCGGTGTCCGGGCCCGCGCCGGCTGAGCCGAGTGCGCAGTCTGAGGGTGGGGCCACCGAAGGTGCGGTAGGTGCTGTGGGGGCTAGTCCCGACGAACAGCGCGCCGCGGTGGTGTCGGTCGGACCCGACATCCGGCCGGCCCTGGGCGATCCGGCCGACGTGGCCAAGACGCTAGTCGCCGAGGCCCGTACCGGGTCTGACGTGGTGCGGCTGGTCGCCGGTGATCCGCTGTCGGTGGACGCGGTCATCACCGAGGTCAACGCCGTCGCCCGCAGCCACCTGCACTTCGAGGTGGTGCCCGGCCTGGCCGCCAGCTGCGCGGTGCCCACCTATGCGGGGTTGCCGTTGGGCTCCTCGCACACCGTTGCCGACGTTCGCGGCGACGTGGACTGGGGGGCGTTGGCCGCGGCACCCGGTCCACTAATTTTGCATGCCACCTCGTCGCATGTGGCTGACGCGGCGCGCACGCTGATCGAGTACGGGCTGGCCGACACCACCCCGTGCGTGGTGACCTCCTCGGGAACCACCTGCGCGCAGCGCTCGGTGGAGTCCACGCTGGGCGGGCTGATGGATTCGTCTGTCGTCGGCGCCGACCCCGCTGCGCCGTCGCCGGTGGTGGTGACGATCGGCAAGACGGTGCACAACCGGGCCAAGCTGAACTGGTGGGAGAGCCGCGCCCTGTACGGCTGGACCGTGCTGGTGCCGCGCACCAAGGACCAGGCCGGCGAGATGAGCGAGCGGTTGACCGCGCACGGCGCGTTGCCAATCGAGGTGCCGACCATCGCCGTCGAGCCGCCGCGCAGCCCCGCCCAGATGGAGCGCGCGGTCAAGGGTCTGGTCGACGGCCGCTACCAGTGGGTGGTGTTCACCTCCACCAACGCGGTGCGCGCGGTGTGGGAGAAGTTCGGCGAGTTCGGTCTGGACGCCCGGGCGTTCTCCGGTGTGAAGATCGCCTGCGTCGGCGAATCGACCGCCGACCGGGTCCGCGCGTTCGGCATCAGCCCCGAGCTGGTGCCCTCCGGCGAGCAGTCGTCGCTGGGTCTGCTGGACGAATTCCCGCCCTACGACAGCATTTTCGATCCGGTGAACCGGGTGCTGCTGCCGCGCGCCGACATCGCCACCGAGACGCTGGCCGAAGGGCTGCGCGAACGCGGCTGGGAAATCGAGGACGTCACCGCCTACCGGACGGTGCGCGCGGCGCCGCCGCCGGCCGCCACCCGGGAAATGATCAAGACCGGAGGTTTCGACGCGGTGTGCTTCACGTCGAGCTCGACGGTGCGCAACCTGGTCGGCATCGCCGGCAAGCCGCATGCGCGCACGATCGTCGCCTGTATCGGCCCCAAAACCGCCGAGACCGCAGCCGAATTCGGTTTGCGGGTCGACGTGCAACCCGAGACCGCCGCGGTGGGCCCGCTGATCGAAGCGCTGGCTGAGCACGCCGCCCGGCTGCGCGCCGAGGGCGCGCTGCCGCCGCCGCGTAAGAAGAGCCGCAGGCGCTAGTGACGATCGCCACCGCGGCGCAGCCGGGCGTAGCGGGTCGCCACTCATGAGCAGGGGCTATCCCCGGCAACGCCCGCGTCGCCTCCGCTCGACTCCGGCGCTGCGCCGGTTGGTGGCGCAAACGTCTTTGGAGCCAAGGCATCTGGTGTTGCCGATGTTCGTCGCCGACGGTATCGACGAGCCGCGGCCCATCGCGTCGATGCCCGGCGTGGTGCAACACAGCCGCGACTCGTTGCGCGCCGCCGCCGCCGAGGCGGTGAGCGCCGGGGTGGGCGGGCTGATGCTCTTCGGTGTGCCGCGCGACGAGGACAAGGACGCTGCCGGGTCGGCAGGCTCGGATCCCGACGGCATCCTCAACGTCGCGTTGCGCGATCTGGCCAAGGACCTTGGCGATGCCACCGTGCTGATGGCCGACACCTGCCTGGACGAATTCACCGACCACGGGCACTGCGGTGTGCTGGACGAGCGCGGCCGGGTCGACAACGACGCTACCCTGACAAGGTATGTGGAATTGGCAGTGGCACAGGCAGATTCGGGTGCGCACGTGGTGGGTCCCAGCGGCATGATGGACGGCCAGGTGGGGGCGATCCGCGATGGCCTGGACGCCGCAGGCCACGGCGACGTGGTGATCCTGGCGTACGCCGCCAAGTTCGCATCGGCGTTTTACGGTCCATTCCGCGAGGCCGTGAGCTCTAGTCTGTCCGGCGACCGGCGCACTTACCAGCAGGAGCCGGGCAATGCCCGCGAAGCGTTGCGCGAGGTGCAGCTCGACCTCGACGAGGGCGCCGACATCATCATGGTCAAACCCGCGATGGCCTACCTCGACGTGGTGGCGGCCGCGGCCGAAATTTCGCCGGTGCCGGTGGCCGCCTACCAGGTGTCGGGGGAGTACGCGATGATCCGGGCTGCTGCCGCCAACGGCTGGGTCGACGAGCGCGCCGCGGCGCTGGAATCCCTGACCGGCATCCGCCGCGCCGGTGCCGACCTCGTGCTGACGTATTGGGCCGCCGAGGCGGCGGCCTGGCTGTCGTGACGGATCCCGTCTCGCCGCGGCCGGCGGAGCCGCAAACCCGGCCGGTCGACGTCGACACCGGCTTTTGGCTGTGGGTGGCGGCGTTGCCGCTGATGGTGATCGGCTACGTCGCCGACATGGTCGGGTCATCGCCCGGTCGCGGATCGGCGGTGCTCTATGTCGCATCAGGGCTTTTCACGGCGGTGCTGTGCGCGATCGTGGCGACCTTCCTGATCCTGATGCGGGCCGGTTACCGGTGGGCCCGCACCGTGTTGACCGGCGGTGGCACAGCGACGGTCGTCTACGTCGGGACCAGGTTGTTCACCGTGAACTGGCCCCCGATGTTCGCGCTGATCTGTGGGGTTGCCGGCATCGTCGGGTCGGTGTTTATCGCCGGGGGGATGTTCCTGCTGCACCGCAGCGATGCCCATGCGTACTTCACCAGGTGAGCCGCCGGCGGCCCGGCCAACGCTAAGGACCCCAGGTGGTTTGGCGTCGAGGGCAGCAGGGGATGATGTTTTGATGACCGCGGGCATGGAGACCGAGGCCGCTCCGCTCTTTCGCGAGGCCGGGGCCAGCTGGTACTGGGTGCTGCTCGGCCCGTTGTCGGCCGGGGCCATGCTTTGGATCGAAAAGACCAACGGGTACGGCTGGCAGATCGCTGTCCCGCTGCTATTCCTGGTGCTCGTGACAAGTTTCGTTGCGCTGCAGGTCAAGGCGGCGCGCATCCACACGTCGGTGGAACTGACCAACGAGACGCTGCGCCAGGGCACCGAAACCATCAAGGTGGCCGAGATCGTAAAGGTCTACCCCGAAGCTGACCATCCACTGACATCCGAAAAGGAGTTGGAGCGTTGGCGAACGGCGCGCGCGCTCGGTGAGCTGGTAGGGGTGCCCAAGGGCCGGATCGGCATCGGTCTGCGACTCACTGGCGGGCGCACTGCGCAAGCCTGGGCGCGTCGGCACCGGCACCTGCGCGCCGCGCTGACCCCGTTGGTCGAGGAGAGGGTCGGACGGGACGGCGCGCAGCCCGATCCGCATGACGACGACGGCCCAGAAAACCCAGACGCCGGATCACGCTGGTGATTGCCCGATTTCGGGCCGTCGTCGAGCTTGCCCTAGCCTGCTTGGCGGCGGTGGGCTGCGCGATCAGCTGGTCGGCGGTGCGCTCGACCGTGGTCGTCGCGCCCGTTGCCGATGGCCAGGCGGTCACCACGTCGGTGGTGTACGACCCTCAGTTGCTGCTGTTGACGCTGTTGCTGGCGACGGCGGCCGGCATGTTGGCGGTGGTCGGTGTGGCCCGGCTGTGGCGAGCCGGCGGGGCCACCTGAACTCAGGACGCCAACCAGGCCAGCTCGTCGGGCAGGTGCTGGCGCCAGAACTCCGCGTCGTGGCCGCCCGGGTAAAACCCGCCCGCTGGCTGCCTGGGCAGCCGATTGACGAATTCCCGGGTGGCGACGTAGAAGCCGTCGCCGGTGCCGCAGTCCACTCGCAGCGGAATCGACGTCAGCTCCGCGGCGTTCACGCCTGCGTTCTTCCGGAAGTCATCGAGGCCGTCGAAGGCATCGTGCGGCGCTCCCCAATACGTCAGGTACAGCGCAGGGCTGATCGCGCAAATCGCGAAGGTCCGGGCCGCGCCCAGCCGAGAGCCCAGCCGCATCGCCCCGTAGCCGCCCATCGACCAGCCGACGAACGCCACCCGCGACGTATCGAGACCCTTGCCGGCAAGCATCGGGATCAGCTCGTTGAGCACCATCGCGCCGGAGTCTTCGCCGGAGGCCCGTGGCCGCCAGTAGCCATTGCCGCCGTCGACGCTGACCACCGCGATCGACGGTTTGCCAGTGCCGGCCAGTTTGGCCAGAGCGTCCTCGACACCGAGGCTCATCACCCCAGCGGCATCGCTGTCCAACCCGTGCAACGCGATCACCGTGCGCAACGGGCCGGTCTGGCCTGGCGGGCGGGCGATGATCCATCTGGTGTTCCGTCCGCCGCGCGCGGCGGAGATGAATGAGCCCTCCTCGCGGGTGGGCAGTGGACTGCTCAGCGGAGCGGGCGCGGCCCGGGTCGGATCCGGCAGCGCGCCCAGCGCCCACAGACCCGCGGCAGCGGCACCGGTGGCGCCCAGGCGCAGCGCGGACCGACGGTTCGTCCGATGGGTCATGGCATTCACCAGCGAATCGTGCCAAGCCAACGGGCGCTGAGCGGCAACGGTCCGACAACAGTCCGGCAACAACGCCTGGCGGCGGCCGCTGGCATGCCGGCCGTGACCACGGCTCAGCCGGCGGCCAGCGCCCGGTCGGCCAAAACGCCCAGTACTGGCGCCAGTGTCTGGGCGTAGGCGATCGTCACGTGGTTGTCGTCGCGGTACACCAGGTCGTTGCCGACGATGACCGGACAACGTTGGGCCGTGCAGAATAGCGCGGTCAGATCGGCGTAGTGGCCGCCGCTGGCCGTCGTCGCTGCCTTCTCGGCCACGATGCCGGCCTCGTTGACCGCCACCGACCGCGGCGGCGAGCAGGCGCCCGCGTCGGCTAGGTGCGCGGACAAGCAGGTGGGCACCGTGGCGTGCGGGTCAGGGATCGGTCCGAGCACCAGCACCGTTGCGCCAGTGCTGCGCAGCTGCGCCACCAGACGACCCAGGCTGGCGACCCACGCCGGGTCGTAGGAGGTGAAGCCGAAGTCGGCGCCGTAGCGTCGGCCCGACCCGAGCACAATCAGCCGCGGATGCTCGGCCTGCAACCGGGTGGTGATCTCGCGGCGCCACTGCTCGCACTCGGTGTACCCGCGGCCCAGATAGGGGCTGGTGATCGGGAGATCCTGCAACGGACAGGTGACTTTGCCCAACGTTTCTAGTCGCCAATGTCGTTGCTCGGCAACCAATTCCAGCCCCGGATTCCACATCGCGGCATGCGAATCGCCGACTAGCGCCACCGTCGTCGTCGAAGCGGTATCGGCCGTCGCGCACTCGCTTTGGCCAACTTCGCGCCATGAGCGCACGCACCCGTTGAGGAACACCGCGGGTTTGTCGCCCGCCGCATCGGCAAGCGGCGGAGTCAGGTTCGACGGAACCGCGGTCAGGCTAGCCGAGGCCGCCACCGCGGCCTGGCCTTGTGCGAACGCCTGCTCGACGGCGGCGTCGTGCGGATCGGCGACGCGGTTCGGTGGTGGCGCGACGGAAATCTTCGGCGGCGCCGCAGCCGCCCCCCGGCCGACCGGCACCGGCAGCACCATCAGTAGCGTGACGCCCACGCAGACCGCGCCCGCGGTGACGGCGCCGCCCAGCGCCAGACTGCGCCCCGGCGAGCGGCGTATCCGACCGGCGAACCGAGCCGGGTTCTCCACCAGATGCAGGGTGGTCACCGCCAGGCCGGCCGAGATGATGCTGGCGGCCACTCGATCCGCCAACCCGGCCCGATGACCGAGCACGTACGGCATCAGCAGTAGCACCGGCCAGTGCCACAGGTACCAGGAATACGAAACTCGCCCGACGGCCCGCATCGGCGCGATGGAGAGCACCCGGCCGGCCCCGGCGCCGGTTGCCGCACAGCCCGTGCCGATCACTAGCGCGGTGCCCAGCACCGGCAGCAGCGCGGCGGTGCCCGGATAGGCGGTGCCGGTGCCCAGTGCGATGCAACTGAGCACGATCACGCCGAGGCCGCCCCACCCGGCCACCGCGGCGGCCAGCGCCGGAAGCCGTTGCCAGCGGGCGGCCGACAGCGCCACCAGACCGCCGACGGCCAGCTCCCAGGCCCGGGTGGGCAATGAGAAGAACGCCCACGGCGGCGAGCTGCGGGTCCAGGCCAGCGACAGCGCGAACGACACTGCGGCCAGTGCGACGAGCACCATCAGGTATGCGTTGAGCCGGGCCCGATGGCCTGTGCGGCCGACCAGCCAGGCCGTCCCGATGATCAACGCTGGCCACAGCAGGTAGAACTGCTCCTCCACGCCCAGCGACCAGTAGTGCTGAAACGGCGACGGTGAGGCATCGGCGGCCAGGTAGTCGGTGCCCTGCATGGCGAAGCGGTAGTTGGCGACATACAGCGCGCTGGCGATGCCGTCACCGAGGGCGGTTCGCGCCGCCAACGGCGGCAGCAACACCGCCGCGCCGATCGAGGTGGCGACCCCGACAATCGTGGCGGCCGGCAGCAACCGTCGGGCCCGGGCCCCGTAGAAGCGGCCCAGCCGCACGGTTCCGGCGTCGGTCACCTCCCGCCAAAGCAGCCCGGTGATCAGGAAACCGGAGATTACGAAAAAGACATCCACTCCGACGTAGCCGCCGCCGACCCCGGGCATCCCGGCGTGAAACAGCACGACGGCCAACACGGCGATGGCCCGCAGGCCTTCGATGTCCGGGCGGAACCCGGCCGGTCGCGCAGACAGACCCAGCTCCGCCCCGCGGGTCGGGCTGATTGTGCTGGCTGGCCGTGGTGAGCCACCTGAGTTCAGGACGCCAACCAGGCTAGCTCCCCAGGCAGCTGCTGCCGCCAATACGACACGTCATGCCCGCCCGGCGAGAAGCTACCTGACGGCCGCCTGCGCAGCTGCGCGACGAATTGGCGGGTGGCCGGGCAGAAGCGGTCGCTGGTGCCGCAGTCCACCCGAAGCGGAATCGACGACAGCGCCGGCAGCCCGAACACCGTGTTCCTGGTCCAATCGTCGTAGTTGTCGAACGCCCCAATCGTGCTGCCCGTAAACGACTGGTACAGCGCCGGACTCACCGCGCAAATCCCAGCCGTCCGTTGCGGACCCAGCCGCGAGCCCAGCAGCAACGCCCCGTATCCACCCATCGACCAGCCGATGAATCCCACCCGCGACGTGTCCAGCCCCTTGGTCGCCAGCATCGGTATGAGCTCGTTGAGCACCATCGCCCCCGAGTCCTCGCCGTTGGCCCGCCGATGCCAGTAGCTGTCGCCGCCGTCCACGGCGACCACGGCAAAAGGCGGTTGACCCGCCTTGACCAGCTGGGCGAGTCCGTCTTCAACGCCGAGATCCATCATTTGGTTTGCGTTGCCGCGTACTGCATGCAGCGCGATCACCGGGCGCAATGGCCCGGTCTGACCGGGCGGCAAGGCGATGATCCAGTTGGTCAGCTTGCCGCCGCGGGCCGCCGAGATAAACGAGCCCGAAATCCGGGTCGGCAAGGCGCTGCCGGCGGGAGCCGGGTCGAATGGGGTGGGCGCCTGCGGCGGCGACGCGTTGAGTGTTTGCGGATCAAGCCAGGCGTTGAACGCCGAAACGCCCGCAGCTCCTGCAAAGGCACCGGCGCCCAGGCGTAGCGCAGCACGGCGGGAAAGCTCAGGCACGAGCGACATAGTGCCGCCCCGCACAGCTGTGCCCGCCAAGCCACGCCGTGTCCAAAAGCAACATGGCGGTTACGGTTCGTGTCGGCGCACACTCGTGGGTGAATCAAGGGCATGGACTACTCATGAATCGCCAACAACCGGATGTTCTTGATCGGCCCGCGGCCTGCCGTACTGCAGAACATGCTCGCCGAACTCGGGCAGGGCGTCCTGGACCACTCAGTGTTCTATGTGACTAAGGGGTTCCCGTGCCCCAAGAGTGTGCCGCCTCTGGTGTGGCGCGTGGTCTCGCCGGCGTTCAACCCGGTCGCGGCGTTTCTGACGACCGGCGGCCTCCCGCCGCGGGCGCGCACCCTGCTCGGTCTGCCC
>NZ_DASPSP010000044.1:0-16744 GCF_035623875.1 Mycobacterium sp. | reverse complement strand
GTCGGCACCACCATCGGCCTGGGCCTGCTGTTCGACACCCTGGTCGTGCGCTCGTTCATGACACCATCTATCGCCGCGCTACTCGGACGTTGGTTCTGGTGGCCGCAAATAGTGCGCCCACGCCCGGCCAGTCAATTGCTTGGCTTTTCACGGCAGGACGGCGGGGGCCAAATCGTGCGTCGCGCACCCGATCGTCTTACGCCTCAGGCCGATCCAGGTTTAGTAGGTGGATGAGCTGGTCGCGGCCGTTGATGCCGAGTTTGGCGAAGATGCGGTAGAGGTGTCCCTCCGTGGTCCGTACCGAGACAAACAACCGATCGGCGATCTGGCGGTTGGACAGCCCGGCCGCGACCAGCATCGCGATCTCGCGTTCCCGGCCGCTGATCGGCAGCGGGCGGGCCGCGGCCTCAACCGCCGGTGTGCGTAGGCCACATTGGCCGGCCAGCCGGTATGCCCGGGTCGACGACTCGACTTCCTTGCCACGGTGGCCGGTGCGGGCGTGTTCGCCCGCCGCCTGGGCGGCCGCGTCGGCGGCAAGTGCCACCGCACCCAGATCGGCGAACCGAGCTGCCGCACCGTCGAGCAGATCGCCGTCGTGGTCGGCCAGGCCGCCAGCATGGGTCGCGATCGCCTCCGCCAACGGAGTGTTCAGCGTCGTGGCGAGTTCCGCCAGCCTCGCGCTCTGCGAACGGTCGCCGTACCGGACCGCGGTATGCAGCGCAGACATCTCGACAGCGTCCATCCCGGATTGGTGCGCGATCTGCGCGGCACGGACAGCGTGCATCCGGGCGGCCGTGGTCTGGCCGACGGCCGCCCGCTCCCAGGCCCGGGCCAGCTCAAGTTCCGGCAAGAACACCGCGACCTGCGGTCCGTAGGCTTGCTCCGAACTGTGTGATGAATACGACTTGCGAGTTCGCTGACGTCATGGCCGCAACCTACCTCCTATTTCCGCGGCGATGACAGGTCTACCCCCAGCAGCGCATCCACCGCCGTCGCCACTGCCCGCGGCGCCTCGGCGTCGTGGCCGCCGTATTCGAGCGCGTCGGTGGCCCAACCATCAAGTGCAGCAAGCGCTTTGGGCGTATCAAGGTCGTCGGCGAGATAGCGGCGCAGCCGGGCGATGACGTCGGCGGCGTCCGGGGCCGCGGGCAACGTCGCTGCGGTGCGCCACCGGTGCAGCCGCGCGTTTGCCGCCTCCAGCGCGTCGGCGCTCCAGTCGCGGTCGGCGCGATAGTGGCCGGCCAGAAGGCCCAAGCGGATGGCCAGCGGCTCAATGCCCTGAGCGCGTAAGCCCGACACCAGAACCAGGTTGCCGCGGCTCTTGGACATCTTGTGCCCGTCCAAGCCGATCATGCCCGCGTGCACATAGTGTCGGGCGAATCGTCGCTCCCCGCTGACGGATTCGGCGTGGGCGGCGGTGAACTCGTGATGCGGGAAGATCAGATCGCTGCCACCGCCCTGGATGTCCAGGCCGCTGCCGATGCGACTGAGCGCGATCGCCGCGCACTCGACGTGCCAACCCGGTCGGCCGGGGCCGAACGGCGACGGCCAGCTCGGCTCGCCGGTCCGCGCGGCGCGCCACATCAGCGCGTCGAGTTGGTCGTTCTTGCCCGGTCGGTCCGGGTCGCCGCCGCGCTCGGCGAACAGAGCCAGCATGGTGTCGCGGTCGTAACCGGATTCGTAGCCGAACTGGAGCGTGGCGTCGGCGCGGAAGTAGACGTCGGGATACTCCGGATCGTCGACGACGTAGGCCGCCCCCGAGGCCAGCATCTTTTCCACCAGCTCGACGACCTCGGCGACCGCCTCAGTCGCGGCTACGTATTCGCGCGGCGGCAGCACCCGCAGCGCTGCCATGTCATCGCGGAACAGTGACACCTCACGGGCTGCCAGGTCACGCCAGTCAAGACCGTCGCGGTTGGCCCGCTCGAACAGTGGATCGTCGACATCGGTGACGTTCTGCACGTAATGCACATCGTGGCCGAGGTCCAGCCAAAGCCGCTGGATCAGATCGAACGTCAGATAGGTGGCGGCGTGGCCGAGGTGGGTGGCGTCATACGGCGTGATCCCGCACACGTACATAGTGGCCGTCGGCCCGGCGACCACCGGGCGCACCTGGTGGTCGGAGGTGTCATACAACCGCAGCTCCGGGCCGCGTCCCGGCACTGTCGGTAGGCGTGCCGAAGGCCAGGACTGCATACCGTCGACTTTAGGCCCGACGACGATGCAGCCCGCAGAGCGGGCTGAGGAGAAGTCGGGCAATCGGTTTGAGCGTCGGCTCAGCTGGCCAGCCGGATGGCACCCAGCAGCAGGTCGGCGAGTTCCGGGCGACACATCAGAAAGTCGGGCAGATACGGGTCGGGACGGTTGTACACCAGTTCGGAGCCGTCCAGCCGCGACGCGTGCATGCCCGCGGCCAGGATCACACCCGCCGGCGCGGCCGAATCCCATTCCCACTGGCCGCCGGCGTGGATGTAGGCGTCGGCGTCGCCGCGCACCACCGACATCGCTTTGGCCCCGGCCGAACCGATCCGCACGAATTCCACGTCAAGCCGTCGGGCCAGGTGATACAGCACAGCCGGGGGCCGGTTGGAGCTGGCGGTGATCCGGATCGGCCCGGAGTGCACCGTTGTCGGCGCCGTGACGGTGTCGCTGCGGTACAGCTCCCCCATGGCAGGCAACGCCACCGCGGCGTCGGTGATCGCTCCGCCTGCGCTGCCGTGGCGCTGCCACAACGCCACGTGCACGGCCCAGTCGTCTCGTCCCTGCCAGGAGAATTCGCGGGTTCCGTCCAGCGGGTCGACGATCCAAACCCGGTCGGCCCGCAACCGGGTCAGGTCGTCGTAAGCCTCTTCGCTGAGCACCGCGTCGCCGGTGCGCTCGGCGCGCAGCCGCCTCAGCAGTAACGAATTGGCTTGGCTGTCACCCTCATCGCCAAGCATCCACGGGTGGTCGAAGCCGACGTGGTCGCGCACCGCCAGTAACAGCCGGCCTGCCTCTTCGGCCAGGCCGGCAGCCAGCGCTGCGTCCGTCACGTCTGGGCTCATCCGGTCCAGTATCCGGTACCGCCCGCGGTTCCTGCGTGTTCGGCTTGCTTCTCGCGGAGAGAACAGGTGGTCGCGGCGACGAAAACGCCGATTCGGCGCGCCGCGCGCCTGGCCACCCGCGGAAACCTAGAACGCGGGCCACGGAATCGGGCGGTGCCGGTCCGGAGCGGGCATCACCGGGTTGTCCAGCAGTACGCGGGCGCGCAGGTGCAGCGCCGCGATCTCGGCGCTGGTGATGTGTTCGCCCAATGCGTCCCCGAGCGGGCTGGCCAGCGCGTCGCTCAGTTTGGCCACCGTGTCCAGGGTGTTGTCATCGAGAGGCTTGCCGGCCCACCCCCACAGCACGGTGCGTAACTTGTCCGCGACGTGCAGGCACACCCCGTGGTCGACGCCGTAAATGCCGCCGTCGACACCGCGGAGCACGTGGCCACCCTTGCGGTCAGCGTTGTTGATCAACACGTCGAATACCGCCATCCGCCAGAGTCGGATGTCGTCGGCGTGAACCAGCGAGACCGGCTCGCCGGCGTAGTCATACGCTCGCAAAACTGGCAGATAGCCGGGCGGCAATCTGTCAGCCGGAACCAGGTCGACCGGATCTGGCCCTGGCCCAGGGTCTGAATCGGGTGCGTCACCGGGTTGCTCCACCCATAGCTGCAGCATGCCCGGACCGGCCGGCCCGTGGCGAATGATGGTGTACGGCACAATGTTCCAGCCCAATTGCGCTGACACCAGATACGCGCCGAGTTCTCGGCCGGCCAGGGTGCCGTCGGGAAAGTCCCACAGCGGCTGCTCACCGGCGACCGGCTTGTACACGCAGTGCACGCTGCGTCCATCCAGCGCCGACTCGCACAGGAAGGTGGCGTTGCTCGCCGACCGAATGCGTCCCAGAACCGTCAACTCGCCGCGGCGCAGGACCTCGCGATCGTCAGTCCTCGGCGTCATCGTCTGGCCCGAGCAAGGCGCTGCGCCGGTAGCCGTTCGTCCGGGCACAGATGTGTCCCTCGGGGTCCAGCGGTTCATCGCACAGCGGGCACGGCGGACGGCCCGCGGAGATGACGCGGTTGGAACGGGTGGCGAACTCCCGCGCGGACTCGGGTGTCAGGAAGACCCGCACGGCGTCAGGCCCCTCCTCGGTGTCGTCGAGAACCACGGATGCGTCGAACTCGGTGTCGCTGACGGCCAGCAGTTCAACCACCACGGTTTGCGCCTCGGAATCCCATCCCAGCCCCATGGTGCCGACCCGAAATTCCGCGTCGACCGGTGTGATTAACGGGCTGAGGTCCTCGACCTCGGTGGTCTCCGGCGGAACCGGTGTGCCGAACCTGCGGTTGACTTCCAACAGCAGGGCACCGATGCGCTCGGCAAGCACTGCGACCTGCTGCTTCTCCAGCACCACCGAAACCACTCGGGAGTCGTGCACCGCCTGCAGGTAAAAAGTGCGGTTTCCGGGCTGGCCAACTGTCCCGGCGACGAAGCGGTCGGGTGAGCGAAAGACGTGAATCGCGCGAGACATGGCAGTTCCAAAATACCGGCAGTTGCGGCAGAGTCGTAAATTCTCCCACCAGACTCAGTCGGTGGCGCCGCCGACGACCGCATCGCCAGACGGCGCCTCACCGCCGGGTGATGGAGCAGCCGTCAGCGCAGACGTCAGCCGCGGCCCGGTGTGGTTCACGTGCAGCACGAACGGGCGAAGCCGGGTGTAACGGATCACACTCATCGATGCCGGATCGGCGGAAACCCGTTGGAAGCCGTCCAAGTGGAGGCCAAGCGCATCGGCGACGACGGCCTTGATGACGTCGCCGTGAGTACAGGCCAGCCACAGCGCGTCGCCGCCATGCTGCTCGGCCAGCCGCGCGTCATGGTCGCGGACGGCGGCGACTGCACGAGCCTGCACCTCCGCCAGCCCCTCACCGCCGGGAAACACCGCCGCGCTGGGATGCGCCTGAACCACGCCCCACAGCGGCTCCTTGACCAGATCGGCGATCTTGCGGCCAGTCCATTCGCCATAGTCGACTTCGGCGAACCGGTCGTCGACGACTGGCTCGACGCCAAGCACCTCGGCGAGCGGCTCGATCGTGCGCCGACATCGCGGCATCGGTGAGCAGACCACCGCCCGGATCGGCAGCTCGGCGACCCGATCGACTAATTCCGTGGCTTGCTGACGGCCTTTGTCGTCCAGCTCGACGCCCTCGGAACGACCGGCCAGCACGTGCGCGGTGTTCGACGTGGACCGGCCGTGCCGCAACAGGATGACGGTCATGTTGCGCTCACCACCCCTGCCGCCAACAGGATCAGCACACCCAAACCGGCGGCCACCCGGTAGCCGACGAACCAATACATGCTGTGGCGCACCAGAAACCGAAGGAACCACGCAACCGCGGCGAGGCCGACCACGAACGCGATCACGGTAGCGACCAGCAGCTGCGGGCCCGTCAAGCTCATCCCCTCGAGCACCGGGTGGAACGCGTCCGGCAGCGAGAACAACCCAGACGCGAACACCGCCGGAATGGCCAGCAGGAAACCGAAGCGGGCAGCCAACTCCCGCTGGAGACCGAGCAACAGCCCAGCGCTGATGGTCGCTCCCGACCGCGAAACGCCCGGGACCAATGCCAGAGTCTGGGCGATGCCGACGACAAGGGCATCACGCCAGTTCAGTTGGTCGACGTGCCGGCTTTGCCGCCCGAGACGCTCGGCCAGCGCAATCACCGCCGAGAACGCCACTAGCGCTGTCGCAATCACCCACAGGTTGCGCACGCCCGAGCGGATCTCGTCGGAGAAGAACAGACCGAGGATGCAGATCGGGATCGTCCCGATGATGACGTACCAACCCATCCGGTAATCGGCGTCGCGGTGCGCGGCGACCAGCAGGCCGTTGAACCATGCTTTGCTGATCCGCGCGATGTCGCGGGCGAAATAGACCAATACGGCGAGCTCGGTGCCCAACTGGGTCACCGCGGTGAACGACGCTCCGGCGTCACCGGCAAAGAAAACCCGCGACACGATCGCCAGGTGGCCCGACGACGACACCGGCAAGAACTCGGTCAGACCCTGAACCACGGCTAAAACGACAACCTGCCACCAAGACATCGCCGGCGCCGCAGTCACGACGACGACCGTACCGGGTGATCTAGCTGGAGACCTCGGCGAGGGCGACCGCGTCGCGCACGGCGGCGGCCAGGCTGCGCTCGTCGGTGACGTCGACGTCGACGACGTTGCACCGCAGGGTGGTGGCGACATCTTCGGGCTGCGGAACCGGGCCGTTCAGCCGAGGCCGGTACACCTCGACGAGGAGCCACTGACCTTCGATGCGGAAAGCAAAGCTGCGGCCATCACCAACCTGACCGAAACCGCTGGCCAACACCTTGGTCGAGAAGACGCCAAGCCACATGTCTTCGATAGCAAACCCCGGATCAGGGAATTGGCGTTGGGCGGGGGCGCTCATACCGCGACCATACCCCGCGGCCGACCCCTCGGTTTGCGCGGCGAGCCCGGGTCCAACCCGTCGATGTTCCCTAGGATCGGACTCCAATCCGATTACCGTCTGGACACCCCGCTACGTCGATCGCCCCCTAGATATCCGAAGCTGACCCTGTGCCACCACATTGCAAACACAGTGCACATATCGGTCGTCGGCAGGCCGCTGGCCTGCTGCTTTTCCTGATGCTCACAGCGGGATGTTCGGCTAAGACGCTCGAGGGAACCCCGCCCACGATCGAGCCTGCGCAGCCAGCCGTTTCACCCCCACTGTCGCAGGCTCCGGCAGGTATGGTGCATCGGTTGGACGGCAAGCCGCAGGCGGCCGTATTCGACGGCCGCACAGCGCAGTTGGTGATCTTGACGTCCGGATCGACCGCCACAGCACCCGCGAACATCACTGTGATGGGCTCTCGGCAAAGCTCTTCGCGCGTCATCGATCTGCCCGGCCCGGCGACCGGGCTGACCGGTGACGGCGGCGGCACTGCGTATCTGTCCACCCGCGGCGGCTACTTCGTGGTCGATCTGTCGGCTGGACGAGTCGCCCGAGTCGGTATCAGCGGCGCGGAGAACGTCGATTTCACCGCGATCGCCCGGCGCGCCGACGGCACGATGGCGCTGGGCACCGCCGACGGCACGGTGTACATGCTCGCGCCCGGGCGGCCGACCGCCAGCAACCGGACGAAGATCTTCGCTCATGTCGATTCTCTTGCAGCACAAGGAAATACCGTGGCAGTGTTGGATCGTGAGCAGACATCGGTCAGCACGATCCGCGCCGACGGTAAGGTCGGGCAGGCATTACGCGCCGGCCAGGGCGCCACCACGATGGTGGCCGATCCCGCGGGCCGGTTACTGGTGACCGACACCCGCGGCGGCGAGCTGCTGGTGTTCGGTGTCGACCCGCTGATTTTGCGTCAGGCCTACCCGGTACGACAGTCCCCGGCTGGCCTGGCCGGGTCTCGCGGGCTGACCTGGGTGTCGCAGACGTCGACGAATATGGTCATTGGGTACGATCTGTCAACCGGAATCCCTGTGGAAAAGGTACGGTACCCAACCGTGCAGCAACCCAACACGCTGGCGTTCGACGATGCCGCGGGCACGTTGTATGTGGTGTCGGGTTCCGGCGGGGGCGTTCAGGTCATCGAGCACGCGGCGGCGGGCCCACATTGACAACGACACGACGCAGCCGGTTGCCGGCGGGTTGGGACAGCGAGCTGTCCGACGAATACGAGTGGGTGCCGTTGCGCCTGCCGCCGGAGGTGACCAGGCTCAGCGCCTCGACCCGACTGTCCATCGAAGCGGAGTACCGCGGCTGGGAGCTGACTCGGGTGCGGCTGTATACCGATGGGAGTCGGCGGGTGTTGTTGCGCCGCAAGAAGTCTCGCATCGATAACGCCCGGCCCGACCAGCCGGAACTGTGACGGTGAGCGCTCCGCGCGACGACCGTCATCAGATATACGGTGTGCTCCGCCGGTTGCTGTTCCTGGTGCCGCCCGAACGCAGCCACGAACTGGTGTTCGCCGCGCTGCGTGTCCTCACCAGCGCTGCGCCGGTACGGCGGCGCCTGAGCCGACGGCTGGCGCCGACCGACCCGGTGTTGGCCAGCACGGTGTTCGGGGTGCGCTTCCCAGGGCCGCTGGGGCTTGCCGCAGGCTTCGACAAGGACGGCATCGGGCTAAAGGCCTGGGGTGCAATCGGATTCGGCTACGCCGAGATCGGCACCGTCACCGCGCACCCCCAGCCGGGCAACCCGGCTCCTCGGCTGTTCCGGCTGCCGGCCGACCGCGCGCTACTCAATCGGCTGGGCTTCAACAATCATGGCGCCGCTGCGCTGGCGTCCAGGCTGGCACGGCATAGCCCCGATGTGCCGATCGGCGTCAATATCGGCAAGACCAAGTCGACCCCGCCGGAGCACGCCGCCGAAGACTACCGGGCCAGTGCCCGGCTGGTCGGGCCGCTGGCCGCATACCTGGTAGTCAACGTCAGCTCGCCGAATACTCCGGGGCTACGCGATTTGCAGGCGGTCGAGTTACTGCGCGGCATCCTGTCGGCGGTGCTTGCCGAGACCTCGACGCCGGTACTGGTCAAAATCGCACCGGATCTCGCCGACTCCGACATCGACGACATCGCCGACCTGGCAGTCGAGTTGGGTCTGGCGGGCATCGTCGCTACCAACACCACGGTGTCGCGCGACGGGCTGAGCAGCGCTGATGTCGAGCGACTGGGCAGCGGCGGCATCTCGGGGCCGCCGTTGGCGCACCGTGCCGCCGAGGTGCTGCGACGACTCTACGGCCGGGTCGGCGACCGGCTGACGCTGATCAGCGTCGGTGGCATCGAGACCGTCGACGACGCCTGGGACCGCATCACGGCCGGGGCGTCGTTGCTGCAGGGGTACACCGGCTTCATCTACGGCGGAGGCTTGTGGGCCAAGCACATTCACGACGGCCTTGCTGTTCGGCTGCGCGACGGAGGATTTTCCTCGTTGAGCGAGGCTGTTGGGTCAGCGACCCGGTGACGATCAGCGCTGTTCGTAGGTTCCGTAGATTACGGCTCGGGCGATCGCATGCTGGAACAGGTTGAAGCCCAGGTATGCGGGACTGGCGTCCTCGGTGAGATCGAGTTCGTCGACATCGACCGCATGTACGGCGACGTAGTAGCGGTGCGGCCCGTGGCCCGGCGGCGGCGCAGCGCCGACGTAGCGGCGCATACCGGCATCGTTGACCAGCGTCAGCGCTCCACCCGGTAGGTCACTGCCGTCGCCGGCACCGTCGGGCAACTCGGTGACCGACGCGGGCAGGTTGGCCACCGCCCAGTGCCAGAAACCGGACAGGGTCGGGGCATCCGGGTCATAGACGGTCACGGCGAAGCTGCGAGTCTCGTCGGGGAATCCGGACCAGCTCAGCTGCGGGCTGACGTCTTCGCCGCCGGCACCTAAAATCCCGCTGATTTGCGGTGTCGCCAGCGGCTGCCCGTCGGTGATCGACGCCGACTCCAGGTGAAACGACGGCAGTTTCGGCAGTGCAGCGTACGGGTCGGGTGGTGCGATCATGGTCGATCCCCTCTCGTGTGATTAGCTCAGCTTGCGGCTAGCAGTGTGTCAAGAAGTGTGTCAGCACTTCGGTGCCGAACCTAAGCGCGTCGACGGGTACCCGTTCGTCGATGCCGTGGAACAGCGAGGCGAAATCCAGATCCGGGGGCAGTCGCAACGGGGTGAAGCCGAAGCAACGAATACCCAAGCGCGCGAAGGCTTTTGCGTCCGTACCGCCGGAAAGCATGTAGGGCACGGTCCTGGCGTCGGGATCGACTGCCAGCAGCGCGGCGTTCATCACGTCGACCAGGTCACCGTCGAAACTGGTCTCGTACGACGGCAAGTTGGTGATCCATTCGCGGGTCACGTCGGGGCCGATGATCTCGTCGACCTCCGCCTCGAACGCCGCTAGCCGGCCGGGAAGCACCCGGCAGTCCACCACGGCCTCCGCGGTCGCCGGTACCACGTTGGCTTTGTAACCGGCCTTGAGCATCGTCGGGTTGGCGGTGTCGTGCAGGATCGCCTTAAGCATGCGGGCCATCGGACCGAGTTTGTCGATCGTCCCAGCCAGGTCGGGCGACTCGATGTCGAACGTCAGGCCCGTCTCCTCGGTGATGGCCTTCAGGAACTGCACGACGGTTTCGGTCACGACCAGCGGGAACTGGTGGCGACCCAGCCGCGCCACCGCCTCGGCGATCCAGGTGACGGCGTTGTGGTCATGGGTCATCGAGCCGTGTCCCGGCCAACTGCGCGCGGTCAGCCGCATCCAGTGCAGCCCCTTTTCCGCGGTCTCGATGAGATAGAGCCGACGCTCGCCGCCATCGCGGCGCGGCACCGTCAGCGAGAACCCGCCGACCTCGCCAACCGCTTCGCTGACGCCGTCGAACAGGTCGGGCCGATTATCGACTAACCATTGCGCACCGTACTTCCCGCCGTTTTCTTCGTCGGCAACGAAGGCGAACAGCAGATCCCGCGGCGGCACGACGCCGGCCCGCCGGAATTGCCGGGCCGTCACGATCATCATGCCGACCATGTCCTTCATGTCGACCGCGCCGCGGCCCCAGACGTAGCCGTCCTCGACCGCACCGGAGAATGGGTGCACGCTCCACTCGGCCGGCTCCGCGGGCACCACGTCAAGATGCCCGTGGATCAGCAGCGTGCCACGGGAGCTGTCGGCACCCTTGAGGCGGGCGAATACATTGCCGCGTCCGGGCGCACCGGACTCCAGGTATTCGACCTGGTAGCCGACCTCTTCCAATTGGGCGGCAACCCACTGGGCACATTCGGCCTCGCCCTTGGTGGTTTCCAGATCGCCGGTGTTGGTAGTGTCGAACCTGATCAGCCTGCTGACAACGTCCACTACTTCGTCGACGGGTGTTTCGGTTGGCACCGTCACAGTCACCTTTCCTACCATTGCGACCGACCCGGCCGCGCGGCGTCTACGGGCGGCGTACCCGCAAACGGGGCCGTCTCCACCTCAGCACCCGCTAGGCCGGCGTCACCACCGAGGTGGGTTTGGGTGCGAGCAGGCCAATCCGATAGCCTTAGCTGCCAATTGATTGACCTCGAGTCCGAGTGGCGGAATGGCAGACGCGCTAGCTTGAGGTGCTAGTGCCCTACTAATGGGCGTGGGGGTTCAAGTCCCCCCTCGGACACCCGCATACGCCGTTGTGATGTGATGCTTCACGCTGCGAGTGACCAAGTCCCACATGCAAATTCATCATGGCCGCTGGATACGGATCAGCTCGAAGCGGCGGATGTCCAGGCGACCGCTGCGCAGGGCTGCCTTCAGCGGAAATGGGATGTGGGTGTGTCGCACGATTTCATCGGCGGAAACCTGCGCGTTGGTCTGGATGCGCCAGCCGTCGAATCGTCGGCGTAGGTCGTCTTCGCTTATCCCGGCAGCCACGCCGGGGATCTTGGTGAACCCGGCCATTAGCAGCAGCGCGTTTGGAGCTGCCACCCGAGTGACGCCGGCCGCGTAGGCGTCGCGCTGTTGTCCGGACAATCCGTAGTAACAGCCGCTGTCGACAACCAGGTCGTAGCCGTCGCCGATACCAAGGTCATTGAGCCTGGTGACGTCGCCTTGGATGAATCTGGCCGAAGCGGCGGCGCCGACGGCCCGAGAACCAGCCTTATCGATCGCGCGGCCCAGCATGTCGATGCCGACCGCGTACCAGCCGTGGCGTGCCAGGTAAACGGTGTTACGACCGGTTCCGCAACCTAGGTCCAGCGCGCGGCCCGGCCGCAGTCGATTTGCACCTTCCACTAGTTCCACAAGCCGGGTGTCCGGCACGTCGGCGGCCGCGAGCGCCGGATTGAGTCCTGCGGCGGCCAGTACCTCATATAGGACACGTAGTGCCCGCGGGTTCATGGCTCGTCGGCCCCTACTCTCCGGAGCCGAAGTTGCGCCGCAGTGTCTCCCCGTTCGGCTTTCCGCCCAGTGCGGCAGAGATCTGGTCCCAGGACCAGTCAGCGGCACGGGCCTCCCGCACGGCCAGCTCGATGGCCTTTTGGGCGATGCGTCTGGCATCGGTGGCGGCTTGGATCAACTCCTCGACAGTTGTGGTCATACCACATATATTGGCATATTTTATGACATAATTCAAGCGAAAAGCCTTTGCGTGGCCCGCTAGCATCGGGTTCCCCCGTGTGCCCGCACGGGAAGCCCAAGACGGGAACAACGCGACGGACCGGCACATCTCTTTGCCAAGCCGGCTCGGCGCGGCGAAACCGGTCGTAAGCTGCGACTTAGCAAGTAACACAGACAACGGCGAGTACGACCATGAATCGATCTGGTGGCTTTCTGCGGCGAGCATCCCGACGCACGTTCCGCGACCGTCGGGAAGCCGGCCGCGTGCTAGCCGAGGAACTGGCCGCCTACCGAGACAAGGACGGGCTGCTCGTCCTCGGGCTGGCTCGCGGCGGCGTTCCGGTCGGCTGGGAAGTCGCCGCGGCGCTTCACGCGGAGTTCGACGTGTTCTTGGTGCGCAAGCTCGGCGTGCCGCATTGGTCGGAATTGGCGATGGGTGCGCTGGCCAGCGGCGGCGGCGTCGTCATGAACGACAACGTGGTGTCCAGCCTTCGCATCAGCGACGACCAGGTGCGCGCGGTCATCGACCGCGAAACCGTTGAACTCGACCGGCGGGAGCGTGCCTATCGCGGCGGACGACCGGTCGCCGACCCGCACAACAAGACCGTGATTTTGGTTGATGACGGGATTGCCACCGGTGCAAGCATGCTCGCGGGCGTGCGCGCGCTGCAGGCGAGTAAACCGGACTCGATCGTCGTCGCAGTGCCGGTTGGGCCGCAGTCGGTCTGCCAGGAGCTGACGCGGGAGGCCGACGACGTGGTGTGCGCGACAATGCCGGCCGATTTCGAGGCGGTGGGACAGGTTTTTGTCGACTTCCACCAGGTCACCGACGACGAGGTTCGTGAACTGCTCGCCACCCCGCCGTGGCAGGTTGAGTCCTAGCGGGTGTTGTGCTCGTCGCTGACGCTGTCTGCGGAGTCCGCATCGGATGCCGAATCCGCGGTTTCCACCGCCTCATCTCCCTCATCGAGCGCTTCCTCGGGGTAGTCCGCAGTTTCATCACCACCGTGCGAACCATGACCCTCTGTCGGGCCGGATTCCTTGGTGGCCGCGCCGGCCTCGCGTCGCTGACGTTCCCGGAGCGCATCGATGATGAGCAGCACCACGCCCAACACACTGGCACCGATACATACCCAGGCGACCAACTCATTGCTGGTGACAACCGCGAACACCAACGCAGCAAGGCCTATCACCGCTAGGACCAGCGCGATAATCAGCATCGGTAAACCTCCAGCCGACGGGGCAAGACTGCCAACACGGCAGGATACCCACCGCCTTGCCGGCACCTTCCGCCGAGTTAGTTACTACCTCGATTGAACTGGTTAAACCCAGCGGCTTCATTAGTGGCGCTGGAGTCGACCGGTGCCGCCGATCCGCGCTGGCCAAGCTCTTCGAGCTGAGACTCCAGGTACGTCTTCAGTCTTGTGCGGTACTCGCGTTCGAACGTGCGCAGTTGTTCGAGGCGACCCTCCAGCACAGTTCGCTGCTGGTTGATCGTGCCCATGATTTCGGAGTGCTTGCGCTCGGCGTCGGCCTGCAATGCATCGGCCTTCTCCTGAGCCTGGCGCAGCTGCGTCTCGGAGCGGGTTTGCGCGTCGGCCAGTAGCGCGTCGGCGCGCTGTCGGGCCTCGGCGACCGTGGTCTCCGCTTCGCGACGTGCATCGCCGACGATCTGGTCGGCGTTGGCCCGGGCGTCAGCCAGCAGCTTCTCCGACTCCACCTTGGCGGTGTTGGCCAGCCGGTCGGCGGTGTCCTGGGCCAGGCTGAGCACCCTGGCCGCCTTCATCGCCTGCTCCTCGCCGATAACACCGGCCTCAGGTTGGGGGGCGGGCTGCGGCGGCGGCTTGACGGGATCGGGCTCGTACAGCGGAATGGCTTGGGTGGCTTGAGCACTGGTGCCGCTGGCCCGGGCGCTGGCCAGCTCCTGGTCCAGCTCATTGACCCGCTGACGCAGGTCGGAGTTCTCCTCGATGAGCCGGGTCAACTCGTTTTCCACCAGGTCGAGGAAGGCGTCGACCTCGTCTTCGTTGTAACCACGCTTGCCAATCGGCGGCTTACTGAACGCCACATTGTGGACGTCGGCGGGTGTCAGCGGCATTCTTAGCCCCCTCAAGTGTGGACAGTCAAACCGACTAGGAAAGTGTAGGTCGGCGTGAACGTCGTCGTAGCCATACTGCAACTGCCGCCCATCCTGTCACACCAGACCCGCCGGTTCCCGATTCGCCCGATAAATAAGACCGAATTTCAAAGTTTAAGAGGCGACAAATCCGTGCCTTAAGCAAACCAAATCCAACCCGGCAAACCGTCCGGGCCCGCAGTTTTCGCGAACCGGTGGCAGGTTCGCGGTTTCAGGCGTGATAATCCAGCGCCATTGTCATGCCGATGAACGCCAGCAGCAACAGCACCATGATGGACAGATCGAAACGAACCGCACCCACAGTGAGCTGCGGTATCAGCCGGCGCAGCAGCTTCACCGGCGGGTCGGTGACCGACAGGATGATCTCGAGGATGACCACGGTGGCACCGTGCGGGTGCCAGTCCCGGCTGAACGATCGGATGAACTCGACGACGACCCGAGCGATAAGCAATAGCCAGAAGATGAAAAGCGCGAAACCAACGATGTGCACGAACAGCGTCAACGAGAGCCCGACCTTAGTGATGAAGAAGATGTGACTTTGACGACAGCCCCGGCTGCGGCCAGCACGGCAACGCCAGCCTACCGACTCAAGCGGCCCATACACATCCGCCCAGCAACAGACCGGCGCGGAGCCCGAGCCGGCCGGCGGCTACTGGTAGGCGTAAAAGCCGGTCTCTGCGATACGTCGGCGCTCCTCAGGCGAGACGTCGACGTCGGCGGGCGAGAGCAAAAACACCTTGGTCGCGACCTTGTCGAAGGAACCGCGCAGCGCGAAGGCCAGCCCCGCCGCGAAGTCGACCAGCCGTTTGGCGTCGGCGTTGTCCATCGAGACCAGGTCCATGATCACCGGGGTGCCGTCGCGGAACCGCTCCCCGATGGTGCGGGCCTCGCTGTAGTCCTTGGGCCGCAGCGTGGTGATCTTGGACAGCGGGCTGCCCTCCTCGAAGAGCATCGCCATCCGGCGTGGATCCATCGCCAGCGCGCCGCGGGTGGAGTTGCGCAACCACGACCCGAGGCGCGGGCGGCTCATGTCCGACCGGTCAAACTCGCGCGGGTGGGGACTGTAACGGGGCTCCTCCCCGTAGCCGCCGCGATAACCGCTCGACGGCGGGTAGTCCGCCGCCTCGCCGCGCGGGTCGTCGTAGTCGCGCCCTTCAAAGCGGCCTTCGTAGCGGCCATACCCCTGGAAATTCTCGTCGAACCTGGGACGCGGGAAACCGCGGGAGGGCGCGCGGTCGTCGTAATACTCGTCGTCGTAGTCCTCCATGGGAGCCATACCGAAGTAGGCCTTGACCTTGTGCAGTGTGCTCATTGCGTAACCCCTTCTAAGCCCCTGGGAGTTTTGGTGTCTGTGATGAAGGTGTGACTACAGTGACTACTCACGGTGACGGTAGCCGCCGCGGGCCCAATAGCGCGGTACCGACACGCACACACGTCGAACCATGTTTTACGGCGATCTCGAAATCGCTGGACATGCCGGCGGACAGACCCACCGCGTTCGGGTGCGATTCGAGCACCCGGCGGTGTTCCGATTGCAGCCGGTCGAACGCCTCGTCGGGGGCCCAGTCCAGCGGCGGGATGCCCATCAACCCGACCAGTTCCAGGCATTTCGATTCCTCCACCTGCGCGCAGACCTGGTCGACCGCCCCGGGCGCGGTGATGTCGACGCCGCCACGAGACACATCGCCGTCCAGGCTGACCTCGACGTAGACCCGCAGCGGCCCCTGCCGGCGGCCCTCGGCGAGTGCCGCCGACACCGCCCGGTCGAGCGCGGTCACCAGCCGAGGGCTGTCAACCGAATGGGCGGTGTGCGCCCAGCGGGCCAGCGACCGTGCTTTGTTCCGCTGGATGCGGCCCACCATGTGCCAGTGGATTTCGGCTAAGTCCGCCCGGGAGGAACTACTTGCCAACCGGGCGACTTCGGCGACCTTCGCCGAAGCTTCCTGGTCCCGGGATTCGCCAACGGACCGACAACCCAATCGGGACAAAATCGCGACATCGGTTGCTGGAAAGAATTTGGTAATGGGTAGAAGTTCAATTTCGCCAACATTGCGGCCCGCCGCTTCGGCGGCAGCCGCAAGGCGCGATCGGATAGCCGCCAACGCATGTGTCAATTCCGATTCGCGGTTTCCCTGGTTTCCCTGGATTCCATGGTTTCCGGGGGCCGGCATGTCCACCGCCATGTCGGTCACTCCATCCAGACCAGCGACGCCAGCCGCCCGGTCGGTGCATCCCGGCGATGACTGAACAGTGTCGGGTCGGCCACCGTGCAGCGTGGATCGATGTCGATCGATGTGACGCCCAAATCCCGGAGCTGGCAAGCGATTCCGGCCCGAAGGTCGAGGCCGGGAGTGCCGGCCGCGGTAGTGGTGCGGCTGCCGGGCAACGCCGCCTCGACTTCGTCGGCCATCGCCGCGGGCACTTCGTAATTACGACCGCTGACCGCGGGGCCGAGCAGAGCCGAGATA
>NZ_DASPSP010000042.1:0-3640 GCF_035623875.1 Mycobacterium sp. | reverse complement strand
AGGCGAAGTTCGCCAATCCGCTCGGGATTGACGTCCCAATGACCGGACATGACGCAGCCACGGCCAGGTGACGCTGCGCAGAATCACGCCAAAGCGGAATTGGCAGAAGGAGAAAGCCTGATGCTCACCGACGAGCGGCGGATGGAGCTTTCCGATGTGTTGCGGCCGGCCGCACCGCCTCGCGAGATCGAGAATGTCTACACCGATGATCAACGCGAGCGTCTGCTTGACATCGTGCGCACCGAGGGCCCGTGGAAGCTGATTATCGCCCAGCACTTTGCGTCCGCCGACGAATTGATCGCGACCATGAGTGGTCCATTTCCCGAGGGGTTCACCCCGTCGTTGGATCTGTTCCTCACCCCGACCTTCCGCGGCTACCTGGCCAACTATGGCGCGGTGCTCTACCCGCAACTGCACGACTGCTTCTACAACGAGCGGTTCCTCGAGATGGCCAAAAGCTACTGGAACGCCGAGTACGCCAAGCCGCAGCTGATGCTGTTCAACATCAACGGGCCATGCGCGAATCGCGATCCGGGGCATCTGGATTCGCCGAGCTTCCGCGGCGTGCGATACGAGAATGCGCCGACATGGCTGTGCAGCGTGATGGGTAAGTCGGGTCTGTTCCGCGACTACCTGATCAAGATGGCGCAGGTGATCACCTGGTTCTCACTCGACACCGGTAGCGGTTTCACATATTGGCCCGAGGGGCCGCTGCATGCACCCAAGCGGGTTCTGCCGCCGATCAACAACCGCGGCGTCGTGGTGCAGAACGAAATGATGGTGCACCGCGGCGAGGCGAACGGGCCACTCAACCAACAAGTTCCACCTGATTTGGCGTTCGACACGGTGTTCACCGGCGATCCCGACCACCGCGACCACTGGCTGCTCAAGAACGGCGACCAGGTGATCGCCCGCCACCACACCGACGAACTACGTTTCCTGGTGCACTGGTCGGCCGAGGTGTTCTCCGATTTCGATGAGCTGAAGAAAAACATGGACGGCACCGACGACCTAACCATCGAGCGGGCCATCGGCATGATGGTCGACGACGTCAACACCAAGGGCATCAAGCTCGACATGCCCAGCGACCCGCTGCACGATCCGGCGTTCATCGGCGCACTCAACGCCGCCTACGACCTGGGTGGGCCCGCCATCTACCCCGAGGAAGCGCCGCTCAGCGCGTTCCAGCCGGCGTGACCGAAAGGGATTGCGCAATGGATCGATTCGCCGATCGACGCGTCATCGTGACCGGCGCAGGCTCCGGCATCGGACGGGCTACGGTGGCCCGGCTGCTCGACGAGGGTGCCACCGTCGTCGGCTACGACGTCTCGGCGGACGGCTTGGCGGAGACCGCTTCGGCCGCCGACGACGTCGGCACCGGTAAGCGGCTGACCACAGCGGTCCTCGACGTGTCCTCGGAGGATGCCGTGGCGGCCGCCGTCGATGCTGCAATCGCCGAGCTCGGCGGCCTCGAAGTGTTGGTCAACGCCGCCGCGATTCAGCGCTGCGCCCACACCCACGAGCACACGCTCGCCGACTGGAACACCACGCTGGCGGTCAACCTGACCGGCACGTTTCTGATGACCCGGCAAGCGCTGCCGGCATTGTTGGATTCCGGTCGGGGGGTGGTGATCAACTTCACGTCCACCGCCGCGTCATTCGCGCATCCTTACATGGCTGCCTATGCCGCCAGCAAGGGTGGAGTGCTGTCGTTCACGCACTCCTTGGCGCTCGAATACGCTAAACAGGGTCTGCGCGCTGTGAATATCCAGCCCGGCGGAGTGGCCACCGCACTGGCGCTGAGCACCCTGGACAAGATGCCGGCGGACTACGACCTGGGATTGTGGGCCAAGCAGACACCGCTGCTGCACGGTGCGGCCAACGACGTGCTGGGCGATCCGAGCGCGGTGGCTGCCGTAATCGCCTTGGTGGCCTCCGACGACGGTGCTTTCATCACCGGCACCGAGATTCGCGTCGACGGCGGCGCACACGCCTGACCACCGGGGTCACGATTGCGGCGCGCGGACGGGCAAAGTTTGGACGATCATCTGCATGCCGAGCCGCAACGCGGATTGCAGACTGGCGAAGTCGCCGTGCTGGACCCAGTGAACGTAGGCGTGCCGACAGGCCTGAATCACCAACTGCGCAGGCAGCTCTCGGGTGAACGGGTCATCGCCTAGGTCGAAGCGGGCGGCGAGAAACTCGGTGATGGGACCGACAAGGTCTTGTCCCCAGTCCAGCCACCGTAGTCGATATTGGGGATCGCCGATCATCAGCGCCATGAACGTGCGGTCAATCTCGATCCGTCCCCGGTTGGGAACCTCGGTGCCAAACGCCTCAACCAGAACCTCCACGGCGTCGCAGTCCGGTGGCGCGTTGACGAGAACCTCGATGCTCAGTCTGCCGAACTGGCGAAACAACGGCATGACGACATCTTCTTTGACCCGAAAATGGCGGTGAAACGTCCGCGGCGCGATGCCCACCGCGTCGCAGATGCGCTCGACCGTCGCCGAAGTTGACCCGTCGGCGAGAAAGATGTCGCGGGCGGTCGATGCGATGTACATCCGAAGTTCCTCGGCGCGCCACTCCGTCAGCGTCGCCGGCCTACTCATCACACTCACCTGGCGGCTCCATAATCGCGCGACCGTGGTCACAGGGGTTTTACAGCGCTAACGGCATCCCGCTGAGCGGGATCAAGGCAGGGACCAATGTCGCTCCATGACTACCGTTCAACATGTCAGATTCTGCCACCTGTGTCTGAACCTGACAAACGGGCGTCACGACCAGGAGGATTCTCAATGAGCACCGAAGCCGAGGAACTGAACTATGACGACTACACCCATGACTTCATGGGCAAGGTCGGCAACGTCCAGGACTTTTCCCGCAATTTTCTCGTGGGCCTGGCCCGCGTGTTCGAAGACACGTTGAACTTCATGCCCCACGCGCACGCCAAGATCTATGCGGAGAAGGTCGGCATCAATGTCGCCATGGACGTCGCCGCCGAGATGTCGCGGGCGGTCTTGCGTCAAGTCATGCCCATGGGGCGCTACATCGCACCGCCTGGCTGGGACTGGAAGAACCCCCAATACCAAGCGATCCCGTTCGACGTGCAGACCGACGATCTGACTAAGCCAGCATTGATCCGGCTGATCAAGACCTATTGGGACCAGTACCTCAAAGGGCATAACTTCTTTATCGATCAGTGGACCAAGATCATCCCCGAGGAAGAAGTCTGGCTTGGGCTGCCCGATATGTATCAGCTCATCATCGACTACCAGTACCCGAAACTGGCCAAACTCTTCAAGATCGAGCCCGTGCACGTCGTGGATTTTCTCAAGCTGGCGTGTCTGAGTATTGACGGCACCTTGGGGTACGGCGGTGAGTACATCGTGCACAACCCCGATCACGTGGTGCTCAATATGCGCCGCTGCGAGGTTCTGCAGAAGTACACCGACGAAGGTCTCTACCCGCCGGCGCGTGCCTGGATGAACTGCACCTTCGAGCAGCGCATCTCCGCGCCGTTCTTCCCCGGCTGCAAACTCGACATCAATTTGCCACCAAAGGATTTCAAGTTTGCCAAGGGCGAACCCTTCTGCGTGTGGACCTACACCCGCGGCGAAGAGAACCACAAAGCCGCCGC
>NZ_DASPSP010000019.1:0-6289 GCF_035623875.1 Mycobacterium sp. | reverse complement strand
GTCCATTGCCGTGACCGGTGGGGCAGACGGGGCTGCTGGGGCGTTTCGAGTTGACGGCCCGCCGGATGGCATTTAGCTTAACGAAACCTGATAGAAATACAGGGCCGTTAAGTTTTGGTGGTTAGGCAGCTCTACCAACGTTGGGGAGGCATCCGAATGGCTGCTCGCGACAGCGCCAAGGGCATCAAGAACTCAGGTAATTCTAAGGTGCGTCGGCGTGGGTTGGCGGTCGTGAGTGGGTCGGTCGGCGCGTTTGCTGCCGCGGCGGCGATGGCGACAGGTTCGGCGGCCCCGGCCAAGGCCGACATCGACACGCTGCTCGACCCGATCATCCAGCCCCTGATCACGTCGCTGAGCGACGCGATCGCCGGCTTCGACCCCACCGCCGCGACGGATCTGACCAGCTGGACCGACAGTCTGCTCAGCAGCCTGAACTCGATCGATTTGGCGCTTCCGTCAACCGCGCTTCCGTCGACCGCAGACCCGGTTGCGTCTGCTGCGTCTGCTGCGTCGACTGGATCCGACCCCACATCGGGCACCTACGACATTCCGATCGCCGTGCAAGAGGACACCGAGCCGACCGTGCAGGCCTCGATTGAAGGAGGCTCGGACCAGACGCTGCTGGTCGACACGGGATCCAGCGGCCTGGTCATCCCCGCCACAGACCTCAGCCTGACCCAACTGATCGATCTCGGTATACCCACCGGCATCAACGAGGCCGGCTACAGCGGCGGGGTGGACTACATCTATCTGACCTACGACGACGCAACGGTCGATTACGGCAACGGCGTCCTCGACACCACGAATACCCCCATCGACGTGGAGATCCTGTCCTGGCCGACGTCGCTGAGCTCGGGCTCGCCATTGGATTTCCAGCAATTTCTTTCCGATAACGATGTAACCGGCATTCTGGGTGTCGGGGACGGCGTGGGTCCGAGCGAGAGCCCGTTGCAGGCGGACGGCTTCGACGGTGTGACCGTCGACGTAACCCCGAACACCGACACCGGCGACCTGGTCGTCAGTTCCACCAACGCCAACCCGGGCACGGCCATATACACGGTGAATGACTCGTCAAGCGGGGCCCCGATCAGCAGCTTGTACGAAACGGTAACGACCAACGGCCAGACGGTCGGTTCAACGGTTTCCGACGATGTCGATTCCGGCGGTGTGTACGGAACCATCCCGTCATCCCTCCTCGGAGACAACAGCTCCGTGCCGGACGGAAGCACGATTACGGTCTACAGCAGCGACCCCAGTCAGGGCGGTACAGAGCTGTACCAGTACGTCGTCAGCGACAACGGAGTGGACAACGCGCCGTCGGTCACGTCGGGAACCTCCATAGACAGCGGCTACGCACCATTCAATGAAGATCCGATTTACATCAACTACACCAACGACACGTTGAGCTTCGACGAGCCAGGGACCATTAGCTAACCTCGCCCACAGCGCCGGTCTGAGGCCGCCGCCCGTCGGCCGGTAAGGTGTTGGCCATGGAATTGGCCCTGCAGATCACCCTGGTGGTCACCAGCGTCCTGGTGGTCCTGTTGGTGCTGCTGCACCGCGCCAAGGGTGGCGGTCTGTCGACACTCTTTGGCGGCGGAGTGCAGTCCAGCCTGTCCGGGTCGACGGTGGTGGAGAAGAACCTGGACCGACTGACGTTGTTCCTCGTCGGCATCTGGCTGGTGGCCATCATCGGTATGGCGTTGCGCATCAAATACAACGCCTGAGCCATCCCGCTCGCAGCGCGGACTAGCCCCCGCGCCCCGATACTGGAGTCATGGCTGGCGTTTCCGACACCGGGCTGGAACCGATCGGCGCCGTACAGCGCACCCGCACCGGCCGCGAGGCCACCGAGCCGATGCGCGAGGACATCCGGCTGCTCGGCGCGATCCTCGGCGACACCGTGCGCGAGCAGAACGGCGACGAGGTGTTCGCTCTGGTCGAGCGGGCCCGGGTTGAGTCGTTTCGGGTGCGTCGCTCGGAGATCGAACGCGCCGAGGTGGCCCGCATGTTCGAAGGCATCGACATCCACCAAGCGATCCCGGTGATCCGGGCGTTCAGCCACTTCGCGTTGCTGGCCAACGTGGCCGAGGACATTCACCGGGAACGGCGCCGCGCTATCCACGTGGCCGCAGGCGACCCGCCGCAGGACAGCAGCCTGGCCGCCACCTATCTCAAGCTCGACGCTGCAGCACTGGACGCGACGACCGTCGCCGAGGCGCTGGCCGGCGCGTTGGTCTCCCCGGTCATCACGGCCCATCCGACCGAGACCCGCCGCCGAACGGTGTTCGACACCCAGCACCGGATCACCCAGCTGATGCGGCTGCACGCGCGGGGGCACATCCACACCGACGATGGGCGCGACATCGAACTGGAACTTCGCCGCCGGGTGCTGACGCTCTGGCAGACCGCGCTCATCCGGCTGTCGCGGCTGCAGATCTCCGACGAAATCGCAGTAGGGCTCAGGTACTACCAGACCGCGTTCTTCGAGGTGATGCCGAAGGTCAACGCCCAGGTCCGGCACGCGCTACGCAGCCGGTGGCCCGACGCCGACCTGCTGCCGGAACCCATCTTGCAGCCCGGCTCGTGGATCGGCGGCGACCGCGACGGCAACCCCAACGTCACCGCGGACGTGGTGCGGCTGGCCACCGGCAGCGCGGCCTACACCGCGCTGGGTCACTATGCTGCCGAGTTGACCGCCCTGGAGCAGGAACTCTCGATGTCGGCGCGACTGGTCGCCGTCACCGATGAACTGGCGGCGTTGGCCGAGCACTGCGACGAGCATCCCGCGGACGAGCCGTACCGGCGGGCAGTGTGCGTCATCCGGGCCCGCCTCACCGCTACCGCCGCGGAGATCCTGGATCGCCAGCCGGCGAACCTGCTCGACCTCGGCCTTCCGCCCTACGCGACACCGGGGGAGATGCGGGCCGATCTCGACACCGTGGATGCCTCGCTGCGGGCAAACGGCAGCGCGCTGCTGGCCGACGACCGGTTGGCCCGATTGCGAGAAGCCGTGCACGTCTTCGGTTTTCACCTGTCCGGTCTGGACATGCGGCAGAACTCCGACGTCCACGAGGAGGTCGTCGCGGAGTTGCTTGCCTGGGCCGGAGTGCACCCCGACTACAGCTCACTGAGCGAAGACGAACGGGTCAACATCCTGGCCGCCGAGCTGAGCACCCGACGGCCGTTGATCGGCGACCGCGACGAATTGTCCGACCTGGCCCGCAAAGAGCTCGCCATCATCAGCGCGGCCGCCCACGCGGTCGCCATCTATGGTTCGCCGGCGGTGCCCAACTACGTCATCTCGATGTGTCGTTCCGTCTCCGACCTACTGGAAGCGGCGATCCTGCTGAAGGAGTGCGGTCTGCTCGACGCGTCCGACGCCGAGCCGCACTGCCCGATGGGTATCGTGCCGCTGTTCGAGACGATCGACGACCTGCGTCGGGGTGCATCGATTCTGGAAGCGGCACTTGACCTTCCGATCTATCGGGCCATTGTGCGGGCTCGTGGCGACAGCCAGGAGGTGATGCTCGGCTACTCCGACTCCAACAAGGACGGCGGCTACCTGACCGCCAACTGGGCGCTGTACCGGGCCGAGCTCGACCTCGTCGAATCGTCACGCAAGATGGGAATCCGGTTGCGGCTCTTCCACGGTCGCGGCGGCACGGTGGGCCGCGGCGGCGGCCCCAGCTATCAGGCCATCCTGGCCCAGCCGCCGGGCGCGGTGAACGGCTCGCTGCGGCTGACCGAGCAGGGCGAAGTGATCGCCGCCAAATACGCCGAACCGCAGACGGCGCAACGTAACTTGGAGACACTGCTGGCAGCCACCCTGGAGTCCACCCTGCTTGACGTCGAGGGTCTCGGCGACGCGGCCGGCCCGGCCTACGAGATCCTCGACGAGCTGGCCGACCGAGCTCAGCGTGCCTATACCGAATTGGTGCACGAGACACCGGGTTTCGTTGACTACTTCCTACAGTCCACACCGGTAAGCGAGATCGGGTCGATGAACATCGGCAGCCGCCCGACGTCGCGGAAACCGACATCGTCGATCGCCGACCTGCGGGCGATCCCGTGGGTGCTGGCCTGGAGCCAGTCGCGCGTGATGCTGCCGGGCTGGTACGGAACCGGCTCGGCCGTGGAGAGCTGGATCGCCGACGGCGACGGGCGAGTCGAGCTGCTGCGTGACCTCTATCAACGGTGGCCGTTTTTCCAGACGGTGCTGTCGAATATGGCGCAGGTGCTCGCGAAAACGGATCTGGGGCTGGCGGCCCGCTACGCCGAGCTGGTGAAGGACGAAGCGCTGCGGCGCCGGGTGTTTGACAAGATCGCTGCTGAGCACCAGCGAAGCATCAACGCGCACAAGCTGATTACCGGTCAGGACGACCTGCTCGCCGACAATCCCGCGCTGGCGCGTTCGGTGTTCAACCGATTCCCGTATTTGGAACCGCTGAACCACTTGCAGGTCGAGCTGCTGCGCCGTTACCGCTCCGGCGACAACGACGAGCTGGTGCAGCGCGGAATCCTGCTGACGATGAACGGGCTGGCCAGCGCGCTGCGCAACAGTGGCTAGCGGCCGGGTGGCCTCAGCGGCGGACGTAGTCGAGCCGACAGGGCCCGTCCGCTCGTGCCACACCCCCGATCTGGGCGGGAACGGGCTGCGGGTGCGTCGTCCAACCCGGCGTCATCTGATAGCGGCCGAACAAGTGTGTCATCGCCGCCGTCATCGCCGAGAGTGAAAATGGTTGTGCCGGACAGGAATGCCGTCCATGACCGAACGCCGTCACCAGCATGGGCGAGGGGAGCGCCTTCTCGTCGGTAAGCCGGTGTCGGGTCCATCGGTCGGGGTCCCAGTTTTCCAGCCCCGGCGCGGCGGAGGTGTTGAGCAGGGGCAGCAACGTGGCGATCGTCCATCCCGGCGGCACCTGGTAGCTGACCTCGCCGGTGTCCAGGCAAACCGGGGACAGCACGGTGCGGGACATGATAGAGCGCTGCGCCAGACGTGTGGACTCCAGTGCGCACCGCTGTGCCAGGTCGGCATCGCCGGCGATGACCCGGGCCAGATGCGCAGGGTGCTCGAGCATGTCGACCAACGCCCACCCGAGCGCGGCGGCCAGATTGGACATCGAGGCGATGTGAATCAGCGCGACGTCGAACGCGATTCCCCGCAACCGGTTGTCCTGCGCCTCAGAACTCCAGGCGTCCACAATCCTGCCGAACAGACCCTGATCGTCGGTGCCGCCGGCGTCCCAGCGGCGCACGGCAGCGGCGACGATCTCGGCAACCTCGTAGAGGGCCGCGTGCTCAGCGCGCTTGTTCGACGCGGCGACGGCCGCCATCGCGTCGGGATGTACGAAAGCGTCAGAGCCGTCGAGGATGTCGAAGGCCCGCGCCAGTCGATCAAACGTCTCGCCTTCGGCACATCCGGGCCCGGCCCACGAGGCGAGCCCCATCCGGTGGCCGAGTCGGCGGGTCAGGTCGAAGACGTCCAGCGAGCCCGACGATCCCAACTCGGCGGTGGTCTGCTCGAGCGCGCGATCCAGGTTGGCCAAGTAGCCGACGACGTCGTCGCGGCGGAACAGCGTGCCGGGCAGGATGCGCCGCCCGTCGAAGATCTCGTCGGGGAGTTTGCGGCGCAGCATCAGATAATCGGCGACGCCCTTGCTGGCTTTCTCTTCGGGCAGTCCGTAGAACGATTCGACGCCGGTCGGGGAGAACGTGAACAGGTAGCGATCCTGACCGCTGTGCACGGCGAAGGTGTCGCCGTGTCTGGCGCGGGCCGCCGCGATCGCCGCGACGGCGTCGGGCACCGAGACATCCCACGGCAGACCGGTGCCCTCGGCGAACGGCGGAGCGGGAACCGGGTCGGGATGTGGCACGGGGTCAGCGACGAGTGCGGTCCCGCACTGCGTTCACCACGTTGCGCACCGCGTGTTCGGTCACCGACAACGGCGACATCACCGTCTCGCCGACACCCACCATGTAGTCGATGCGTTCGACGATCGCCTCGACCGGTGCGACGAGGGTAACCAGCCGCTTCATCAGGTCATCAATCCTGCTCAGAGTGGTCTCGAAGTGGTCCAGGCCGCCGTCGAGGCGGTCCACCGCACTGTTCAAGATCGAGAGCGAATTGTTGAGGTCCGTCAGGGTGTCGCCCAAGCCGCCTAACACGCCTTCCAGTTGGTTCACGGTGACGTCGGCGTTCATTGCCGCCTGGGTTAGCGTCTTGAGCCGCTGTCGCGGCGGGCGGCTGCCGGCGCTTTTGTCTGCCATGAAGCTAATTATTACCGCC
>NZ_DASPSP010000014.1:0-4234 GCF_035623875.1 Mycobacterium sp. | reverse complement strand
GCTGGCTAGCCTCCGAGGCGCTCTTGGCGCTGGCCTGCACCAGCCACGCCAGGTAGGGCAGATGCGCAGCCACGTACTGGTCGGCACTAGGGCCCTGCCACGCGCCGGCCTGCACCGCCGCCAAGACCGTGCTGAGCTCCTCAGCGACTGACGCGTATGCCGTGCTCAACGCGTTCCACGCGCCGGCCGCAGCCAGCAGCGACCCGGGTCCCGGGCCGCTGCTCAACAACGCCGAATGCACCTCGGGCGGCGAGGCAAACCAGATCGGCGCCGTCACCGGCCGAGCCCGCGAACCACCCCTAAGACCACGCCGGGGATTCAATACGACGCAGTGTCGTAGTACAAGACCCTAACCGGGTAGGGGGTATCCGCGGGTCTGGGACGCGGCGCTGACGGTCAGACACGAAGCAGGGTCGGCAGTGCCATCGCCGAGTCGATCGCCAGCGCGCAGAACACCACCGCCAGGTAGTTGTTCGACTGCAAGAACAGCCGCAACGGCTTGACCGGCTCACCGCGGCGCACCCCTGCGTAGAGCTGGTGGGCCATCGCCAAGAACCACATCCCGGCCACCGCAGCGACCGCGGTGTACAGCCATCCAGTTGCCAGCGCCAGCACCAGCGTCGCAGCCACCGTCAGCCAGGTGTAGACCAGGATCTGCTTGGTGACCTGACGCTCGGTCGCGACGGCCGGCAGCATCGGCACACCGGCCGCTTTGTAGTCGTCCTTGTAACGCATCGCCAACGCCCAGGTGTGCGGCGGGGTCCAGAAGAAGATGATCACGAACATCACCAGCGCCGGCCAACCGATCGTGCCGGTGACAGCTGACCAGGCGATCATCACCGGCATGCAGCCAGCCGCCCCGCCCCAGACCACGTTCTGCGAGGTCCGGCGCTTGAGTAGCAGGGTGTAGACGAACACGTAGAACGCGATCGTGGCCACCGCCAGCAGCCCGGACAACAGGTTTGTTGTCCACCACAACCAGAAGAACGAAGCGACACTCAGCGTCAGCCCGAACACCAGAGCGTTTCTGGTCGGCACGGCAGCCCGCGCCAGCGGCCGTCGCGCCGTCCGCTTCATTATCTTGTCGATGTCGGCGTCGGCCACACAATTGAGCGTGTTGGCGCCGCCCGCGGCCAGCATCCCGCCGATCAGGGTATCCAGGATCAGCAGCGGATTCACCGTGCCGCGGTCGGCGAGCAGCATCGCCGGAATTGCGGTGACCAGTAACAGCTCAACAACTCGCGGCTTGGTCAACGCCAGATAAGCCAGCAGAGTGGTGCTGACTCGACTCGGCGCAACGCGCTCGCGAATGCTCACGCAATGACTCCTTGGATCACAGCAGCGCGCAGCTTCTACTACAGGCGATGGTAGACCGCCTGCTTGCACCGCTCCTAGTCCAGGGTCGACTCGCAATAATTTGCCGGGAGTTCACGTGCTACTGGACCTGCATCGACGTAGGGTCCGGCACTAGGCTGAGGTTCGATCACTTTGTCGACCCGAGGACGCTCGTGACCACACTCGAAGACATCTCGACCCTTACCCAAGCGCACCATCCCGATGACTGGACCGAGATCGATTCGGCCGCGGTCGACACCATCCGGGTGCTGGCCGCCGACGCGGTCCAAAAGGTCGGCAACGGCCATCCCGGAACGGCGATGAGCCTTGCCCCCCTGGCCTACACGCTGTTTCAGCGGACCATGCGGCACGACCCCGGCGACACCCACTGGCTGGGCCGTGATCGGTTCGTGCTGTCGGCCGGGCACAGCAGCTTGACCCTCTATATCCAGCTGTACCTGGGCGGTTTCGGTCTGGAACTCTCCGATATCGAATCGCTGCGCACTTGGGGATCCAAGACTCCCGGGCACCCGGAATTCCGGCTCACCACAGGGGTGGAGATGACCACCGGCCCGCTTGGCCAGGGTCTGGCGTCGGCGGTGGGGATGGCGATGGCATCGCGGTATGAACGCGGTCTGTTCGATCCGGACGCGGCCCCGGGGACCAGCCCGTTCGACCACTACATCTATGTGATCGCCTCGGACGGCGATATCGAAGAAGGGGTTACCTCCGAGGCGTCGTCGCTGGCCGCGGTCCAGCAGCTCGGCAACCTCATTGTGTTCTACGACCACAACCAGATCTCGATCGAGGACGACACCAATATCGCGCTCTGTGAGGACACCGCGGCGCGATATGAGGCCTACGGCTGGCACGTACAGCGCGTCGAGGGCGGCGAGAACGTGGTCGGTATCGAGGAGGCCATCGCCAATGCCAAGGCCGTCACCGACCGGCCCTCGTTCATCTCGCTGCGCACCATCATCGGCTATCCGGCTCCGAACGCGATGAACACCGGCAAGGCGCACGGCGCGGCCCTCGGCGACGAAGAGGTCGCGGCAGTCAAGAAGATCCTGGGATTCGATCCGGACAAGACCTTCGAGGTGCGCGAGGACGTCATCACGCACACCCGCGGCCTGGTGGCCCGCGGCAAAGAGGCCCACGAACGCTGGCGACCGGAATTCGAGGCCTGGGCGCAGCGCGAACCGGAACGCAAGGCGCTGCTGGACCGGTTGATCGCCAAAAAGTTGCCCGACGGGTGGGACGCCGAGTTACCGCACTGGGAACCGGGATCCAAAGCGCTGGCTACCCGCGCCGCGTCGGGCGAAGTGCTATCGGCGGTGGGACGGAAACTTCCTGAGCTGTGGGGTGGTTCGGCCGACCTGGCCGGCAGCAACAACACCACCATGAAGGGCGTGGACTCCTTTGGCCCGCCGTCGATTTCGACCAAGGACTACACCGCGCACTGGTATGGCCGCACGCTCCATTTCGGTATCCGCGAGCACGCGATGGGTTCGATCCTGTCCGGCATCGTGCTGCACGGCCCGACCCGCGCCTATGGCGGCACCTTCTTACAGTTCTCCGACTACATGCGCCCGGCAGTCCGGCTGGCGTCGCTCATGAATATCGACACGATCTACGTGTGGACGCATGATTCGATCGGACTGGGCGAAGACGGCCCGACGCATCAGCCGATCGAGCACCTGTCCGCGCTGCGTGCGATCCCGCACCTGTCAGTGGTGCGCCCGGCCGACGCCAACGAGACCGCGTACGCCTGGCGGACGATCTTGGCTCGCGGCAACGGCAGCGGTCCGGTAGGCCTCATCCTGACCCGTCAAGGTCTGCCGGTGCTGGAGGGGACCAACGCCGAGGGTGTGGCCAGGGGCGGATACATCTTGGGCGATGACGGCGGCGACGAGCCCGACGTCGTTCTGATCGCCACCGGCTCCGAGGTTCAGTTGGCTGTTGAGGCGCAGAAGTTGTTGGCGGACAAGGACATTGTTGCGCGCGTGGTGTCGATGCCATGCGTCGAATGGTTCGAGTCCCAGCCGTACGAATACCGCGACAGCGTGCTGCCGCCGTCGGTGTCGGCCCGCGTCGCCGTCGAGGCCGGCGTCGCGCAGTGTTGGCACAAGCTGGTCGGCGACACCGGAGAGATCGTTTCGATCGAGCACTACGGGGAATCCGCCGATGCGAAGACCTTGTTCCGCGAATTCGGGTTCACTCCTGAAGCCGTCGTTGATGCCGCCGAACGAACAATCGACAACTAGAAGGAAGGGAATTCGATGACTCAGAATCCCAATCTCGCCGCGCTGAGCGCCGCGGGCGTATCCGTGTGGCTGGATGACTTGTCCCGACAGCGCTTGCAGTCCGGCAACCTGCAAGAACTGATCGACACCAAGAGCGTGGTCGGTGTCACCACCAACCCGTCGATCTTCCAGAAGGCGCTGGCCGAGAGCGATGCCTATGACGCTCAAGTCGCCGAGCTGGCCGAGCGCGGCGCCGACGTGGACGCCACTGTGCGCACCGCCACCACCGACGATGTCCGCAACGCCTGCGACGTGCTCAAGCCGCAGTGGGAAGCCTCCGACGGGGTTGACGGCCGGGTGTCGATCGAGGTCGACCCGCGGCTGGCGCACGACACCGACAAGACCATCAAGCAGGCCATCGAGCTGTGGAAGATCGTCGACCGGCCCGACCTGTTGATCAAGATCCCGGCAACCAAGGCAGGTCTGCCGGCCATCACCGCCACTCTGGCGGAGGGGATTTCGGTTAACGTCACGCTCATTTTCTCCGTCGAGCGGCACCGCGCGGTGATGGATGCCTACCTGGCCGGGCTGGAGAAGGCCCGGGAGGCCGGGCACGACGTGTCCAATATCCATTCGGTGGCATCGTTTTTCGTCTC
>NZ_DASPSP010000012.1:0-9782 GCF_035623875.1 Mycobacterium sp. | reverse complement strand
GTCCATTTCATTCCGCGGCGTGGCCCACAATGACGCCGGCGGCTTGTTCGATCGGTTTGATCGCCGTCGTGAAATCGGACTCGGCGCCCTGATCGCGCAAAGCGAGTTCCCACAGCCGGCCAACGGCTGCAGCGACTTCGGCGGATACACCGAGCGCTTTCGCTTCGTCGAGATAAAGCCCGACATCTTTGACCATCAACCCGGTGGCGAAGCCGTAGTCGAATGTGCGTGGAAGGATCGCGCGCGGAAACTTGTCTCGACTCGCGCTCGTCCCGCCGGAGCCCGCGTTGAGCACATCGATCATCACGCCGGCGTCTAAGCCGGACTTGACCCCCATGACGACGACTTCTGATGTCGCTACCAAAACGGTGGCCGCCAAGATGTTGTTGGCCAGCTTCATTGTCTGCGCCGAACCCGGCTGCCCGCCGATGTAGAAAAGCCTGCCGAGGGTCTCGAGCACCGGCTTCACGATCTCGAACTCGCTACGTGGCCCGGACACCATCACGGCGAGTGTGCCCTTTTGGGCTCCGGTGACGCCGCCGCTGACCGGGCTGTCGATCGCAACGACGTTCCGTTGGGCCAGCAGGTCATGGATTTGCACCGCCGTTCGGCTGCCGACCGTTGACAGGTCGACATACCGCTTGACCCGCGAGCCCTCGATCACGCCGCCGGCGCCGGTCGCGACGCTGAGTGCGGCATCCAGGGAGGGCAGGCTGGCCAGCACCGTCTCCGCGGAGTCGGCCACCTCTTTGGGCGACGACGCCGCCCGCGCACCGAGTGCGACGACGCGAGCGAGAGCTTCCGCGCGCGTGTCGAACGCGATGACCCGATGGTCTGCGTGAATAAGCCGCTGCGCCATGGGAAAACCCATGTTGCCCAGGCCGATGAATCCGATCTCCACCATCGCCCGCCTAGCTTTGGTCTAGTTCGGTGAACGCTTCCCGGGCGATGCGAAAGCTGTCGACCGCGGCCGGCACACCGGCGTAGATGGCGACCTGGAGGAAGACCTCGCGAATCTCGTCGCGAGTAACACCGTTCGTCAGTGCCGCCTTGATGTGGGTGCGCAACTCGTGTGGTCGGTTCAGCACCGAAATCATGGCCAGATTGAGCATGCTGCGGGTCTTCAGTGCGAGCCCGTCTCGTCCCCACACCGCACCCCAGCAGTACTCGGTAACAAGATCCTGCAGGGGCTTGGTGAAGTCGTCCGCCTCGGTCAGGGCCTTGTTGACATACGCCTCGCCCAATACAGCGGACCGTATTTCCAGCCCCTTGTCATACGTTGGTCGGTCCAATCGTCCTCTCCCTCTAATCGAGCCGGACAACCACGGTCTTCGTCGCGGTGAACGTGTCGAGTGCCTCGTAGCCCTTCTCGCGCCCGTATCCGGATTTCTTGAAGCCCCCGAACGGCAATTCAACGCCGCCGCCGGCGCCGTAGGTGTTGACATAGACCTGGCCAGCCCGGATTTCGGCAGCCAGTCGGTGCCCGCGGGCGATGTCGGCCGTCCACACGGCGGCGAGCAAGCCGTATTGTGTGCCGTTGGCCAGCGCGATCGCTTCGTCCTCGTCGACGAAGCTGTTCACGGTCAGTACCGGGCCGAAAATCTCTTCCTGCGCGATGGCAGACGCCGGATCGACGGCGTCGATCAAAGTCGGCAGGAAGTATGCGCCTTCGGCAAGGCCTTGCTCTTCCGGAGCCCGTCCGCCGCAGAGGATTTCGCCCTTGACGTTTTCGGCGAGCATCGACTGCACCCAGTGCTGCTGTTTCCGCGAGATCAGCGGGCCGATGTCTTTGTCTTGAATACCGGGTCCCATAGTGGCCCGCAGTAAACGCTGGCGCACCAAGTCGACGAGTCCGTCGTGGATCGAATCATGCACCAGCAGGCGAGACCCGGCCGAACAGGTTTGGCCGGCGTTCTGCAGGATCGCCTTGACGGTGAAGTCTGCTGCGCGGGTCAGGTCGGCATCGGGAAACACGATCTGCGGAGATTTGCCGCCCAATTCAAGAGTGGTCGCGACGACCCGATCGGCAGCGGCGTGCGCGACAGCCGACCCGGTCTGAGTTGATCCGACGAAGCCGATGTGGTCGACCTCCGGGTGTGCCGCCAGCGCGGCGCCGGCTTCGGCGCCGATGCCGGTCACCACATTGAACACGCCGCAGGGCAGACCGGCTTGCACAGCTAGGTGCGCGAACAGCACTGCGGTGCGGGGTGTTTCGTCAGCGGGCTTGACAACGACACAGTTGCCGGCGGCGATCGCGGGCGCAACCGCCCGGGACAGCAACTGCATCGGATAGTTCCACGCGATAATGTGGCCGCTGACGCCCAGCGGCTCGCGGCGGGTGTAGACGTGGAGATCTGTTGACAGTGGGATGGTTTCGCCGTAGTAGGTCTCGATTGCATGGCCGTAGAAACGGAAATACCGCGCCGCGACAAGAGCATCGGTGCGCGCTTGGCTTAGTGGCTTGCCAGTGTCTTCGCATTCGATCGCAGCCAACCGCTCGTGATGTTGTTCGATGAGGTCGGCGATCCGCGTCAACAGTGAGCTTCGCGCTTGTGGTGATGTCTGTCGCCAGGTCTTGGACGCTTGTCGGGCCGCGCTGACGGCGCGATCGATCTCGTCACCGCCGGCGCGCGCCACCGGCCCCAGCGTTAGGCCCGTGGATGGGTCGACGTTGTCGTAGCACTCCGCCGAGGCCACCGACTCGCCGTTGATGAACGACTCTGTGATTGCCAAGATTTACAAGTACACACTGCTGTATATTTCTGTCAAGCCTAGGCTCGCGAGTCGTAGAGTCGTCCCCAAATGACACTGCCGGATCTAGTGCTGGTTCACGGCGGCGCGCATGCTGCCGACTGCTGGGAGCTGACGATCGCTGAATTGGCCTGCCAGGAACCGAAACTACGCGTCCTGGCGGTGGACCTACCCGGCCGCGGTCGCAACCCCGCGGATCTCGCGACGGTTAACGTGGCAGGCTGGGTGGACTCGGTGGTCGCCGACGTAGAAAAGGCCGGCTTTCACGACATTGTTCTAGTCGGACATTCAATGGCGGGGATCACCGTTCCCGGCGTGGTGGCCAGGCTCGGCCCGTCCCGGGTGCGCGAGCTGATCTTGGCGGCCGCCTTCGTTCCCCCCGAGGGGCTGTCGGTGGTGGACGTGCTGAGGGGGCCGCTCGCCCCGCTGGCACGCATGGGCGTCCGGATCAACAAGTCGTTCAAAATGCCCATTGCCGCGGCGAATTTCGCCTTCTGCAACGGCATGTCGCAGGATCAGCGCGCGTTCGCGCTGGCGCGTATTTATGCGGAGTCCCCGCGTGTGATCGCCGAGGCGGTAGATCGCCGCGATCTGCCCGACGAGGTTGCCCGGACCTGGATCATGACCTTGCGGGACCGTGCGCTGTCGGTGCGCCAGCAGCGCGGTTGCATCTCGGCGCTCGGCGGCGTCGAGACATTGATCTGCATCGACACCTGCCACGACCTGATGTACAGCGAGCCCAGGCGGCTGGCCGAAATCCTGATCGAACGATGTCATTTCCGGGCTCAGCACCCCGACTAGCGCGAATTTTAAGTACACCGATACGTACACTTTCGTACGTGACGACGGCACGGCGAGGACGACCGACGCGTGCCCAAGCCGCGCAACTCGATCGAAAGTTGCGTGATGCAGCCGTCGCGACCTTTTTGGAGCACGGCTACGACCGGGCGACGATGGAGATGATCGCTGAAGCGGCGGGTATCACCAAGCGCACGCTCTACGCTCGGTATCCGGACAAGCGCGCGGTGTTCCTCGACGTCATCCCCTGGGCTTTGAGCCGCAGCGTGGAGCGCGATTCGACTCCGTATATCGACGACGGCGATGACCTTGAGGTTGCGCTGCTTGCGATCGGCCGCGGTGCGCTCAAGCGGGCACTCGACCCCGACACCGTGCGGCTGCACCGGATGGCGATGAACGAATCGCCCCGCTTTCCCGAATTCGCGGTCAGCGCTGACACTCTCGGCTGGTCGCGTCGGCAGCGCCAAGTCATGGAGCTGCTTCGCCGCTATCAGGCCGCGGGAGACATCGACGTGGATGACATCGAGCTCGCGGCTGAGCATTTTCTCGCTCTGGTCGAGGCCTTACCTGCCCGGCTGGCCGACTTCGGCGTGTTCCGCAGCCGACGGCAAGAAGAGCGCCATCTGAAGCACGCGGTGAACCTTTTTCTGCGCGGCATTCTGCCGAGGTGACATTCGCCGCCGTGCGCGGCTTGACAATAATATACGCCGATGTTTACTTAATGGATGACACCTGCAATCCAGCGCTTGGTGGACTTCGTCGGGGCGGACGACTGCTTCGACATCGCGCCCGCTGATTTGTTGCCCGTCCAGCTGCAAGCGGCGAACGAACGACTGCAGAGCCAGATCGGCGAGATCGGGCTACTGGCCAACCGCGCGGAATCGGCCGGCGTGAAGGAGATCAGCAAGCCCGCCGACCTGGTGCCGCTGCTGTTCGCGCACACGACATATAAGACCTACGTCGAAGGATGGCTCAACGAGCAGCGCTGGGACCGGATGGGCAAGTGGTTGGCCACCGTCTCGACCCGCCCCGTCGAAGGCCTGGACACCGATGGGGTGAAGACACTCGACGACTGGATCAAGCAATTGGAGACCGTCGGGCACTACCTGTCCTGCTCGAGCGGCACGACCGGCAAGCCCGCAATGCTCAGCTGTACCGAGGGCGACATTGCACTTGCGGCGAAAGTCAATATCGAAGCGCTGCTGTGGGCCACGGGTCTGCGTCGTGGTGAGGACCGCAAATTCCTCGGGCTCGGCCCGCAGTTTGCAGCCCCGCGCGAAGACGCGATCCGGCAGGCGATGGTCGACGCGTTCTCGACACGCTACGAGCCGTACCAGTTCGGAGACGGCGAGCCGATCACGGTCGGTTCGATGGTGGACATCATCACGTTGCGGCGAAAACTCGCCGACGGCACGGCACGCCCCAGCGAAATCAGCGAGTTCGAGCGCATCGCAACCCAGCGGGCCGCCGACATGGATACCTCGGCTAAGAAGGCGATCGACGCGGTCATCGCGGCCCGGGATTTGCCCCTCCTGGCGACCGGCATGTTCGCCACCCTGTATCAGATCGCAGAAGGCATTCGGGAAAAAGGCCACGGCGGCAGTGATTTTCACTCGAACAACGCCATGATGGTGGCCGGCGGGCTCAAGGGCGCCGTGCTACCGCCGAACTACCGCGAATACGTCCTGGAGACGTTCAACGTCGCCCAAGAGCGGCTCTACCACATGTACAGCATGCGTGAGATCAACGCGACCTTTCCGCTGTGTCATGCGGGCCGCTACCACATCTCACCATGGGTGATCATGTTGCCTCTGGACACCAACGGCGAGCAGCTGCTGGACGCCGGCGTCGATGAGATCGATTCCCGTGCAGCGTTTTTCGATACTTCGATCGAAGGGCGATGGGGTGGCGTCATCAGCGGCGACCGGGTCAGCGTCAGTTTCGCCAAATGCGGGTGCGGCCATCAGGGTCCAACCGTCGGGCGGGATATCACGCGTTACGCGGACCTACCCGGCGGTGACAAGATCACGTGCGCCGGCAGCATCGACGCCTACGTGCGGGGTGTGGCATGAGCACGCTATCGGCGCCGCACTTCGTGCAGGGCGTTTTGGTTCACGGCGACGCGGTTCGCCATCGCTCCCGAGACCTCGGCGCTGACTTCGCCACTCCCGCAATTGATCTCGATGCCCTGATCATGCCGCGCGCCCAGCTGCCGCCGCTACTGGATATCAAACTCGCGGAGATCATCGACTTCCTGGTGGAGGCCGGTGAGCGTTTGCGTCTGGATCGCAATCCGTACCTTCAAGAATGTCTGGAGTTGATCGCGGCGACGAATCCGCTGCCGCGACGCGTCGTGGAGAACCTCTACCGGGAGGCGCCCTATTACCTGAGCAGGCACGTCCTCGAGAGCATGATCGATTCGAACTTCCCCCGCCGCGACGCTCTCGACGGCTGGGTTGAGCGAGTCGACCCGCACGGCAGCAAGCTAGCGGTTCGGGCTTTTCCTCCCCGGATGGTGCACATGCTGGCCGGAAACGCGCCGTCGGGATGTGTTGCCTCAATAGCGCAGGGCGCACTTGTCAAGGCGGTCAACATTTTCAAGATGCCGTCCAGCGACCCGCTCACGACCGTCGCGGTGCTGCGCACGATGGCTGAAATCGACCCGAGCCACCCCGTCGTGCGTTCGATGTCGGCCGTCTACTGGCAGGGCGGTGACACCGCCATCGAGCGAACCATCTGCCGGCCGCAGTACATCGACAAGATCGTCGCCTGGGGTGGCGGCGATGCGATCAACAACGTCATCCAATATCTGGGGCCGGGTATCCAGCTGATCTCGTTCGATCCCAAGTCATCGATCTCGATGGTCGGGCGCGAGGCATTCGATTCGGAAGACACCGTTGCCGAGGTCGCCGAGCGGCTGGCCGCCGACACCACGGTGTTCAACCAGGAGGCCTGCTTGGCCAGCCGGTACGCCTTCGTCGAAGGCGAGCGGGATCAAGTCGAGGCGCTTTGCGCCAAACTCGCCCCGCGGTTGGGCGTCGACCGTGACTTCGCTTCGGCGGTTGCTCCGCCCGTTCCGGCGGAGGTGCGCGACGAGGTCGAGGTCATCAACGCGATGGGTGATGTCAAGATCTGGGGCGGGTTCGACGGACGCGGACTGGTGATCCTGTCTGAGGAGCCCGTGGAGTTCCTCCCGTCCAACAAGACCTCGAACGTCGTCATGGTCGACTCACTCGACGACGCGGTCCGCTACGTCAACGTGGCCACCCAAACCATCGGCGTCTATCCCCACCAGCGCAAGGCCCAAATGCGCGACCGCCTGGCCAGCGCCGGTGCCCAGCGGCTGTGCCGCTTGGGAACCGCGAACGCGCACGCTCTCGGCAGCCCGCACGACGCGATGTATCCGCTACAGCGGTTCGTGCACTGGATGGGCGACGACGACATCACGATCGCCTACAGCTAACTCTCGGCGAGATTGTTACTGTGCTAATAAGAGAATAGTATTCTCACAGCACGTTAACTGATCTAAGGAGCTGGCCGGGATGCTGTTGGAATTCGACGCCGATCAGCGGCTTTGGCAGGAAACAGTGCGCGATGCCGTTGGCAAGCAATGCCCACCGGCGCTGGTCCGAGGCATCGCCGAGGACGGCGTAGACCCGACCCCAGTCTGGAAGGCCTACGTGGAGCACGGCTGGACCGAGATGAGCGATCCGGAGACCGCCGTCGAACTGGCCATCGTGCTGGAAGAGCTGGGCCGCGCCACCGATCCGACCCCGTTTCTGGCGACGATGAGCCAGTTCGCGCCGTTGGCCGCGGATCGGTTCGACCCGCAGGCCTCCGGAACCGCCGTCTACACCGGGGTGACAGCGCACCGGGATGGCGACGATTGGGCGTTGGACGGTACGGCGAAGCATGTGCTGGACGGGGACCGCGCCGAGTGGTTGGCGGTGGTGACCGACGCCGCGGTGTTGGTCGTCAGCGCTGCCGAGGTGGCCGGGCAGGTATCCAGGCGACGCAGTGCGGTGTTCGACCCGGTGTTACATGTCGCCGACCTGACGTTCAGCGGGGTCCGGGTGCCCGACACCGCGCGGGTCAGCGTTGATGTCGAGCGGGCGCGTCATATCGCGCTGATGGGTATGGCCGTGACGATGGTCGGCGCCTGCCAACGCATTCTGGATCTGGTGCTCGACCACGTGCGCAGCCGTCACCAATTCGGGGTGCCGATCGGCTCGTTCCAGGCGGTCCAGCACAAGGCCGCCGACATGCATGTCGCGGTGGAGCGGGCGCGGGCACTGGCCTACTACTCAGCATTGACGATTGCCGAGGACGACCCGCGGCGGCGGCTGGCGGCCGCAATGGCGAAAGCGGCTGCTGGTGAGTGCCAGTCGCTGGTGTTTCGCCACGGCCTGCAACTGTTCGGCGCGATGGGCTTCACGTGGGAGAACGATCTGCAATTCGCGCTGAAGCGGGCCAAGGCGGGCGAGCTCATGCTCGGCGGAGCCGCCGAACACCGGGCGATGATTACCGAGGAGTACCGTGCAGCTCACCTTTGATCCCGATGTCGAGGCGTTCCGTGCTGAGTTCGTCGCCTTCCTCGACGAGCACGTGCCTGCCACGGCGGCTGAGGCGCTGGAACGGCCGAAGTCGGTGTCGCACATGCCGGCTTGGGCGCGCCGCTGGCAGCGGCTGCTGTTCGACAACGGCTGGCTGCTGCCCACTCAGCCGCCGGAGTTCGGCGGCCGAAACGCCACGGTGTTGCAGCAGTATGTCTATTTGGAAGAGCTGTGCCAGCGGCGGATCTACCACAGCTTCAACCCGCAGGGCGTGAATATCATTGCGGCGTCGCTGATCTCGTTCGGCACCGACGATCAGAAACAGCGTTGGGCGGTGCCGATCCTGCGGGCCGAGATCACTGCTTCGTTGGGGATGAGTGAGCCCAGCGCCGGTTCGGATCTGGCGTCGTTGCGAACCAAGGCTGTGCGCGACGGCGATGATTTCGTGGTCAACGGCCAGAAGGTCTGGACTTCGGGGGCGCATGACGCCGACGTGCTGCTGACGTTCGTGCGCACCGATCCCGATGCGCCGAAGCACAAAGGCATCAGCGTATTACTGATTCCCACCGATACCCCCGGCGTGGCGCGCCGGCCGTTCCCGTCCATCTGCGGGCAGGATGACCTGGACTTCAACGAGGTGTTCTTCACCGACGTGCGAGTGCCCGCCGAAAACCTGGTCGGGCCGTTGAACCAAGGCTGGCGGGTCGCCAACGGATCGCTGGGACACGAACGCACGATGATGTGGTTGGGGTTCGCCGATCGGTTGGACAATGTCCTTGCGGACTTTCATCCCACCAACGCACTCGAACGTGACCAGTACGCCACCACGCTGATGGACTATCAGGCACTCCGCCTGCTCGGGTCGGTGGCTCTGGCCCGGGCCGCCCGCGGGGAGGAGGATGTGCCCGCCCTGTCGGTGCTCAAGCTGCTCGGCTCCGAAGCCGAACGGCAGGCATGTGAAAATGCCATACACGCAGCGGGACCCGACGGCCTGATGCACCCCGCGTTGACCGGTCCGTACGCGCCGATGAATCTCGACCACTACTTCGCTAGCTGGTTCGAGCGATACGCCCGCAGCTTCTCCGGCACGATCGCCGGCGGCACCTCCGAGATTCAGCGCAACATCATCGCGCAGCGAGTGCTCGGATTGCCCACCGGCTGAACGGCACCGCGCGGGGCCTAGCTCAGTCGATAACCGCGGCGTCTTTGCGTTCGGTGATCGGCAGCGCCAGTTGCTGCTCGTCGCAGATGCGCTGCAGCTTCTCCAGGGTCTCGTCGAGACCCGCGCCGAGTCGGCGGCCGGGGGTGAATGTCGCCGGCAGGTGTCGCATGCCCTGGATGACGCCGATGGTCTCGTAGTGAACGGTACCTTCGGGGTCACACTCGTAGTCCGGCATCCGGTCGAGCACCGCGGTCAGCATGGATTTGAATACCGTCCGTGCCACATTCGAGCCGATGCAGCGATGCACGCCGAGGCCGAAGCTGAAGTGCCGGTTACCTTTACGATCGAGAATGATCTTGTTGGGCTCGACAAACACGGAGGGATCGCGGTTGGCCATCGCCCAGGAGATCCACAACCGCTCACCCTCTTTGAACTGTGTTCCTTCGATCTCGACGTCGTCGGAGAAGGTCCGCCCGTCACCGGGTGCCGGGGTGAAGTAGCGCAGGAATTCTTCAGTG
>NZ_DASPSP010000319.1:0-9096 GCF_035623875.1 Mycobacterium sp. | reverse complement strand
CCGTTCAGGTCAAGCTCGAGAATGCGCCCGCCTTCCCGGCATTCGCCGATAAACAACCGGCCCTGGTGCACGGTGATTCCGTTGGCGGAGGGGAGATCGTCGCGCAGCACCCAAGTGTGACCATCGGTGTTACGCACGCTGACCCGACCGTCCATGACCTCGGTGGCGTACAGGTTCCCGCGCGGGTCGAACGCCACGTCGTCGGGTGCGATGATGTCGCCGCCCTTGGCACTGACGGTTTCCAGCCGGCCGGTCTCGAGGTCGAGGGCGCTAATCTGGCTGCCGGTTACCTGCGCGATGTAGATCCGCCCGTCAGGGCCGGTCCGCAGGCCGTTGGATCCGAACAGCCGGCTCGGCGGGGTGAGCCGCTCCAGGCGCCAGCCCTCGGCGAGGCTGGGTGAAATCCCTGCACCCGAGCGGCCTTCTTGCAGCAACATCGATGATGACCTCCGGGGCCGTGTTGTCAGGGCGGTTTCAGCCGGTGACGTTAGCAACCGAGTCTGGTCCAGACAATAGTTCGAAGTGCATTCGGCGGCCCCTCTTGACGCTCGGCGATTTGCAGAGAATCATATTCTCAATTATGCACATCTGCCTATTTTGTCCGGACAAAACTAATAGTGGTCGATAACCTGCTGAGTCTCGATCGTCGCGTGGTGGTGGTGGCTGGCGCCGCGGGCGGCGGCATCGGCACCACTGTCACCCGCATGGTCGCCGAGGCCGGCGCCACGGTGATCGCGGTGAGCCGGTGCCGGCAGAATCTCGACGACCATATTGCGCCGCTGATCGAGCGAGGACTGTCGATCGTGCCGGTGGCCGCCGACGTCGCGACCGACCACGGCGTGGCCGCCGCGATGGAGCAGGCGGTGCGGGCCGATGGCGATCTGCACGGGCTGGTGAACGTGGCGGGCGGAGCCGCCCCGTCGACCTGGATGCCGTCGACCCGGGTGACCCGCACCGACTGGCGTGACCTGTTCACCCAAAACCTGGAAACCACCTTCTTCATGAGCCAGGCTGTGGCGGCAGAACTGAAAGCACGCAAACGTCGTGGGTCGATCGTTTCGATCTCCTCGATCAGCGGGATGAACAGCGCGCCGTTCCACATCGCCTACGGCACGGCCAAGGCAGCGGTCGCGGCGATGACCCGCACCATGGCCGTAGAACTGGCCGTCGACGAAATCCGGGTCAACGCGGTAGCTCCCGGCGTCACCGCCACGCCGGCCTCGCGCACCTACGTCGACGAAGACGCCGAGCGTGATCGGCGTGCCATCGCGATGGGCCGGCGCGGCCGTCCCGCGGAAATCGCCGGCGCCATCCTGTTTCTGTTGTCGGACCTGTCGAGCTACATCACCGGCCAAACGCTGCTGGTCGACGGCGGCCTGGATCTCAAATGGACACATTTGGACGCCGACAACACCTCGCTTTTCCTTAAAGATGACTCCTTCCGAGCAGCACTAAGGGGCATGTGATGACCGACACCGAAGTCCAAGCGGCCGAAGAACTTTCGAAACCGACGACGATCGGTGTCGAAGCGTATATCAGCGAGAGCTACGCCCGAGCCGAGCGCGATAGGCTATGGCGAAGGGTCTGGCAGCAAGTTGGCCGTGTCGAAGAGCTGCCCGAGGTGGGTAGTTACCTGACCTACGACATTCTCGATGACTCGATCATCGTGGTGCGCACCGCAGACAACGAATTTAACGCCCACCACAACGTCTGCATGCACCGCGGTCGCCGGCTGATCGACACGCCCGAGGGGGCGAAGAACGCCCGTGGCCGCGCCCGCAAGTCGTTCGTCTGCGGTTTCCACGGCTGGACCTATGGCCTGGACGGTGCGTGCACGCACATCCGCGAGCAGCAGGACTGGCAGGGAGCGCTGACACCTGAGAACACCCACCTTCGACCGGTCAAGGTCGACACCTGGGGCGGTTGGTTGTGGATCAACATGGACCCCGACTGCGAGCCGCTGGCCGACTATCTGTTTCCTGCCGCGAAGATTCTCGACCCGTTCGGGCTGGAGAACATGCGCTACAAGTGGCGCAAGTGGCTGTCATTCGATTGCAACTGGAAGGTCGCGCTGGAGGCCTTCAACGAGACCTACCACGTCTACACAACCCATCCGGAGTTCAACACGTTCGGCGAATTCAAGGGCTGGGCCAAGGCGCAGGGCAAACACAGCAACATCGGCTATGAGGCCCCGGACGATCTCGCGGCGACCAAGTCCAAGATCCGCCTCGGAACCGGCGCCGACCCGCGGGTGTCAACCGCGGAGATGCAGATCTACACGATGGAGGAGACCAACACCTCCACCACCGAGACGTTGGTGAACGCCGCCAAACGGTTGGTCGACGAACTGCCCGAGGGCACACCGGCCGACCAGGTCCTCGAGCACTGGCTGGCGTCCGCCCGCCGCGACGACGAGGCCCGCGGCGTCATCTGGCCGACGATTCCCTCCGACATCCTCGGGCAGGCCGGCACCGCATGGCAGATCTTCCCGAACTTCCAGATCGGTCAGGGTCTGACGGTTGCGCTGTGCTACTCCGCTCGCCCGCATCCCAGCTACAACCCCGACAAGTGCATTTTCGAGGTGTCGGTGTTCGAGCTGTACCCGAAAGGCCAAGAGCCCCAAACGGAATGGGAGTACACGCCGGTCGGTGACCCCCGATGGCGCTCGGTGTTGCCGCAGGACTTCTCCAACATGGCCGCAGTGCAGCAGGGCATGAAATCGCTTGCGTTCCTGGGTACCAAACCCAATCCCTACCGAGAGCGAAGCACTGTCAACCTCCATCACCAACTGTCGAAGTACATGGGTACCGGCGAACCGCAGGAGCTTTCAGATAGATGACCCAGTTTGATAGGCGGTCTGATACCTGCCGCCCGACGCAGACGCCGGACGACATCGATATCGACGCGCTGCGCGAGAAGTACTTATTCGAGCGCGATAAGCGGCTGCGTCCGGAGGGCTCGAAGCAGTACTTGGAACTCAAGGACGAGTTCGCAGAATTCGCCGAGGTTGATCCCCACACACCAGTGACGCCGCGCACGCCGATCGACGAGGACATCGACGTCGCGGTGCTGGGCGGCGGCATCACCGGTCTGCTGGCCGGCGCGTACCTCAAGAAGGCAGGCGTCGATGACGTGCACATCATCGAGATGGGCGGGGACTTCGGCGGGGTCTGGTACTGGAATCGCTTCCCGGGAATCCAGTGCGACAACGACGCCTACTGCTACATCCCGATGCTGGAAGAACTCAACTACATTCCATCGAAGAAGTTCGCCGACGGCGTCGAGATCTACGAGCACTGCCGTCGCATCGCGAAGCATTTCGGACTCTACGACGGCGCGATCTTCTCCACTCAGGTTCGCGCGGTGCGCTGGGATGAGACGATCAAGCGCTGGCGGTTGAGCACTAATCGCGGTGACGACATTCGTGCCCGGTTCGTGGTGATGGCACAGGGCTCCTTCAACCGGCCGAAGCTGCCCGGAATCCCCGGCATCAGGGACTTCAAGGGACATATGTTCCATTCCGCTCGCTGGGATTACGACTACACGGGTGGGGATGCCAACGGCGGATTGCACAAGCTCCATGACAAGCGTGTTGCGCTTGTCGGTACCGGTGCGACCGGCGTGCAGCTGGTTCCGCACTTGGGCCGAGACGCCCAGCACCTCTATGTCTTTCAGCGCACGCCGTCATCGGTGGACGTGCGAGGCAACGAGCCGACCGACCCGCAGTGGGCGGCTTCTCTGCAGCCCGGCTGGCAAGAACAACGCAAGCGCAACTTCCACCGCTGGTCACCGTTGGGGGAAGGTGCGGTGTTCGACGAGCCAGATCTGGTGTGCGATTTCTGGACTGAACTAGGGCGCAACCTGACCGCGCGGATCGCGGCTGCCGACGATCCCACGGCACTGACCATCGAGCAGATAATGGCCTTCCGCGAAGAAGAGGATTACAAGGTCATGGAGCGGTTGCGGCGACGCGTCGAGGAGCTCGTCGACGACCCGGAGACCGCCGAAGCGCTCAAACCCTACTACCGGTTCATGTGCAAGCGGCCCTGCAGCAACGATGAATACCTGCCGACGTTCAACCGCCCGAACGTCACGCTGGTTGATGTGTCGGAATGCAAAGGCGTGGAACGACTAACCGAGAAGGGGATTGTCGCCGACGGCGTTGAGTATGAAGTCGACTGCGTCATCTTCGCCAGCGGTTTTGAGATCACCACCGACATCGGCCGTCGGTACGCAGTCGATGTGATCGAGGGCCGCGACGGCCTGTCGCTCTTCGACCACTGGCGCGACAGCTACAAATCACTCCATGGGATGACCAGCCGAGGCTTCCCCAACCAGTTCTTCACCGGTTTCATTCAGGGCGGCGTGGCAGGGAACACCACGGCGATGCTCGAGCAACAGGCCGAGCACATCGCCTACATTATTTCCGAAGCAATAGCGCGCCGCGCGACCACCGTCGAGCCGAGCAAGGAAGCTCAAGACAACTGGGTCAAGACGATCCGCGAAACCTCAATAGACAGCTCGGAATTCGCGGTCTCGTGCACACCTGGCTATTACAACAATGAGGGTGGCGGTGGCGGCGAGGGCATCCGCTCGGCCCTCGGCGATCCCTACATGCCGGGCTTCTACGCATTCGACGACCTGCTCAAGGAATGGCGTGCCAAAGGCGGCCTAGACGGTCTGGTACTTGAGAACATAGATGGCTGACTTGAGATTCGACGGCAGGGTGGCGGTCGTCACCGGGGGTGGCCGAGGGCTCGGCCGCTCCTACGCCATGCTGCTCGCGTCTCAGGGGGCGAAGGTTGTCGTCAACGATTCAGGGGGCGGCCTCACCGGTGACGGCACCGATGCCGGTCCGGCCGACGATGTGGTACGTGAGATCGCCGCCGCCGGTGGTCAAGCAGTCGCCAGCACCGACTCGGTGGCCACCGCAACGGGCGGCAAGGCGATCACCGACGCGGCGCTCGATACGTACGGCCGCATCGACATCCTCATCCACAACGCCGGGATCGTGCGCCGCGCATCGCTGAAAGAGATGAGCTACGATGACTTCGACGCCGTGCTGGATGTCCACCTGCGCGGCGCATTTCATGTCGTGCGGCCCGCGTTCCCCATGATGTGCGAGGCCGGCTACGGACGCATCGTGCTCACGTCGTCAATCGGCGGCTTGTACGGAAACCACGATGTGGCCAACTACGCGGCCGCCAAGGCCGGCGTGATCGGGCTGTCCAATGTCCTGGCGTTGGAAGGTGCCGCCGACGGCGTGAAGAGCAACGTGATCGTGCCCGCAGCCGTCACGAGAATGGCCGAAGGCATCGACACGTCCGCGTATCCGCCGATGGGACCCGAGTTGGTGGCTCCCGTGGTGGGCTGGCTGGCACACGAGTCCTGTTCGGTCACGGGCGAAGTGCTAATCGCGTTGGCCGGACGGGTGGCCAGGGCGGTCGTCACAGAAACGCCGGGGGTGTATCGGCCGACGTGGTCGATCGAGGAAGTAGCCGAACACATCGAGGCGATCCGCAACACGTCTGACCCTGTCGTCTTTCCCATCGTGCCGGACGGCCACGGCGACCACATCCGGTATAGCTTCTCGATAGCCGCCCAGGAGGCGCACCATGCCTAGCGGACCGCTGACGGGTGTCCGCGTCGTCGACCTCACCGGAATGGTGATGGGGCCGTACTGCACGCAGATCATGGCCGACATGGGCGCTGATATTATCAAAGTCGAACCGCCACAAGGTGATATAACCCGCTACATCTCTGTCGGTCCCGCGCCGGGCATGAGCGGCGTGTTCGTCAACGTTAACCGCGGCAAGCGCAGCATTGTGCTGGACCTGCAAACCGACTCCGGAACACGGGCGCTGCGCGCGCTTGTCGAGACCGCGGACGTATTCATCCACTCGATGCGCGCCAAAGCGATCGCCAAGCTCGGCTTCGCCTACGAGGACGTCGCGGCGATCAACCCGGCGATCATCTACACCAATTGCTACGGGTACGGGCGGCGCGGACCCGACCGCGACCGGCCCGCCTATGACGACACGATCCAGGCTGAATGCGGCCTGCCGGCGGTACAACAGCAGCTGACCGGCGAAGCCGACTACGTCGGAACCATCATGGCCGACAAGGTCGCCGGGCTGACCGCGCTGTACGCGACGACGATGGCGTTGTTTCACCGCGAGCGTACCGGGGAGGGGCAGGAAGTCGAGGTCGCCATGTTCGAAACCATGGCCTCGTTCATCCTCGTCGAACATGCCAACGGCGCCATGTTCGACCCTCCCCTGGGGCCAGCGGTTTATCCGCGTGCCGTAGCGCCCAACCGTCGTCCATATCGCACCAGTGACGGCTACATCGCCGCATTGGTCTACAACGACAAGCACTGGAACGCTTTCATGAACGCCGTGCGGCCACCGTGGGCCAGTGAGCTGTATTCGACGTTGGAACAGCGTGCGCGCCAGATTGACACTGTCTACGGGTTACTGGCCGAGACGATGAAACAGCGCTCGACTCACGAGTGGCTGGTGCTGTTTCGCGAACTCGAGATACCGGCCGCGCCAATGAATACACCCGGCGAGCTGTTCGACGATCCGCATCTCAACGCTGTCGGCATGTTCGAGACCGTGGACACCCCGCACGGTCCGGTGCGCTTCCCGGGCGTACCCACCTGGTTCTCTCGGACACCGGGTCGCGTTGCGGGGCCGGCGCCAGAGTTCGGCGCCCACACCGCAGCGATCCTCGACGAGCTGGATCTGACGGTCGACCTGGCACCCATGTCTGAGGCCGAAAACGACTCGCTCAACAGTATTTATCCCTAAGGAGTTTTCACCATGGCTGTGCCCGTTTACAAACGCATTCTCGACCTGTTCGAGGCAGAGGGTGTGAATACGTTGTTCGGTATCCCCGACCCGAACTTCGTGCACCTGTTCCTCGAGGCGGAATCGCGTGGCTGGGCTGTGATCTCGCCTCACCACGAGGAGAGCGCCGGTTTCATGGCCGAGGCTGTCTCGCGGATGACGGGCAAGCCCGGCTTGTGCATCGGCACGCTGGGTCCCGGAGTGGCCAATATCGCCGGGGCGATGATGTGCGCCAAGGTGGAGAACTCGCCGGTCATCTTCCTCGGCGGCCAGCGGGCGCGTATCACCGAGCGCCGGGTCCGGCGTGGGCGCATCCAGTTCGTCCGCCAGGAAGCACTTTTCGCGCCGACGGTGAAGTACAGCGCGTCGATCGAATACGCCGACCAGACCGACGAAATCGTTCGAGAGGCGATTCGTCGCGCGATGTCGACAACACCCGGCCCGGCTTACGTCGAGTTTCCGTCCCATGTGATCCTCGAAGAGTTGAACGTCGCAGATCCGCTGCCTCCCAGCGCCTATCGGCTTGTCAACCACGGGGCGGGCGCACCCGAGATCGCCGAGGCAGCCAGGCTGGTGCGCGAGGCCGAGAACCCGATCCTGCTGGTCGGCCACGGCGTTCACACGTCGCGCACCGGATCGGCGGTCAGGGAACTCGCCGAGCTGATAGCCTGCCCGGTGATCCAGACATCGGGGGGCACCTCGTTCATCCCCGGTCTGGAGGACCGCACATTTCCCTACGGCTTTTCGTCCGCGGCAGTCGAGGCCGTGGTCGCGTCGGACCTGTGCATCGCGCTCGGCACCGAACTCGGCGAACCGGTTCACTACGGCAAAACACGCCACTGGGAACAGAACAACGCCGCTCGCAAGTGGATCTACGTCGAGCAGGACCCGACGGCGATCGGAGTGAATCGACCGGTAGATGTGCCGCTGGTGGGAGACCTGCGCGGCGTGGTGCCTCAGCTGGTCGACGCGCTGAAGGAAATCCCGCGTTCGCCGTCGGCCGATCTTGCCCGCTGGATCAAACAGGACGCAGACACGCTGGCCGAATTGGCCGAGACCGCACCGAGTGGACGGACTCCGATCCACCCCGCACGCTTTGTGGTGGAAGCGACCAAAGCCTTTCCGGCCGAGGGCATCATGGTCCGCGACGGCGGCGCGACGGTCATTTTTCAGTGGACCTATTCGCTGGCCAAGCCGCACGACGTCATCTGGAACCAGAACTTCGGCCACTTGGGCACGGGCTTGCCCTATGCCGTCGGCGCTTCGGTCGCCGACGGCGGCAAGCGGCCGGTCATGCTGCTGACCAGCGACTCCTCGTTCATGTTCCATATCGCCGAGCTGGAGACCGCCGCACGTCTAAAGCTGCCGCTGGTGTGCGTTGTGGGTGTCGACCACCAATGGGGTCTGGAAGTCGGGGTCTACAAGCGCACGTTCGCTCAGCCGTCACCGCAGCCCGGTGTGCACTGGAGCAAGGACGTTCGCTTCGACAAGATCGCCGAGGGCTTCGGCTGTCACGGCGAATACGTCGAAAAGGAAGAGGAGATCGGACCGGCGATCGAGCGAGCGTATGCCAGCGGCAAGACCGCCGTCGTGCACGTCTGCATCGACCCGAAGGCCAACTCCGAGGAGATGCCTAAATACGATGAATTCCGCACCTGGTACGCCGAGGGCACCCAGTAGAAGAAAGAAGGAAAGGCCATGCGCGAATACCTGAAGTTCTACATCGACGGCAGCTGGGTTGACCCGTTGCGGCCCAATAAGTTTGACGTCGAAAACCCGGCGACGGAGCGGGTCACCGGGAAGATCTCGCTCGGCTCGGCCGCCGACGTCGACGTAGCAGTCACCGCAGCCCGGCGCGCCTTCGCCAGCTGGTCGCAAAGCAGTCGCGAACAACGACTGGACCTGCTGGAGGCCATCCTTGCCGAATACCAGAAGCGCGCCGGTGACCTCGCCGACGCGGTCACCGAGGAAATGGGCGCGCCGCCTTCGCTGGCCGCGGGCCCCCAGGTCCAGCTCGGGATTGGGCACTTAGTGACGGCGATCGACGTGCTGAAGAACTTCCCGTTCTCCGAACAGCACGGGTCAACGCTGATCGTCAAGGAGCCGATCGGCGTCTGCGGGCTGATCACGCCGTGGAACTGGCCGCTCAACCAGATCGCTGTCAAGGTCTACCCGGCCTTGGCAACGGGGTGCACCATGATCCTGAAACCGTCTGAGGTTGCGCCGTTCTCGGCCTACATCTTCA
>NZ_DASPSP010000316.1:0-33751 GCF_035623875.1 Mycobacterium sp. | reverse complement strand
GCACTGCCGGTCGAGAAAGCGCCACCGCTCGGTAACGAAGGCAGCTCAAGGCTTGAACCCCAGATCATGTAAGGCGTCTATGCAGCCACCTATCCAGTCGTTCGGGTTGGGGGGCTGCGGTCCTCCTTTTATCTCGAGTTGGCAGACCAGGTTGGTGTCGTAGCCCTGCTGCATCTCGTTCTTGAGGAAAATCTGATTCTTTGGAATCGAGTAAAAGTCATGTTCGGTGTTGTAGCCGTCCTGATACGACGGGCTGTGGCCGGGGGCCAGAGCGCAGTGGCCAGCGGGGCACTCCGGTCCCGCGTTAGCCAGCGACGCCGAGCCAATCGCAGCTGTGGCGATACTTGCCGCGAAAAAAGCCGTACGGAAAAGCATGCGTCCAACCCCTCTGTTTGACACTTCTGTGCACAGAGTACGCACCGACCTCAACCCGTAGCGCTGCCGACCTCACCTGCGGGCGCGCCGTCCCTCGACCAGATAAACCGCCCACAACGTGACGGTCAGCACTTCAGCGACGATGTCGACCGCCGCGTGCGGCGACGGCTGCCATCCTTGCTCGGAGAACCCGAAAAGCCCCACGGTGCGTGACAACGCGAACGCAACCAGTGAGCCGCCGGCCAGCATGGCCGCGGCCCACCGAAGCCATGCCGGCCCACCGAACAGGATCAGCGCCGCAACAGCGAACGAGACACTAGCCTGGACAACGAAAGCGGTGCCGATCGTCGGAATGTGCCGGTAGCCATGGATATAGAGATAGGCATGGCTGATTCCGCTGACGGCCAGCGCCACGGCGATACCGATTCTCGTCATAAGTCCAGCGAACCTCATTGCAGTGCCCGCTCTTTCAACGCAAGCGTATTTCGGCCTCGGGTGTAGCTGACCTCGCGGATACCCAGCGCGTCGCGCAGTTTTCCGGCCGGCAGGGTGACCGGTTTGGGCGCCGGGCCATTGCCGGGGTGAGGTAATGGATAGGCGGTCGTGGTTCCGCTGTAGAACATCACGTTGCCCTCAGTCTTGGAAAACACCTGGTGGACGTGACCGTTGAGACAAGTCACCGATGAGAAGCGGCGTAGATAGCTCAGCGCCTGGGCGGCATCGTCGGTGCCCCAACCCCAGTCCGGATACATTGCGAACAGCGGGATGTGGCTGAACACGATGATGGGAGTGTCACTGGTCAGCGACGCGACATCTTTTGCGACAAACTCGAGTTGGTCGACGCCCAGGTGCCCGAGCTTTTTCAAATTCAGCGTGTTCACCAGCGCGATCACATGCACACCGGCGATGTCCAAGCTGTACCACCCATCACCGCGGGTTCCCGCGCCGAACGCACTTCGGTACTTCTGGCCCGCGTCGTCGACCGAGTCGTGCTCGCCGGGCACCGTGAAAACGTACGGCGTGCGAAGTCCAGTCATCATCTGTTTGACCTGATCGAATTGGTCGGGAGTGGCCAGGTGGGTGAGATCGCCGGTGTGGATAACGAAATCGGGTACGTAACCGAGGTTGTTGATCCGATCGATCGCCTGGCTGAACGAGCCGGCGACATTCGAATTGGCCTTACCCAGGAACCCGATGTGGCTGTCGCTGATTTGAGCGAATCGCAGGGCGGGCCGGCCCGCAACCCGCGCGGCATCCGCGGTTCCGGCGACGTGGGAGACGACTTCACCGCCGACCACCGCGAGGCCGACGGCCGCGCCGAACCATGCGCTATGCCGGATGAGCTGGCGGCGGCTCATCGGGTGCGGAGCATCGGTCATTTCGTCACGACCACGGTGGCGTGCATGAACGGGTGAATCGAGCAGACGTAGTCGAATTTGCCTGCGGTCGGGAAGGTGTGGGAGTAGGTGCCCTGCGAACCCATCCCGGGCGAGTGAAACGACCCGTCACTGGCGGCCACCGTGTGGGGTTCTTCGTCGTGGTTGGTCCAGGTGACCGTGCTTCCCGCGGGGACGGTCAGCGTCGCGGGAACGAAGGCGAAGTTGTCGATGCTGACCGAGTTGCCGGCCACCGGCGCCGGCGATCCGGTCGCCGACGCCGTGGCACTCGCCGAAGCACCAGGCATCGACGGCATGCCACTCATGCCCGGCATTCCCGGCGTCGTCGCGCCCGACCCGAACGTCACCGACGGAGAAGTCTGCGGTGACTGCGACGAGCATCCCGCCAGCAGCACAACCGTCAGAGCAGCGGCCAGCAGAACCACACGTCCGGGCATAACGATGCACCTCCATCGTCGGCGAGAAACTACGCGTCGCCAACAGATAGGGCGGTGGGTTACACGCCGTTAAGCCGGCTGGTAGGGCTGTGGTGGGACGAATACCTCGATTGCGCCATCGCGTTCCCGAACCATCAACTTGGGCAACGGCTTTGGTGCGATCGGCAACTGATGCGTCAACACCTGACCGGCGGGCGAGAACGATGTTGAATGGCACGGGCAGCGCAACCGGTCGTCGGGCGCGTCGAACCACAACCGGCAGCCCTGATGCGTGCACACTCCCGACACGGCCTCGGGCTTGCCGTCGACACGTCGAACGAATCCGACGACCGAGCCGAGATCGAACGGGCGCATGACGCCGTCGGGCACCTCTGCGGTGGCCGCAACCCGCACCCAGCGTCCGGTGTTCGGGATGAGTTCGCCGGAACCGCTGTTGTTGGCGCCGTCAGCGACCTGCCCACTGTCGATCAGGGCTCGATCGATCGACACCGCCGCCACCGCGGCCGCCGCGGCAGCCGACGTGCCGACGATGACGACATGCCTGCGGGTAGCTCTGGGTTTGCCCACCGGCTGCGAAGTGCCATCCGCCTGTGCGGCAAGACGCTGGCGCAGGTCGGTGAGGAATTCCTCTCGCGGGGCATCGCTGCCCAGCCGCGCGGCCTGTAAGTCGATGGCCGTCCGGATCTGAGCGGCTTCGAAGTCGTCGGGCCGGAACGGCTTGGGACGACGACCACGCAACAGGTCGTCGACATACCTGCGCAACCCACGCGCGTTCATAATTCGCCCTTCTCGCTGACCTGTGCGGCCAGTCGCAATGCGCGATGCTGGAGCACCTTGGCATTGGCGACGCTAGCCCCGAGTTCGGCGGCCGACTCTTTGATCGAACGGCCTTGCAGGAAGCGCAGTTCCAAGATCCGCCGATAATTATCCGGTAGCCGCTCGAGAACCTCGGCCACCCGCTGGGGAGCGGTGCTGATCGCCTCCTCGCTGTCGGGCGGTTGCTCGATGTCGTCGATCGAGGTGATCTCGCGTCCCAGCGTCTCGCGCCAGTGCGCGGCCAGCACCGTTCGCGCGGTGGCCCGCAGGTAAGCACGTACCTCGCCGACGCTGGCCGTCAACCGCAGGGGTCGCAGCGCGGCCAGGAAGACTTCGGCGGTCAGGTCCTCGGCGTCGGCCCGATTGCCCACCCGGGCGAAGATCGTGCGATATACCCAGGTGGCGTTCTCCTGGTAGACCGCCTCCCAGTTCGGGTAGCCGCCGTCGGGCACCACCCGCAACGGCCGCGGGTGGACGGATTCGCCGTGTGCCGTCACATATCGCCTGCCTGTCCAGAGCGTGGCACCGCTGACAATAGTGCCGTATTACCGGTCCATAGCGGCTCGGGTTACACCGGGGCAGGTCAGGCCTTGATCGCCTCGACGAAGTAGCCGCGCGGCACGCCGGACACATCGGCGGGGACCGGTACACCAGCTGACCCGCTATAGGTTCGTTTGTTGGTGCTGGGGCGCGATGACGTTGGTCAGGTAGTCGATAGCGGGCTGTATCGGATAGGTGTAGTGGTCGGCGTTGCCTTGGGCGCCGAGGAACCTAAAGCCGTTGACGATTTCCTCCACTGTGCCAATGGGCACCTCCAGGTCCGCAGCGACCGCGACCACGTCCAGCACGGTGGCCTGTTGGACGACGTTGTAGATGGAGGTGCCGACTTTCCCTGGTGGCGCTTCTGCGGTCCACGGATTAGTGCCCACGGGACAGTTGGCGTATAACTCGGTTGCGCCATGGTCGCTGGTGGTGGTGTTGACGAAGTCCAGCCACCAGCTCGGGGTCTGCGCCGCGGTGAGGCAGTCCGGCCCTGAGATGCCGCCGGTCACAAAGCCGTCGATCTTTCCCGGCATGGGCCAGCGGGCCCATGCGTTCCCGTTCGCGATGCCCGGGGATCTGCACGGGTTTCCGAACGTGATGCCACCTACGACCCGGTTCTGCAGGTTGTTCGGGATGATGAAGTCGCGCAGAAAGTGACTGGCGCAGATCGCCCCTTGGCTGTAGCCGAACGGGAACAGCAGGTTGTTCGGGTGGACCTGCGTGGCGAGACGGATGCCTTCGTTGTAGCCGGCATCGACACTCGGGCCCATTGGATAGAGTTGGGCCGGCCAATTTCCCACAGGCTGGAAATAGAAGGTGCTCGGAAAGGCTTTCGCCACAACGGTTGCTACCGATGCGGGTTGGGGCGGCGTGGTGTTCCACATGTCTGAGCCGGTCCCCTGCCAGCACAGCAGTATTATCGGCAGGTCACCGGAGACACTACGGTCGTGCCGTCGACGCTTTCGGCAACGTCGTCTGCGGGTGTCGGACATTTACTCTCCTCCTTGGTTACCGGCCATGGCGGGACGCATTCCAGACGTAGCCCTGTAGGTCAGTCAGCCTTCTGCCAGGGCTGGCAGCTATGCGTCAAGAACGCCTTGTCACTCGGCCGGATCACCACTACCTGAGGACCAGTGCTGATGTTGCTATCGATGATGTGGGTTTCATTGAGACTATTCAGCCTCGCCCAATAGCAATCGGATGCTCCTTCAGGGCTAGCATCGGCCGAGCGATAGGTGCCCTGCACGATGTCAATGCCGACTCGGTACGTGCCATCGGTTTCCATGGTCGTTTTGGGGACGGATGGTGGCGGCGGGGCGGTCATCGTCACTGTTTTCGTGATTTCCAGTGTGGATGTCAGCGTCACCGCTGTCTGGCTTGACCCGCCACAACCTGCGAGAACTATCGCCGCTCCAGCGATAACAGTTGCCTTCCCCTGCATTGAAGGAGGGTAAGCACGGACTGCAAGCCTTGGCCAGCGGCGAATCCATAGGTAGCCGCGCCACACCCACATCGGCATGTCAATTAGCCTGCGGGACGAGCAAAAACAGCGCCCACGCCGCGATCGACTGCGCATCGGTGATCTCGCCCCCGACGATCATCCGCTCCACCTCGCTTCGGGCGAACCAGGCGGGGTGGCTTGCCACAGCGCGAGCCATTTACTAGGATGTCCTAGTAACCCATCTTTCTTCCGTCGCGCGCATCCGAGGGCATTCATGACCGCACACATCTCGCATTTCATCGATGGCAAACGCACGGCCGGGCAGTCCGGTCGCACTGCCGAAGTGTTCGACCCCTGCACCGGCCAGGTGCAGTCGCTGGTACCCATGGGCAGCAAGAACGAGGTGGATGCCGCAGTGGCCTCGGCGGCGCGCGCGCAACAGGAGTGGGCGGCGTTCAATCCGCAGCGCCGGGCGCGGGTGATGATGCGCTTTGTCGAGTTGGTCAACGAGCATGTCGACGAGATCGCCGAGATGCTGTCGTTGGAGCACGGCAAGACGCTGGCCGATTCCCGCGGTGACATTCAGCGCGGTATCGAGGTGATCGAGTTTTGTATCGGCATCCCGCATCTGCTCAAGGGCGAATACAGCGAGGGCGCCGGCCCGGGCATCGACGTGTATTCGTTGCGTCAGCCGTTGGGGGTGGTGGCTGGTATCACGCCGTTCAACTTCCCGGCGATGATTCCGTTGTGGAAGGCCGGTCCGGCTCTGGCGTGTGGAAATGCGTTCGTGCTCAAGCCTTCTGAACGGGACCCGTCGGTGCCGGTGCGGCTGGCCGAGTTGTTCATCGAGGCCGGTCTGCCGCCGGGCGCATTTCAGGTGGTGCACGGCGACAAAGAGGCCGTCGACGCGATCCTGACTCACCCGGACATTGCCGCCGTCGGGTTTGTCGGCAGTTCGGATATCGCGCAGTACATCTATTCGACGGCGACCAGCACCGGCAAGCGCGCGCAGTGCTTCGGTGGGGCGAAAAATCACATGATCGTGATGCCCGACGCCGATCTGGATAAGGCAGTCGACGCGCTGATCGGTGCCGGCTATGGCAGCGCCGGGGAGCGGTGCATGGCGATTTCCGTGGCGGTGCCGGTCGGTGAGCAGACCGCGGATCGGTTGCGCGCCAGGCTGGTTGAGCGGATCAACAACCTGCGGGTGGGCCACAGCCTGGACCCCAAGGCCGACTACGGACCGCTGGTCACCGAGGCCGCCCTGGCCCGGGTGCGTGATTACATCGGCCAGGGTGTGGCTGCCGGCGCCGATATCGTCGTCGACGGCCGCGAACGCACCAGCGATGACCTGGCCTACGGCGACGCGAACCTGGAGCACGGCTTCTTCATCGGCCCCACGCTGTTCGACCACGTCACCCCCGACATGTCGATCTACACCGACGAGATCTTCGGTCCAGTGCTGGTCATGGTGCGGGCGCATGACTACGAAGAGGCGTTGCGGCTGCCCAGCGAACACGAATACGGCAACGGCGTGGCGCTATTCACCCGCGACGGCGACACCGCACGTGATTTCGTCTCCCGGGTGCAGGTCGGCATGGTCGGCGTCAACGTGCCCATCCCAGTTCCGGTGGCCTACCACACCTTTGGCGGCTGGAAGCGCTCCGGCTTCGGTGACCTCAACCAGCACGGGCCGGCGTCGATCCAGTTCTACACCAAGGTCAAGACCGTTACGTCGCGCTGGCCGTCTGGCATCAAGGACGGCGCCGAATTCGTCATCCCGACGATGAAGTAGCCCATCGATGCAGTTCTTCACCCTTGACGACGACGAGCGGGTCATTACCGAGACGACAGCCGCATTCGCGGCCAAACGCCTCGCCCCCTACGCCCTGGAATGGGATGCGACGCATCACTTTCCGGTGGATGAGCTGCGCGAGGCAGCCGGGCTCGGCATCGCGGCGATCTACTGTCGCGATGACGTGGGCGGCAGTGCACTGCGGCGTCTGGACGGGGTGCGGATCTTCGAACAGCTGGCCATGGCCTGCCCGACGGTTGCCGCGTTCCTGTCGATCCACAACATGTGCGCCTGGATGATCGACGCGTTCGGCACGGCTGAACAGCGCAAGGATTGGGTGCCGCGGCTGGCCTCGATGGATGTCATTGCCAGCTATTGCCTGACCGAGCCGGGAGCCGGCTCGGATGCCGGCGCGTTGAGCACGCGGGCGGTCAGGCAGGGTAACGACTACGTGCTCAACGGCGTCAAGCAGTTCATTTCCGGGGCGGGCGCCTCCGACGTTTACGTGGTGATGGCCCGCACCGGAACCGACGGCCCGCGCGGGATATCGGCGTTCATCGTCGAAAAAGACAGCTCAGGGCTGAGTTTCGGTGCGCACGAGCAGAAGATGGGCTGGAACGCGCAGCCGACGGCACAGGTGGTGTTCGACGGGGTGCGGGTGCCCGCCGATGCGATGTTGGGCGGTGCGGAGGGTGAAGGCACCGGCTTCGGCATCGCCATGAACGGCCTCAACGGTGGCCGGATCAACATCGCGGCGTGCTCGCTGGGTGGGGCGCAGGCCGCGTTCGACAAGGCGGCGTCCTATCTTTCCCACCGGGAGGCGTTCGGGGCCGCATTGCTCGACGAGCCGACCATCCGGTTCACTCTTGCCGATATGGCCACCGCGCTGGAGTCCTCGCGAATGTTGTTGTGGCGGGCAGCGACCGCACTCGATAGTGACGCCGCCGACAAAGTCGAGCTGTGCGCGATGGCGAAGCGATACGTCACCGACGCGTGCTATGACGTCGCGGACAAGGCCCTGCAGTTGCACGGTGGTTACGGGTATCTGCGCGAGTACGGTCTGGAGAAGATCGTGCGGGATCTACGGGTGCACCGCATCCTGGAGGGAACCAACGAAATCATGCGGGTGGTCATCGGCCGAGCCGAGGCCGCACGGGTGCGCGCCAGCGCGTAGGAAGGCCAGAGCAGATGTCCACGGTCGCGTTTTTGGGGCTGGGCCACATGGGTGGTCCGATGTCGAAGAACCTGGTCGCCGCCGGCCACACCGTGCAGGGCTTTGACCCGGTGCCCGCTGCCGCCGTCTCCGCCGCGGACAACGGTGTCGTGGTGTCAGACAGCGGAACCGCCGCGGTGGCCGGCGCCGACGTCGTCATCACGATGCTGCCGCACGGCGATGCGGTCAAGCGCTGCTACGCCGAAATCCTGCCCGCTGCAAGCCCAGGCGCGCTGTTCATCGACAGCTCAACAATTTCTGTCGATGACGCTCGCGAAGCCCACGCATCGGCGGCCTCGCACGGGTTGGCTCAGCTCGACGCGCCAGTCTCCGGTGGAGTGAAAGGCGCCGTCGCCGGCACCCTGGCATTCATGGTCGGCGGCGAGGACGACGCGCTGAAACGGGCGCGGCCGGTGCTGGAACCGATGGCGGGCAAGATTATTCATTGCGGAGGGGCCGGCGCCGGCCAGGCCGCCAAAGTGTGCAACAACATGGTGCTTGCCGTGCAGCAGATCGCGATCGGCGAGGCGTTCGTGTTGGCCGAGAAGCTTGGGCTATCGGCGCAGTCGCTGTTCGACGTCATCACCGGCGCGACCGGAAACTGCTGGGCAGTGCACACCAACTGCCCGGTGCCCGGCCCGGTGCCGACATCACCGGCCAACCACGACTTCCGGCCGGGCTTCGCGACCGCGCTGATGAACAAGGACCTGGGGCTTGCGATGGACGCGGTCAACTCGACAGGTTCGGCGGCGCCGCTGGGCAGTCACGCAGCCGAGATCTATGCCAAGTTCGCAGCGGCCAACGCCGACAAAGACTTCAGCGCCGTCATCGAGATGATCCGTGGCAGCTAAAGTTAGGCAACTCGGCAGCGCTGCTTGGCAATCCACCAACGTCGGTGGGCTTGCTGGCAGCCGGCCGCCAGCAGTGGATCCGCACCGTCGTAGCCGGCGCGAACCTCCGCGGCGCCGCGGAACTGGTGGTCGGCGGTGTAACCGGTGGTGACGACCACCGCGGGCAATTCGGCAGATACGGCAGCGCGCATTCCACGCCCCGATCCGGCGATCGCCAGCGCGTTCCGGCGCGTTATTCCCATCTCCCACAACGCCAGCCGATACAGCTCGGCGTCGCACTGGGACCCGGCGTGAATTTCGGGTAGGTCCTCGACGGTCACGATCGTCTCGATCAGGCCGTCACCGATCAACTGCCGCACCAGCGTCTCTGCCCACACCCGGGGCCGAGTGCTCACCACCCCGACCCATATACCCGCAACGAACAAACTCATCACCGCATCAACGAGACCGTCCTGGGGCGTGATGTCACCGTCGCGTTCGATATCGGCCAGCGCGGAATCGGCGTCGAAAATCACCGCGCGCAGGATATCGGCTTCGACCGGAGGCTCCCGATCCCACCAAAAGGTCCGGGCTGGACGAGTCTGACCCGTGGCTCGCACGCCCACAGTTTGCATGTCAGCTACCCCCTTGGCTTCCCCCATTAGGGGGATTGGCATGGCCAACCGCCCAGGGACGATGCAGAGTCCTAGGGTGTTGCCATGGCGGCTTTGCACACCGGGTCTGCTAGTACGCCGGTGCGTCTTGTCCTGGTCGATGACCACGAGATGGTCATCGAGGGACTCAAGGCGATGCTGGCGGCGTTCAAAGATCGGGTGCAGGTGGTCGGCCAGGCGGTGGGCGCCGACCGGGCGGTCAGCGTCGTCGACGAGCTGCAGCCCGACATCGTGCTGTGCGACGTGCGTATGCAGGGCTTCAGCGGGTTAGACCTGTGCAAGGTGCTGCGCGAGCACGACCCTGACCGCAAGGTCGTCATGCTGTCGGTTTACGACGATGAGCAGTACCTGTTCCAGGCCTTGCGGGTGGGCGCGAGCGGCTATCTGCTCAAAAGCATCAACAGCGACGATTTGGTGCGCTTGCTCGAATCCGTGCACAACGGCGAAACCGTGATCGACCCTGGGATGGCGGCCCGGGCGGCGGACACCGCCGCCCGCATGCAGCGTGACGAATTCTGGCCGGGCGCCCGGCAGGGGTTGACGCAACGCGAGAGCGAAATCCTGTCCTACATGGTCAACGGGCTGTCCAACCGCGGCATCGCCAACAAGCTCGTCATCGGTGAGGAAACCGTCAAAAGCCACCTGCGATCGATCTACCGCAAGCTCGGGGTCAGCGACCGGACCGGCGCGGTGGCCACTGCGCTGCGCGAGGGCATTTACCAATGACCGCACGGCAACCGGCAGCACCCGATAACGGCGCCCGCGGCTCACATGCGGTACGTGATCTGGTCGACACCGACCGTGAGCTGGCGCTGCTGCGCGAGCTCATCCAGGCCGCCTCGAGCGGCCCTGGAGTGGAACCGTTGGCGGCCGCCGCAGCGCGGATGATCACCGCGGCCACCGGGACCGACGTGTGCTTCGTGCACGTGCTCGACGACACTGACCGCTCACTGACCCTTGCCGGTGCGACACCGCCTTTCGACGGCCAGGTGGGAAAGATTCGCCTGCCGCTAGGATCCGGCGTTTCCGGCTGGGTGGCCACACACCGAGAGCCCGTCGTCATCACGCACGACAAGGAAGCCGACCCACGCTACTTGCCGATCGAATCGCTACGCGGACGCGACTTCACCTCGATGGTGTCCGTGCCGATGGAAACCGACCCGGGCGGGCTGGTCGGCGTGCTCAACGTGCATACGGTCGCGCGCCGCGAGTTCACCGAGGGGGACGTCGAACTCCTCCGGGTCATCGGCCGGCTGATCGCCGGGGCCATGCACCAGGCCCGGTTGCATCGACAGCTGGTTGCCAGGGAGCGGGCACACGAGCTGTTCGTCGAGCAGGTGATCGAGGCCCAGGAAATCGAACGCCGCCGGCTCGCCGGCGATATCCACGACGGCATTTCCCAGCGCCTCATCACGTTGTCGTACCGGCTCGACGCCGCCGCACGAGCCGTCAGCGACGATCCGGCGGAAGCCTCGCAGCAACTCGACGAGGCCAGGGAACTCGCCGGGTTGACGTTGCAGGAGGCCCGAGCTGCGATCAGCGGGCTGCGCCCGCCGGTTCTCGACGACTTGGGCCTGGCCGGTGGGCTGGCCAGTCTGGCCCGATCGATTCCGCACCTGGACATGGAGCTTGAACTGGCCGATGTCCGGCTGCCCGAGCACATCGAGCTCGCGCTCTACCGCATCGCACAAGAGGGCCTGCAGAACATCGTCAAACATGCCAACGCATCGGTGGCTCGGCTGCGATTCAGGGTAGACGACGACACCGCGCGACTCGAAATCGTCGATAATGGAATAGGTTTCGATACTTTCGAGAATCCACTCGGTGGCGATGAGATGGGCGGCTACGGTGTGCTGTCGATGGCGGAGCGCGCCGAGCTGGTCGGGGGCAGGTTGAACATCCGGTCGCGGCCCGGCGCCGGGACAGCCGTCACCGCGACGATTCCGGTGCCCTCGACCGTCGAATAGGCCTAACGGTCAGAAATCCCCGGCGTTGTGCCGCAGCGTTTCGATCGACGACACCAGCGCCTGCGATTCACCCTCGGACATCCCGATATCGCAGAACACCTGCTCGTTGAGCGTGACAGTGGCGTCCTCGACGGTCGAGCGGCCCAGGTCGGTGATCTGCACTAGCGTGGTTCGCCCGTCGGTAGGGTGCGGGACGCGTTGCACCAAACTGTTGGCTTCCAGCCGGCGGATGGCATGGGTGACGCTGGTGACGTGTACCTGCAGCCGATCGGACGCCTTGGTGATCGGCAATGCGCCACTGCGGCTGAACGCCAACAGACGCAGCAATTCGAACCGAGAAAAGCTCAGATCATAGGGGCGCAAAGCGGTTTCGACGCGGGCGAGCAGGATCTGGTGGGCCCGCATCACCGACGTCACCGCGACCATCCCCTGCGCGACTTCACCCCATCCGGCGCGTTCCCAGTTGGCCCGCGCGGCAGCGATCGGATCGCGGTTGTCGGGGTGCGAGGCGGCCACGCCCTTTTCTTACCGCACTTTCGCGTGCGATCAGGACCGCATGCGATCATTCTTTCCCCACGCCGCGAAATTGCGAACGCTACGGCGCTGGCCGGATGATCCGATACCAGGATGCGGCGGACCCCGACCGGCTGGCGATCGCGATTGCCGAGGAATTATCGGCGCAGACGCGGTTTCACCCCGTCGAAACAGACGGGGCGATACGTGCGGCCGGGTTGCTCGCCGAAATGCTCTGACCCCGACTGCGGGGACGGCTCGGAAGAACTAGGGGGTCGCCGGGTGCGGTGAGCGGGCCGTCGGCGCAACGGTCAAGTTGGTGACCGCGGCGCTGGCCGCCACCCCGGGAGCCACCTCCCAACGGCAGGCGACACCGCTATCGCCACCTCCGGCACGGGGGACCTCGCGATCGCCATCGGCAATGGCGCCGACGCCGCCACCCAAGGCGGCATCTTTGACTCTGCATTCGCCAACGGCACCAACAGCACCGCCAAATCCGCCCTGGGCAACTTTGACTCTGGGCCCGTGGCGGGGTTTAGGCCAGCGACTTTTCGACCGCGGACAGCACCGCCAGCGTCGACGGCAGGTCGCCGACGGTAATTCGGGCGCCACCATCGGGGTAGTGGCGGACCTGCACCCCGCTCTTGGCAAACACCTCGCGCCACGGCGGATGCCCCGCGGGCAGGTAGACGAAGTTGGCGTGCGAGTCCGTGGTGTAAATACCCATCGCCATCAACCGCAGCCGCAGATGGTTGCGCTCAGAGGAGATCCGGCGAATGCGCTGCACAAGCTGGGCTTCGGCGTCGTAGGAGGCCGCCACCGCCGTCGCACTGAGATTGCTCATCCCAAACGGCAATTGCATGGTCCACAGCATGCTCGCCAGCTCGGGCGATGCGAAGGCGTACCCGATCCGCAACCCGGCAAGTCCATAGGCTTTGGAGAAGGTCCGCAGCACAACCACATTCGGGAAGCGCCGGATCAGATCTGGTCCGTCGATGCGGTGCCGGGAAGCCACGAACTCGATGTATGCCTCGTCAAGCAACACAATCGCGTCGCTCGGGATCTGCCTGAGGAACCACTCGACAGCCGAGACGGACTCGAGCGTGCCGGTGGGATTGTGGGGTCGGCACAGCACCACCACACGCGCGTCGGTGGCGGCGTCAGCCATTGCCGCGAGGTCGTGATGGCCGTACTGGTTGAGCGGGACGGTGATAGGAGTCAGCCGGGCCATTCGGGCGAAGATCGGGTAACCGTCGAAAGTTGGCTGGCTCATCACAATCCGCTGACCGGGTCGGGTGACCGCATGCAGAACCTGCATCACCACGCCCGACGCCCCCGGCCCGAGCACTACCTGCTCCTCGCCGACACCGACTCGGTCCGCGACCAACCGCCGCAACTGCTCGGGCAGAAACTCCGGATAGCGGTTGGCCATATCGATGCAGTGCACCAGCGCCGACCGCACCGCCGGCAGCGGCGGAAACGGACTCTCGTTGAGCGACAACGCGAGTGGGTCAACCGCCTGCGGCAGGGTGGCGAGGATCTCCGCGGTCACCGAACTCCCGTGCGCCGGCTCGGCCATCAGGCACGCCCGCCCCAGCGGATCGCTGCCGCGCCGGCGAAGTCGCCAGCGTGCGCGAACGCGGCCATCATGACCGTCTCGCCGGCCTCGACCTGACCCTCAGAGATGGCACGATCCAGGTTGAGCGGAATCCCGGCACCGAACAGGTTGCCGCACTCGTCGTAGGTGTCGAGGTGTCTGGATTCGGGCACCTCGAGCGCCTCGCGCCAATTGCGGAGGAAAATCCGGTTGGGCTGATTGGTGACGAGCAGGTCAATGTCTTTTGACTTCAGCCCGATTCGGTCACACACCGCCAGCGCCACCTCGGGAACCTGACGGTTGCCGCGGGCCAGCACCTTGGCGATCTTGGTTTCGGTGAACCCGATGCAGCCCTCGCCGGGCCCGGGCTGCCACCACTTGCGCGGCGGGTCGATGGCGAGCGTCATGTCGCCGGCGTATTCACCGTAGGTGCGGCATTCGATGTCGAGGATGGGCGATTGGGTGGACAGCGCGACGAGGCCGGCCGCGGCGCCGTCGCCGGGAATCGACGCTTGCGCCTTGCGGCGCACCCCGGGCTGGTCGAAGACCTGCCCGGCCGCATTCTGCGCGATCGCGATCAGCGCCGTGCGACCCTCGCCCGATGCCAGCAGTCGACGGGCCACGTTGAGCGCCAATACAAACGCTGCGCATCCGCCGTTATGCAGATCCAGTACCCAGGACGGGCGCATGCCCAACCGGTGCGCGATCCCGCCGCCCCCGCCGTAGAACGGCATGTCCGGCATCTGGGTGTGGGTGATCAAGATGTCGACATTTTCGATGACGTCGCGTCCATGCCGCTCGATCAGTCCCTGCACCGCCCGCTCGACCATGTCGGTCGCGGTCTCGTCGGGTCCGACGTGATGGCGGAATGTCGGCGCACGGAACATGACGTTGTCCCGTAGTTCGTCGGATTCGGCGAATTGCGCGTAGTAGTCGGCGCCTATCGGTTCGCCGGGCAGATAGCTGGAGACGTCGATGAGGCTTACTGCTGGCTGACTCACGAAATCCTCATCTCATCCAGGCCGGCGTGACCGGCAGGCCGTTGCGGTGCCGGTATTCGGCGATCGTCTTGAGGTTGTGCAGCTCTATCCCATGGCCTGCACCGAACAAGTCCCAGAAGTCACCCACCCAGCCCGTGCGTTCGACCGGCGCTGCCTCGGGGTACGGGTTGTGGTCGTAGAACGGGTGACGGCAATTGGTCCACAGCACAACAGAACCGGGCTTGTCCAGCACCACCTGCGCGTCCAGCACCCGCATCAGGTAGATCATCCACAGGTGCGCGCCCTGGTCCCAGGCGCAGTGGTAGTCGACGGTACGCGCCTCGGCGTTGGAGACCGTGCGGGTGTAGATCTTGGTGTCCGGGAGCAACTTGTCGTATGCCAGCCACAGCCCAGGTTCCTCGGTAGGCGTGAAGCCGCGCAGGGTGTAGGTCCACTCCTCGAGGCTCCTGGTGTCCGACAGGTACTCGAACAGTTCGTCGGGTGGGCAGTCGACGTAGTCGTTGACCGTGCAGTACTGACCGAAAACCTCTTCGTGCGGGTACACCGACCGCATCTGCGAGAAGAACGTTCCGGCGGTCTGCTCCAGCGGCGTGGTCTCGATGCGGATCACTCCGTCGATTGGAACAGTGGTGCCGGTGTGGGTGACGATATCGTCAAGCGCTGGCAGCGACATTTATGTGGTCCTCCCGTGTATGTGGAATCTGTTGATTGACAGGCTTGTTGGTTACTGCCATATCGAGAAACGGTGCGAAGGGCGGGATTTCGTCGGCGGCACATTCGACGCTGACGACCGATGGGCCGTCGTTGTCCAGTGAGCCCCGTACCGCGGCCGCCAATCCGTCCGTGTCGGCGACGTCGACCGACGGCAGTCCGGGGAACATCGTGGCCAGGCCGGCTCCGAGCTGGCTGGGAGCGAATCGGTTATAGCTGTAGAGGTCGTCGTAGTAGAGCTGCTCGCGGGTCACGCACATGGCGTGGGCGTTGTTGTTGAGCAGAACGAAGGTCACCGGCAGCCGGTAATGCAACGCGGTGTGCACCTCCATGCCATGCATGAAGAACGCGCCGTCGCCCGCGATCACCACCACCCGCCGGCCCGGCGCTTGGGCTTTCGCGCGGGCGAACGCCATCCCGATGCCGGCGCCGAAGCTGTAGCCCATTCCGCCCATGCCCAGCGCGACCGCGAAGCGGCCCTTCCGCCGCACCGGCAGGTAGTGGATGGCCGCCGCGCCGGTGTTACCGGCGTCAACGACGATGTCGACCTCGTCCGGCAGGACCTGGTCGAGCTCGGCCATGGCGTCGCGGTAGCGCACACCATGGCCGTCGAAGGGCGGCGGGGTCAGCTCGGTACGAGCCACCGCGTCGGGTACCCGAAGCCCGGTGGGCCGTCCGGCGCCGGAAAGTGCGCGGGTCAGCATCTGCAACGACGCACGCAGGTCGTCGGTGTGGACGTGAGTGCAGGGAAGATACGGCGGCGCCGACCCGATGGACACGGTGCACACCGCCGCCAGGGCCTCGTCGAGACCGGCGCGCGCGGTCACCGATAGCCGGGTGCCCACCACCAGGCACAGCCCACTACCGGCCACCGCATCGGACACACCGGGGTGACCCATGACGCCGGTCACCCCGAGGGCCGACGACGAACCCAAGCCCGGGGATCCGGCAGCGTCCTTGGCGTCCGGCACACACGCCACCCGGGCGCGCAGCACCGCACGCAGCGCCGAAAGCTCCGCCCGCGCGTCATCGCGGGCCACCTGCTCACCGGCGATGATCGTCACCGGTCCGGTCGCGCGCCGTATTGCGCGCACGATGGGATGCGGATCACCGACTGATCGCGGTCGCTCGACGTCCGCCGGGCGTCCACTGCGAGGACTGACATGCACCACGGACTGTTGAATGTCTTTGGGCAGCAACAGCACTGCCGGACCGCCGGCACGCGCGGCGGCAATGGCAGCCGGCAGCGCCGAGACGATGTCCTCGGGGGTAAGGATCCGGCGGCAGAAGACCGACGCCTGCGAGAACAATGCCTCGGCGTTCAGCGAACCGTTGCGGCCGCTGGTGTCCTGAAAGCTGCCGCGACCATCCATTGATGTCGCCGGCTGGCCGACCAGCGCCAGCACCGGCACCCGGCTGGTGAACGATTCACCCAGGCCAGGAAGCAGATTCAGCGCTCCCCCACCCGACGTCGCGGCCACCACGCCCAGGCCGACTCCGCTGCGGCTGTAACCGTCAGCCATCGTCGCTGCGGAGAACTCGTGCTTAGCCAGCACCGCGGTGATGTCCGAGCGGAAATATGCGGCGTCGTAGAGATCTTCGATGTTGGCCCCGTCGACCCCGAAGATGTACTCGACTCCGATTCCGGCGAGGTGTCCGACGATGTGGTCGACCACCCGGTGTCTGCTCGGCATACCAAGTACACGACTCGCGGGCGGCTCGGGTTCACGCCCGGTCGCGATGAACCGCATAGCGGTGGCAACCGTGTTACGGGGCGGGACCCGTGGATAAGGAGCCGTGTCGCCTGTGTTCAGTGACCGCCAGAGCAGACCTGACGTCGTCGTCATTGGAGCCGGGCCGTCCGGCCTCGCTGTCGCACGCGAGCTCCGGCATCGTCATCGGATTTCGGCTCTCGTTGTCGACAAGGCCGCAGCACCTGCGGTTTCGTGGCGGAATCGCTACGACAACTTCCGCCTGAACACCAACGGGTTCTTGTCGCATCTTCCGGGTCAACGGATTCCTCTGACAGCCGGCCGTTGGCCGACCAAGGAAGACATGGTCCGCTACTTCGACCGCTACGTACGCCAGCAGGACATCGCGCTGCAGCTCGGATGCGAGGTAAAGCGCATCGATCGCGCGGCAGGCGGCTGGTTGGTTGACACCTCGTCGGGGGAGATCCGGACCGGTGCCGTGGTGCTGGCTACCGGCAAATACCACACGCCCGCTGTCCCGCCGTGGCCCGGCCTGAATCAGTACGCCGGCGAATTGGTGCACTCCGGCGACTTTCGCAACGCGTGGCCCTTCCGAGGCCGCGACGTTCTTGTTGTCGGCGCGGGCAATTCGGCCGCTGACATCGCGGTGCAGCTGTCCGACAACGGCGCGCGCAAGGTCTGGCTGGCGGTACGCACGCCGCCGCATCTGGTGCGCCGGGCCATCGGGCCGATTCCGTCTGACGTCTTCCTCGAGCTGTTCGCGCGGGTGCCCGCGCGCATCGTCGATCCGGTGATCGGGCGGCTGAATCGTCTGCTGTTCGGTGACCTTTCGGTGTACGGATTCCGCCGGCCCCCGCTCGGGCTGAAGGCGACGGTGGAGCAGCGTGGCCGCATTCCCACCCTGGCCGATGAGCTGGTTGACGCCGTGCGGGCCGGCCGCGTCGAGGTGGTCGCGGCGGTGGCCGCGGTCGACTCCGGCCGGGTGATCCTCGGCGACGGCACGGCCGTCACGCCTGAGGTGATCATCGCCGCAACCGGATTCGACACCGACCTCGACGGTCTCGTCGGCCACCTCGGCGTCCTTGACGAGCACGGCGACCCGCACGGCGGTTTCGCCTCGCATCTCGGCGACGGGATGTTCGCGATCGGTTACGGCATTCCGCCCAACGGTCCGCTGCGGGCGATCCGGCTGGCCGCAACGCCGTTGGCCGGTCAGGTCTCGGCGTATCTGGCGGCCAGGTCGTGCGCCACAGACCGGGTTGAGCGTTCAGCGGCGGTATAAGGGGACAACGATGACACTGCTCCGCGAAAAGCGGTTCTTCTACCGCGGCACGGACGGATATGAAGCAGCCCGCCGCGATTCGGTGTGGAATAGCATTCTGCCGGAACGCTTTCCAGCCGTGATCATGCAGGCGCGGGATGCCGGCGACGTCGCCGCGGCGCTACGTCACGCCCGGGCGCAGGGCTATCGCGTCGGCGTCCGGTCGGGCGGGCACAGCTGGAACGCCAGCCATCTGCGCGACGGCGGCATGCTGCTCGACGTCAGCCGCCTCGATCACTGCCACGTCGACACCGAGCGAATGATCGCGCACGTCGGGCCCGGCAAAGTCGCCAGCGTCTTTGCCACCGAACTCGATTCACAAGGCTTGTTCTTCCCCGCCGGCCATTGCGAAGGCATTCGCCTCGGCGGCTATCTGCTGCAGGGCGGATACGGCTGGAACAGCAAGATCGTCGGACCAGCGTGTGAAAGCGTGCTTGGACTGGAAGTCGTCACAGCCGATGGCGAAAAGATCTACTGCGATCCCGAGAATCACCCCGATCTGTACTGGGCCGCTCGCGGTTCGGGACCGGGTTTCTTCGGTGTGGTCACCTCGTTCACCTTGCGGATCTACCCACGCTCGCGGGTCCTGGGCACGTGTCTGTACATGTACCCGATCGACGTCGCCGACGAGGTGTTCACGTGGGGACGCTCGATTGCCGGCGAAATCGACGACCGGGTCGAACTGCAAATCCTGACCTCGCGCGGCGCTCCGGAAACCGGGTCCGACGAGCCCAGCATCGCCATCGCCTCGCCGGTCTTCGCCGACAGTGAAGAAGAGGCCACGAAAGCGCTTGCGGCCCTGGGCAGCTGCCCGGTAATCGACCGCGCGACCGTCGCCCTTCCGTTCATGCCGACGACCTTGGCCAACTGGTATACGGCGGTAATGACCAAATACCCCGAAAACCACCGATACAGCGTTGACAACATGTTCACGTCGGCCCCAGCCGAAGAGCTGCTGCCGGGAATCCGCAAGATCATCGAGACGATGCCACCGCACCCGTCGCACTTCATTTTCACCGGCTGGAAAACGTCCCCGGACCGCACGGACATGGTCTACGGCGTGGAGGACGAGATCTACATGGCGCTCTACACCGCCTGGCACGATCCGGCCGATGATGAACGCTATTCCGACTGGGCTCCATCGAATATGGCGGCGATGTCGCATCTGGCGACCGGCATCTCGCTCGCCGACGAGAACCTGGCCCGACGGGCGGCGACGTTCATCACCGATCCCAACATGGCGCGGTTGGATCAGCTGCGCGCAGCCTACGACCCGGATGGCATGTTCCACACCTGGATGGCCAGCAGCTAGCCTGCACAGGTCGAATCTTGTTGTCTAGCTGATACTTACAGCGACTTACAGAGAGCGCTCGAGCAGCACCTTGCCGTTGTCGGCGGAAACCACTTGCACCGATGCGATCTGGTTGACCGGCGTCGAGATGCTGCCGGCGGGCGAGGCGGTGTGGCCCGGGTCGGCTACCCAGGTCGCCAGCTGGGTGTGGGTGCCATCGCGGTTCACCACCACCATCGCCAGCTTGTCGTGGTGGGCGTACACCGGTGCCAGGCAGACGCACCGCAGATCGATGACGGTGCCCCAATTCTGGCTGCTGAGCGAGACCGTGGAGGCCAGCGCCTTGGTGCCGACTTGGGCCATCGGCAGTGCCGACACGCTGGCCTGCGGCGGCACAGACGTCGGGGAATGGTTCGCAACGCCGACGAACACACCGATCGCCAGCACAGCGGCCGCGGCGGCCGAAGCTGACCAGGTCACCAGGCGCGAGCGGCGCCGCCGCCGGCGGGCTGCGAACAGCAACGACGGCAGCAGGTCCGCAGCCATCGGAGGCTCGGCGGTTTGGTCGTTCATCGCCGCCACCGTCTCGCTGTCCAGCTTCGACAGCAGAGCGGGCACGCCGCTGAGCTCAGCAACTGCCTGTGTGCAGGACGGGCACACGCTCAGGTGCGCCTCGAACTCGCGTCGATCGGCTGGCGACAGCGATCCGAGTACGTAGGCCGCGTCCCACGTCGCGTACTCGTGGCTGTCGCCCGCGGGCAATTCGCTCTCGCCCGGCGGACCGAAGCCTCGGATAACCTTCATCGCTTGCTCCCATATGGCGTCGTCATCAAGTATTCGGAACCGACGGCGGCGCGGATGGGCTGATCCACGGCCGTCCAGATGATCCGTTGCGTCTTCATCGGGTCACCCCCATCTCTTGCAGAGTGAGGCGCAATGCCCGCACGGCATAGTGTAGCCGCGATTTCACGGTTCCTTCGGCGATATCAAGATCAGCCGCTATCTGGGCGGTGCTCCAACCCCGGTAGTAGGATCGCTCGACAACGGCTCGATGTTCGGGCGACATTTGGGCCATCGCATCGGCGATCAGCAGCCGGTCCAGAGCAGAGTCCACTTCGTCGGGTGCCGACTGCTCGGGTACGCCTGAGTCATCCAGCGAACCAACGACATTGCGGAACCGTGGGCTGCGTCGCTCATCGATGATCATGTTGCGGGCAACGGTGAACAACCACGCGCGCGCCGAACGTTCGGTGTCGCCGATGACCTCTGGATGCTGCCATGCCCGCAACAGCGTCTCCTGGACCACATCTTCGGCCCGGGCCGCGTCGCCGGTCAACCGCAGCGCATAACGCCATAAGGGCCCGGCGTGCTCGTCGTAGAGCGCCTTCATCAGAGCCTCTTCGGCGTTTGCTGCGCTGGTGGTGCGACTCACTGGATCACCTCCTGACATGTGATACGAGTTAGCCGCCCTTCCAGTTCATCAAGGCTACAGTCCCATGGGCTTGACATTCAGGCCGAAATCCAGTTTCCGTGGAATCCGTGCGGTACCCGTCGCGGCAGCCGGATGCGAGCCACCGGCTCACCCTCGAAGTCCGAAGCGTCGATGACGACCAGGTCACTGCCGTCGGTCACCGGGTCGTAGACGTACGTCAAATACCAGCCGGCAAGCTCGTCGGACTCCCCGGCGGCCGGCACGAACACCGCCTCGCCCGGCGCACCCGGCGCTCCATGGCCGCCGCGTCCTCCGAACCGATGCTCGGACGCGGTATCACGCTGCAGGTCGTAGCGGACCAGGGTGTCGCTGCCGACGGCCACGGAGTAACGGGCGGCCACACCGGCGAGCCGGTCGTCGACGCGCGGGAACTCCACGACGCGGTCGTCGAGTTGGCTCTCCTGCACCATCCCGGTGTCCAGATCGATCGTCCACCGCCACAGCGCGGCGTCGGTCCCGAACTCGCTGCTGTCGCGCCACATTTCGGGGTAGCGGATGACTTCCAGCACTATGGAATTCGCCTTGTCATAGGCGTTGGCGATATGGAAGACGAAGCAAGGGTCGATGTCGAACCAGCGCAACTGACCATAGGGATCGTCACGGCGCAGCACCCCCAGGCGAGCACCGTAGCGGTCGTGCCACCGGTACGGTAAATCGTTTTCGTTTTGTTGCGTGAGCGCGAGGCTCGGGTTGAACAGCAGCGGCAGGTCCATGAACACCACATGCTCTGCGGTCAGCGCGAAGTCGTGCATCAATGTCAGCGCGGGCACGTCGATGGGACGATTGATTGTCAACTGCCCGTTGGCGTCCGCGCGGTGGTAGACCACATGGGGTTCGAGGATGTTGCCGGACCCGAAGAAATGCAATTCGCCGGTAGCCGGGCAGATTTTCGGGTGCGCGGTCATCGAGTTCATCAACTTGCCGCCGAAGTCGTAGACGCCCAGGGTCTTCAGGTCGTTGCTGATTTCGTAGGGCAGCGAAAATTCCATCAGCGCAAGGGTTTTGCCAGCGTGCCGTACGACGTGGGTATTGGCGATGCTGGAGTGCAGGTTCCGGGTGCGGTCGTCGTTGTAGACCGGGAACGGATGCTCGAAGCTTTCGGTGCGCACCCAGCGGTTGCGGTACCACGCGGCGCGGCCGTTCTCCAACCGAATTCCGTGCACCATGCCGTCACCGACACACCAGTGTCCCGCGCCCGCGCGCGGGTTTGGGCCGTTGCGCAGGTACCAGCCGTTCAGTTCGGCGGGGATGCTGCCTTGGACCGGTAGATCGAAGGCGGTCAGCTCGTCGTGCACGGGCGCATAGTTGCCGGTGCGAAAGATCGGGAAGACCGTCTGCGCATCGACCGCCGCCGCCGGCATCAGCGACGGTTGGGGTTCGGAGCGGTCTGACGCACCGGCCGACCGCTGGTCCGCCTTGGCCAGCAGCGACGTCATCAGGTCAGGGCATGGCGGCGCGGCGGCCGACACATCGGCGCCGTCCGGCGCCACCACGTGGTCGTAGTCGAGCATCGAGAGCAGCGGCGAGATGGCGGTCAGCTCAGCGACGGCCCCGCGACACGACGTGCAGCCTTGCAGGTGCGCCTCGAATTCACGCCGGTCGGCGTCCGATAGGGCGCCCAACACATACGCCGCGTCCCACATCGCGTGGTCGTGCGCACCGCCCCGCATGTCGGGGGTGTCGGGCTCACTGTCGCGGGGCGTCGTGCGGTCCCGATAGTCGGTCATCGTGTCACCCCCATCTCCAACAAAGCCCGGCGCAGTCCTCGCAGCGCGTAATGCAGCCGCGACTTCACCGTGCCCTCGGCAATCCCGAGGTCGGCGGCGATCTGGGCTGTGGTCCAACCCAGGTAGTACGAGCGGCCGACCACCGCGCGGTGTTCGGCGGACAGTTGCGCCATCGCGTCGCCGATCAACGCCCGGTTCAACGTCCCCGTCTGCTCGTCGGGGCCAGCCGGTTCCGGCGGACCAGCCCCGTCCGACGACATCACCTCGTTGCGGAACCTGGCGCTGCGCCGGTCGTCGATGACCATGTTCCTGGCAACGGTGAAAAGCCAAGCGCGTGGAGACTGCCCGTTGTTGAGGACGTGCGGATGCTGCCAAGCCCGAAGCAAGGTCTCCTGCACCACGTCCTCGGCATGGGCAGAATCACCGGTCAACCACCACGCATAGCGCCACAAAGCAGCGGCGTGTTGGTCCCACAGCCGCTGAATAGTGTTCGCATCTGCGCCGGTGCCCGGGATGTCCATCACCAGCCTCTCGGTGATGACACGGTTCAGGTGTCCGTTTGGTTCACCCGAGGGTCAGAATGCGCGGCCCGTCGTCGGTGGCCGCGACGGTGTGTTCCCAGTGTGCAGCGCGCGAACCGTCGGCGGTAGTGACTGTCCACTGGTCGTCCAGCACCACTGTCTTGCGTGTTCCCAGCGTCAGCATCGGCTCGATGGCCAGCACCGATCGGTGAGCCAGCAGCGGCCCGCGTCCGGGAGCTCCCTCGTTGGGCAGAAACGGATCCATGTGCATCTGCCTGCCGATGCCGTGTCCGCCGTAGCCCTCGACGATGCCGAACGCCCGCCCGTAGCGGGCCTCGGCCGCATGGGTGGCGGTTTCGATCGCATGCGACACGTCGGTCAAGCGATTGCCGGGAACCATCGCGGCGATCCCGGCCTCCATCGACTCTTTGGTCGCCTGCGACAGCACTTCGTCGGCGGGGATGAGTGGTCCGACACCGAACGTGATCGCGGCGTCACCGTGCCAGCCGTCCAGGATTGCGCCACAGTCGACCGACACCAGGTCACCGGAGACGAGTGTCTCGCCGGCGGACGGGATGCCATGCACGACGTGGTCGTTGACCGACGCGCAGATGGACGCCGGATAGCCGTGGTAGCCGAGGAACGACGGCGTCGCGCCGGCGTCGCGGATCACCGATTCGGCAATCTCGTCGAGGTTTCGCGTCGACGCCCCCGGGACTGCGGCCATACGCACCGCCGCCAATGCGGCGGCGACCACAGCACCCGCAGCGGCCATCGCGTCGAGTTCGCCGACGCTGCGCTGCGGCACGACCTTGCGACTGCGCAGCCCGCCCAGGGCGATCACCGTTATGTGCCCAGGGCCTGTAGCGCGCGGGCGAATACTTCGTCGACCGTGCCGACCGCATCGACGGTCTTCAGCTCGCTGTTGTAGTACTCCAGCAGCGGCGCGGTCTCGTCGCGGTAGACGTTCATCCGATTGCGGATGACGTCGTCGGTATCGTCGGCGCGGCCGCGCGCCTTGAGCCGCTCGAACAACGTATCTTCGGGTACGCGAAACTCCAGCACCGCGTCGAGCTGGATTCCCCGGCGCTCGAGCATGTCATGCAGTGCTTGGGCCTGCGGCACCGAGCGGGGGTAACCGTCCAGGATGAAACCTTCGCCGACATCCGGATCCTTCAGCCGGTCGTCGACGAGTTCGTTGGTCAGCTCAGACGGCACCAGATCGCCGGCATCCAGGTAGCGCTTGGCTTCCAGACCGAGCTTGGTGCCGGTGCTGATGTTGTGCCGGAAAAGCTCGCCGGTGGACAGGTGCGGTATTTCGAGGTTCTCGGCCAGCTTCTCGGCCTGCGTGCCCTTACCCGCTCCGGGCGGACCAAGCAACACAACTCTCACTTGAGGAACCCTTCGTAGTTGCGCTGCATCAACTGACTTTCGATCTGTTTCACCGTATCCAAGCCGACGCCGATCGCGATCAGCACCGCGGTGCCACCGAACGGCAGGTTCTGCGCCGTTCCGGTGTTGCCGATCTTGAGGAAGAGGTTCGGCAGCACCGCAATGAGACCGAGGTAGATCGAACCCGGCAGGGTAATCCTGCTCAGCACATAACGCAGGTAGTCGGCGGTCGGCTTGCCCGGTCGGATGCCGGGGATGAAGCCACCGAATTTCTTCATCTCGTCGGCACGTTCGTCGGGGTTGAACGTGATCGACACGTAGAAGTACGTGAAGAAGATGATCAGTCCGAAATAGATGCTGACATAAACCGGGCTGGCGGGGTTGGACAGGTAATTGGCGACGAATTTGTCCCACCAGGTATTGCCCATACCGCCGCTTCCGCTGCGGATCAGCTGGGTGATCAGATGCGGAATGTAGATCAGCGACGATGCGAAAATGACCGGGATAACACCCGCCTGGTTGACCTTGAGCGGCAGATACGTCGAGGTGCCGCCGTACATCCGCCGGCCCACCATGCGCTTGGCGTACTGCACCGGGATGCGGCGCTGGCCCTGCTCGACGAACACCACGCCGACGACGATGATCAGTGCTGCCACGCAGACCGCGGTGAACATCACCCCGCCGCGGCTGTCCAGGATGGCCTTGCCCTGGCTGGGGATGCGGGCTGCGATGCCGGCGAAAATCAACAGCGACATACCGTTGCCGATGCCGCGCTCGGTGATCAACTCGCCCATCCACATCACCAGCCCCGCGCCCGCGGTCATCACAAACACGATGACGACCAGCGTGAAGACGCTCTGGTTGGCGATGATGTCCAGGTTGCAGCCCTGCAGCAGCCCTCCGTTGGCAGCCAGCGCCACGATGCTGGTGGCCTGCAGGATGGCCAGCGCGATCGCCAGATAACGCGTGTACTGCGTCATCTTGGCCTGACCGGATTGGCCTTCTTTCCGCAGCTCTTCAAACCTTGGGATGACCACGGTGAGCAGCTGCACAATGATGCTCGCGGTGATGTAGGGCATCACCCCGACCGCGAACACGGTCAGCTGCAGCAGCGCACCGCCGGAAAACAGGTTGATCAGCGAGTAGATCTGGGCCGCTTCGCCGCCACTGACCTGCGCGATGCACTTCTGCACGTTCGGGTAGTTGACGCCGGGTGACGGCAGTGACGCGCCCACGCGGTAGAGCACGACGATGCCCAGCGTGAACAGGATCTTCCGTCTCAGGTCGACTGTTCGCAGCGATGAGATGAAAGCCGAAAGCACTCTTCCTCCTGCGCAGCCGGTCTCTGGTCGCGGCATGCCAACGGGGCTGGTGTGACCAGCGTCGGATGGTCCTGCGTCACGCGCCAAGCACTCGCAGGCCAGGAGGTGTCCAGCGCGCGTCAGACAGTCTACGAGACTAACAGCGGTAGTCGCGCTCCCCCGCAAACGGGTGGTCCCGCACACAGCAACGAGGCGTACAGTTTCAGTGGCTCTTTACCTTGGCTAAGTATCAAGTCGGCGGTGGTTTTCGGTCGAAGGGGTGGGTATGACGCGCATGGGCACAGATGAGTGGGGCGCGGTCTGGGGGCGACACCTGGAATTTAACGGTGCCGACGAGAAACCGGAACCCGCTGATCAACGACCAATTTGCCGAACCCCAGCTGAAGGAGGCGTGATCATGGCGCGCAGCGACAGCGACACTTGGGACCTGGCGTCCAGCGTGGGCGCCACCGCGACGATGGTGGCCGTCGCCCGCGCGCTGGCCACTGAAGACACCGACCCGATCATCAACGACCCGTTCGCCGCCCCGCTGGTGCGGGCGGTGGGGATCGATTTCTTCACCCGCGCGGTCGACGGCGAGATCAGCCCGACTGACGTGGGTGAAACCGGCAATGTGGAATTGCAAACGGAGACCGACTCACTGGCGGTGCGCACCCGGTTTTTCGATGACTTCTTCACCAGCGCGGCCGCGGCGGGCATCGGTCAGGCCGTGATTCTGGCTGCCGGCCTGGACGCCAGGGCGTACCGGCTAGCCTGGCCCCCCGGCACCGTCGTTTACGAAGTCGACCAGCCCAAGGTCATCAAGTTCAAAACCGACACCATGGCACAACTGGGCGCCGAGCCGACGGCCGAGCGCCGCACGGTCAGCATCGACCTGCGTGAAGACTGGCCGACTGCGTTGCGCGGCAGCGGTTTTGACGATACCAAACCGGCAGCCTGGAGCGCCGAAGGGCTGTTGATGTACCTGCCGCCCGAGGCGCAGGACCGGCTGTTCGACCACATCACCGCGCTCAGCGCCCCGGGCAGCCAACTGGCCACCGAATACCACCCGGATGGCGGTCCGACGATGGCGGAACGCGGCAACGCGATGAACGCTCGGTGGGCCGATCTGGGCTGTGACGTCGATTTGTCGGAGCTGTTCTACGAGGGCGAGCGGCACAACGTCGCGGAGTATCTCAGCGATCGGGGTTGGCAGGTGGCCGCCCGCCCACGACGGGAGCTCTTCGCTGACTACGGTCGCGCCTTCCCCACCGACGAAGAACTGGCGGCGTTCCGCAACATCGTCTCCGTCATCGCAACCCGCGACCGGCTCGCAAAAAAGGACGCGTAACCATGGCCGCGGGCGACACCAAACGACATGACGGCGACAGTTGGGATCTGGCGTCCAGCGTGGGCGCCACCGCCACGGCGGTGGCCGCCCGGCGCGCGATGGCGGCAAAGGGACCGAATCCGCTGATCGACGATCCCTTCGCCGAGCCGCTGGTGAACGCGGTCGGAGTCGACGCCTTCATCAGGATGATGAACGGCGAAATCGAGCTGGTGGAAGACGACCCCGCATTCACCCCGCGGCGGCTGGCCGAGGGAATGGCGGTGCGCACCCGATTCTTCGACAGCTTCTTCGCCGACGCCACGGCGTCGGGTGTGCGTCAGGCCGTCATCCTGGCCGCCGGGCTCGACACGCGCGCGTACCGGCTGCCGTGGCCGCCGAACACCGTGATCTATGAAATCGACCAGCCCCGGGTCATTGAATTCAAGACCCGCACGCTGGCCGATCTGGGCGCGGCTCCGTCCGCCGACCGCAGGGCGGTGGCCGTCGACCTGCGCGATGACTGGCCGCAAGCCTTGCAGGACAACGGATTTGATTCGGGGCGCCGGACAGCCTGGATCGCCGAGGGGCTGCTGGGCTATCTGCCGCCGGAAGCTCAAGACCGGTTGTTCGACAACATCACCGCGCTCAGTTTCTGCGGAAGCCGACTGGGTACTGGCTACGTCCCGGATATCCACGGCCGCATCGCTAAACGGGGCAAAGAGATCAGCGAGCGTTGGCGCCGACTCGGATTGGACCTCAACTGGGCCGATTTGGTCTACGACGGCGAGCGTAACGACGCCGTCGAGTACCTGACCGAACGCGGCTGGCAGACGACGATCCATACCACACCAGAGCTGTACGCCGACAACGGTTTTGACTTCCCTGAAGGTCCGACCATGGTCGCGTTCGGCGACATCCGATACGTGTCGGCGGCGCTACCGTAACGAGGGCTGCCCGGCCAGCTCGAGAAACCGTCCGTAGCGGTCCTCCATCGGGTCGGTCCACGCGGGATCTGGTTGGACGACGCGCTCGATAGCGGCCCATCGGGCCGCGTCGGTGATTGCCGACTCCCGACCGACCGCCATCCGGCTGAGGAAAGCCGCACCCAGCGCCGCGCCCTCGGCCACTCCCGACACCTCCACCGGTCGACCGGTGGCATCGGCGATGGCCCGCAGCCACGGCTCGACTCGAGTACCGCCACCTGCGGCCACAACCCGCGATACCTTCGCCCCGCTCAGCTCGATGAGCTGACGAACGACGAAGCCCGACGCCTCGTAGGCGGCCCGGCGCAGCGTTGCCGCATCGTGGGTGAGATCCAGCCCGTCGAGGATCCCGCGACGGTCCGGGTCGTGGAAGGGCGCGCGTTCGCCGCGTAGGTACGGCGACCACACCGGCACTCGCCGCGGATCCACCGCCGCCGGGTCGCCCGGTCCCAGGACACGATCGACCCAGCCGAGAAACAGCCCGCCGGCGTTGCTCGCTCCGCCGATCTGACTTTTTCCGGTCATGTGCGGGATAGTCCACAGGCCCGGCACTTGCCGCGCCTCTGGGATGGTGACCCAGACGATCAAGGTGGTGCCGCACAGCACCAGCACGTCGCCGTCGTCGTCTGCGCCGGCCACCATCTGCTCGCACAGGGCGTCGATGGCGCCTACCGCCAGCACGGCGCCGGCACCGGGCAGTTGCCCGGCAGTAACGCCCGGTGCTTCGACGCGGGGCATCCGGTCGACCGTCACACCGCGTTCCGCGCAGGCTTCGACATTCCAGCCGCTGCCGTCGAAAAGCGGAACGGCGGTGAAGGCCGTGGGGAAGTCGATGACCGCCTCGCCGGCCAGCGCGTAATTGGCCACCGCCGGCGCCGGCCAGTAGCCGGCCGCATCGGGCGCTTGGGTGGCCGTCCAGCGCAGAAATTCAGCGGCCTCGCCCACCGGGAATGGGCCCGCGCCGTCTGCGCCGGCGACCCGGCCCCGACTATCCCCGTACAGCAGCCCCGGCGTGATCGGATGGCCGCCGGAATCGACCGCGGTCATCGACGGCACCATCGCGGAGACGGCCACCGCCAGCGCATCTGGCCGCGCCAGTTGCTCCAGTGCTGCCAGCGGACCCAGTCGCCACGCCTCGTCGGCGTTGTGCTCCAGCCGATCCGGCGTCGGCACCCGCAGCTCATGCGGGATTCGTGCCCGCGCGACCACCCGACCATCCTCGTCGGCGGCCACCGCTTTGACAGCGGTAGTGCCGATGTCGATGCCGATTGTGACCTCTTCGCGTGACACGGGCGTCACCGTACGCCAGCATTGGCAGTCGTGACGCGTGCTTTGGTGACGGCCCCGTTGCGTGGCGAGGGGTTCGAAAAGTTGCGGCGGCTGGCCGATGTGGTCTACGACCCGTGGATCGAACAGACCCCGCTGCGCATTTACACCGCCCAGCAGCTGGCCGATCGGATCTCCTCCGAAGCCGCCGATATCGTTGTCGTGGAGAGCGATTCGGTAAGCGGGCCGGTATTCGAATTGGGATTGCGGGCCATCGCCTCCACTCGCGGGGACCCCAACAACGTCGACGTCGCGGGTGCGACCGCGGCCGGGATTCCGGTGCTGAACACCCCGGGCCGCAACGCCGACGCGGTCGCCGAGATGACGCTCGCGCTGCTTTTCGCCGCCACCCGCCAGGTGCTGGGCGCCGACGCCGACGTGCGGGCCGGAGAGGTGTTCCGCGACGGCAGCATTCCCTATCAACGCTTCCGCGCGTGGGAAGTCGCCGGCCGAACAGCCGGGCTGATCGGCCTCGGCGCCGTTGGGCGGGCGGTGCAGTGGCGGATGGCCGGGCTCGGCATGCGCGTCATCGCCTATGACCCGTACAACGACGAGGCCCGACACAGCCTGGACGAACTACTCGCCGAGGCCGACATCGTCTCCCTGCACGCGCCGGTCACCGCTGACACCACCGGGCTGATCGGTGCCAAGCAATTCGCGGCCATGCGTGACGGCGCGGTCTTCCTCAACACCGCACGGGCTCAGCTGCACGACACCGACGCGCTCGTCGAGGCGCTGCGCAGCGGCAAGGTATCCGCCGCGGGCCTGGACCACTTCGTCGGGGAATGGCTGCCGACCGATCACCCGTTGGTGGCGATGCCCAATGTGGTGCTCACCCCCCACATTGGCGGCGCCACGTGGAACACTGAGGCGCGGCAGGCACAGATGGTGGCCGACGACCTGGAAGCGCTGCTGTCCGGCAAGACGCCCGCCCATATCGTCAACCCGGAGGTGCTCGGACCATGACATCCGTGAAATCCGTGGTCAACCCGGAGGCCGCGGTGCTGGCCGCGGCCAAGGACATGCTGCGCCGCGGGCTGGTCGAGGGAACGGCGGGCAATATCTCGGCCCGACGCGAGGATGGCAACCTCGTCATCACCCCCTCGTCGGTCGATTACTCCGACATGACGCTCGACGACTTGGTGCTGGTCGATCCGGACGGTGGTGTGCTGCACGCCGCCGAGGGCCGATCACCATCGACGGAGATGAAGTTGCACCTGGCCTGTTATCAGGCGTTCGACGACATCGGCAGCGTCATCCACAGTCATCCGGTGTGGGCCACCATGTTCGCGATCGCGCACCAGCCGATTCCCGCGTGCATCGACGAATTCGCCATCTACTGCGGCGGCGACATCCGCTGCGCCGATTACGCCGCGTCAGCCACGCCCGAGGTGGGCAGCAACGCGGTGAAGGCCCTGGAAGGGCGGGCCGCCGCGCTGATTGCCAACCACGGGCTGGTGGCGGTGGGGCCGCGGCCGGACAAAGTACTGCACGTCACCGCCCTGGTGGAGCGCACCGCGCAAATTGTCTGGGGGGCAAGAGCTCTCGGTGGTCCGGTCCCGATTCCCGACGAGGTCAACGCCGGCTTCGCCGGAATCTACGCGTATCTGCGCACCAACCCGATGTAGCGGCCTACCGCCCTTTGCGGCGTCGGAAGTTCGACCGTTACGTGGTAGCGACGTCCTCGCCCCCGGGGACGGCTCTAAGGCCACGGAAGAGTCTCATGCGATGAATGTTGATCCGATAAAACAGTCCCGGAAACCGACGATACAAGTGCCAGATGATCTGGACCGCGGCGGGAAACACGATCAGCGGCCGATTGCGACCCACGCCGCGCAGGATCGCACGTGCAGCGGCTTGGGCACTCATCTGGGGCATCAGATAGTGCGTCCGGCGACTTAAGGTCGCGACCTGCTCGCGTGGCATGTTGGCAACGACCATGTTGTCGTAGATTTTGGTTTTCATGTCTCCAGGACACGCTGCGCTGACTTTCACCCCAAGGTCTGCTCCCTCGGCCCGTAGCGAAAGCGAAAGTCCGACGATCCCGTGCTTGCTCGTGCAGTAAGCACTATTGCCCGGCTGGGGAATTAGCCCGCTGAGCGAGGAGATGTTGACGATGTGCCCATGGCCTTGACGCGCCATTGCCTGATAGGCGTGCACCGTCCCATACACGACGCCCAGCAGGTCGACATCGAGCACTCGACGCCACTGCTGCATCGAGAGGTCACGACAATCCCCGCCGATCGCGATGCCGGCGTTGTTGATCATGTAGTCGACGCGTCCATATTCGGCCACCGTGCGCTCGATCAGCTTCGCGACCTCGGCTTCGTCGGCCACGTCGACCCGCACGGCAACCGCCGCTGCACCGCTTTCTGCCAAGCGCCCCGCTACCTGACCTGCGGCGTCGCCGTCGATGTCGGCGATCACGACCGTCGCGCCGCGACGCCCCATCTCCGCACACAGCGCCTCGCCTAAACCCATTGCGCCGCCGGTGACGATCGCCACCGCGTTCTCGAACCGCCCCATGGGTGGTCCTCCTCCGATGATTTTTACATTAGCTATAACATTACATCAGATGTAAATAACGGGAGGAACGGGTGACGGCCAACGAGATGGGTCTGCGACAACGCAAACGCCAGCAGACCAGGCAGAAGTTGATCATCGCCGCGATGCGGCTTTTCGACAAGAACGGCTACGAGCAGACCACTGTGGCCGAAATCGCCTCCGCCGCAGGGGTTTCCACGAAGACGTTCTTCAACTACTTCGCGAGCAAGGATGAGGTCCTTTTTCCGCACTTATCCCGCCGGATCGATGCCGCGGTGGCCCTCATCGAGCAGCGCGGCCCCGATGATCCGATGGCCGAGGTCGTGGTGGCTGCTATGCAGCACATGCTGACCGACGCCCTCACTGAGGAGGTCGACGGTGGGCTGGCGGCGGTGCGGCTACCCATGATCATCTCCGTGCCAGCCGTCCAAGCAGCCACCCTGCACCGCTATTTTCTCGCTGAAAACCAACTCGCCCAAGCGCTCCACCGCGCCTACCCGGACACGCTTGACCCAGCGGCCGCTGCCGCCGTCATCGGCTCGGTTATGGGTGCAGCGATTGCCGCTGCACTCGTTTGCCTGCAAGAAGGCAATACCACCGAACGGCTACAAGTCGCAGTTGAAAATGCCGTGGGTATTGCAATCCATGGGGTGCGCAGCGTGTCGACTAGCGCGTAGCGCGCTGGTCGAAAGCGACCTTCACCGCGCCGCTTTCGCCTTGGTTGGCGATGGCCAGGAAGGCGTCCCGCCAGTGGTCGAGCCGGAACGTGTGAGTCAGCATGGGGCGCAGATCAATTCGGCCGTCGGCAGCCAGGTCGAGGTAGTGCGCAATCGCGTGCTTGCGCTGCCCGTCGACCTCCTCGACCCCGAACGCGTTGCTGCCGACCCAGCTGATTTCCTTGAAGTACAACGGACTCCACTCCCACCGGCCCGGCGCGTGCACGCCGGCCTTGACCAGCGTCCCCCGCGAGGTGAGCACCCGCACCCCGACTTCGAAGGTCTCCGGTTTCCCGACGGTGTCGTAGACGACGTCGACGGCACCGGGGTGCGCCATCGGCAAACCTTGCAATGGCTGCCACAGCCGGCCGCCACCCCAACCCACCAGCTCTTCGATGACGGCCAGCCGGGGCTCGTGCGCCATCACGATCGCGGCGCCGAACCGGCGGGCCAGCTGCGCCTGGGCGTCAAAACGGGCTACCACCGCGACCGCCACGTCCGGGTACAGGGCCCGCAGGATCGCCACCGCGCACAATCCCAGCGAGCCGGCGCCATAAACCAGGGCTCGGCCCGAAGGCGGCGGCGGGTGGCGCGTAATGGCGTGCAGCGACACCGAAAACGGGTCGGCGAACACAGCCAACTCGTCGGGCACCGAATCGGGCACCGCGAACAGCATGCTGTCGTGGGCCGGCATCAGCTCGGCGTAGCCACCGGTCACATCGGCCGACACCCCGGTGTGAATACCGGGTTTGATGTCGCCGTCGCAAAAGCTCCAACACAGGCTG
>NZ_DASPSP010000301.1:0-16280 GCF_035623875.1 Mycobacterium sp. | reverse complement strand
CGTCAGTTTTAGAAGAAGTCACGGGAATCATTAGCGGCACTAATGTTCCCAAAAGTGTTCCCATCGGGCATGAAAATGGCCCCCGGAGAGTCCTCCGGGGGCCATTTCCGCTAGTAGCGGGGACAGGATTCGAACCTGCGACCTCTGGGTTATGAGCCCAGCGAGCTACCGAGCTGCTCCACCCCGCGACGGGTAAATACCAGGTTACCGAACGCCCGCAAGGCCGCCAAATCGCGCGCTCAGCAGGCTTGACGGCCTAAATCAGTGCGAGGGCGGGTTCAGCCCGTACCGCTGCCTGATGTCGTCCATCCAGTCCGGAGCTCCGTAGGTCAGCCCATATTTGTCGGCCAGGTCGCCGAACTCAGGCAGCTCGTGCATGACCTTGCCGACCGGATCATCCGCGTGTTCGACGAGCAGCTCACCCAGCTCCCGGAAGTAATTCTCGAAACCGCCCGGAGTGATGATCTCGACGATGCGGCCAGGCACACTGCCGGCGTTCCACATCGCGTGCATTTGCCCGCGCGGCTTGGTGATATAGCCCCCAGGGCCGAGGACGACCTCACTGTCGTCCGAGCGGAAACCGATCTCACCGGCCAGCACGATCGAATGCTCGTCCTCGCGGGTGTGCCGGTGCGCCGCAGTGAGCAAGCCGACCTCGAACGGATGCTCGACGATGGACACCTCGCCCCCATTGGCGCGGCTGGACAACTTGAACACCACCCCAAAACCTGGCAGCGCGACGTACTCCCCTTCGCCGGGCTGCACGACCGTCACCGGGATTTGAGCCATGTCGGTCATCTGCCTTGCCTCCTCCCCGGAGCAAGCGGGATTACTTGGTGCTGTCGAACTTGTTGATCGCGTCGTTCAGCCGCTGCAGTGCCGCTCCATAGGCGGCGAAGTCGCCGCTCTTCTGGGCGTCGCGCGCCGCACCTATTGCCGACTCAACCTCCTTGAGCGCGGCCGCCTTGGCGGGAGACAAGGTGACGGCCCCGTTCGGCGAGGGCGGGACGGCAGCAGCCGCTGGCGGCGGCGGCGAACCATCGGCCGGCGGCGCAGCGCCCGGCGGCGGGTTGGCGGGTGCGCCCGGCTCGGTTGGCGCGATCCCGGCCGCGGTGGCGCCGGCGCCAGGCCCGAACAGCCCGGTCAGTGCGTCGCCGACGGTGGGGCCGTACCCGATTTTGTCGTTGTACATCATCGCCACCCGAATCAACCGGGGATACGACGAGGCGGCATCGCTGGAACCGGGTGAGGCATACACCGGCTCGACGTACAGCAGCCCGCCGTGTGCGACCGGCAACGTGAGCAGATTGCCCCACTTGATCCGGTTCTGGTTGTCGCGCCCGATCACGCCGAGGTCCTGCGACACAGCGGTATCGGTGGTGATCGCATTGTTGGCTAGTTTCGGCCCGTTGACCTGGCCGGGAACGGTCAGCACGGTGATCTTGCCGTACGTCGCTGGATCGGAACTGGCGCTGATGTAGGCGGCCAAGTAGTCACGCTTGAACCTGTTCATCGCAGTGGTCAGTTGGAACGACGCCGAATCGTCATCCTTGGCAATGTTTTTCGCGACGATGTAGTACGGCGGCTGGTAGCTGCTGGCGGTGGGGTTCGGGTCCAGCGGAACATCCCAGAAATCCGACGTGGAGAAGAACGTCACCGGGTCGTTGACGTGGTATTTGGCCAGCAGCATCCGCTGCACCTTGAACAGGTCCTCGGGATAGCGCAGGTGCGCAGCCAATTCGGGGGTGATATCGCTCTTGGGCTTGACGGTGCCGGGGAAGACTCTCATCCACGCTTTGAGTACCGGGTCACGCTCGTCCTGTTGATAGAGCGTGACCGTCCCGTCGTAGGCGTCGACGGTGGCCTTCACCGAGTTGCGAATGTAGGACACCTGCTTGTCGGGGACCAGTCGGTTGAACGCCACTTCGGTGGAGTCGGCGGTCGCTGACGACAACGAGGTGAGCTCGGAATACGGGTAGTTGTCCAGCGTGGTGTAGGCGTCGATGACCCACACCAGCCGCTTGTTGACGATCGCCGGGTACAGGCCGCTGTCTGTCGTCAGCCACGGCGCCACCGCCTCAACCCGCTGCGCCGGATCGCGGTTGAACAGGATTTTGCTGTTAGATCCAATCACATTGGAGAACAAGAAGTTTCGCTCGGCGAACTTCGCGGCGAAGACGCTGCGCGAAACCCAGCCGCCGACCGGCACTCCGCCGCTTCCGGTATAGGTATAGTTCTTGGTCTCGGCGTTGGTCTCGTAGTCGTATTCCCGGTCGGCGCCGTTTTTTCCGACGATCGCGTAGTCGGCGGGCGTGTTGGAAATGACCGGTCCGAAGTAGATCCGCGGCTGGTCCAACGGCGCCGGGCCATCGGAGACCACTCCCCCGTTGGCGCCAACCACGTTGGCCAGAAACTCCGGGTATCCGCCGTTCTGGTTGGGGTCGTTGGCAATACCGCGCACGGTATTGGCCGGCGAAGCGATGAAGCCGTTGCCGTGGGTGTAGACGGTGTGCCGGTTGATCCAGTCGCGCTGGTTGTCGATCAGGTGGTCTGGGTTGAGTTCGCGGGCGGCAACGACGTAGTCGCGCAGATGACCGTCGTGGTCGACATAGCGGTCGATGGACAGCTGGTCGGGGAAGTAGAAGAAGTTCTTGCCCTGCTGGAATTGGGTGAACGCCGGACTGACGATCGTCGGGTCAAGCAGCCGGATGTTGGACGTGGTGGCACGGTCGGACGCCACCTGCTCTGCAGTTGCCCGTCCGTCGCCGCTGTAATCGCGGTAGCTCACAACGTCATTGGTGAGACCGTAGGCCTGCCGGGTCGCGGTGATGCTTCGGCTGATGTACTCGCGTTCCTTCTGCGCGGCATTGGGTCTGACGCTGATCTGCTCGACGATCAGCGGCCAACCGGCGCCAATGATCAGCGACGACAGCAACAGTAGCACCAGGCCGATAGCCGGAATCCTTAAGTCCCGCAACACGATCGCCGAGAACACCGCGACCGCACAGATCAACGCGATCGCCAAAAGAATCAGCTTGGCGGGCAACACCGCATTGATATCGGTGTACCCGGCCCCAGTGAATGGCTTTCCGGCGCGGGTGTGCGAAAGCAACTCGTAGCGGTCCAGCCAGTAGGCAACTGCCTTGAGCAACACCAGCGCGCCGATCAGGCTGATCAACTGGACGCGTGCCGAACGGCTCAGCGCGCCGGTGCGCCCGGACAGCCGGATACCACCGAACACGTAGTGCGCCAGCAGATTCGCCAGGAACGCCAAAAACAGCGCAGCGAAGAAAAAGCTGAGGACAAGCCGGTAGAAGGGCAGTTCGAAAGCGTAGAAGCCGAGGTCCTTGCCGAATTGCGGATCGTCGACGCCGAAGTCGCCGCTGTGCAGGAACAGCTGAACGCGCACCCAGTAGGTCTGCGCGACGATCCCGGCGAGCAGGCCGATCGCAACCGGAATCCCGGTTCCGATCACCCGCAGCCTCGACATCACCATGCTGCGATACCGGGCCACCGGATCATTGCCGTTGCTCGGGACGAACACCGGCCGGGTGCGGTAGGCCAGCGCCAGGCCGGCGAACACGATGCCGCCGAACAGCAGCCCCACCACCACGAACACCACCAGCCGGGTCACCAGCACGGTGGTGAACACCGATCGGTAGCCCAGCTCGCCGAACCAGAGCCAGTCGACGTAGCCGTCGATCAAGCGTGGACCGACAAGCAGCAGCAGGATCACCGCCAAGGCGATCGTGATGAGAATCCTGCTCCGGCGAGTCAGCTTCGGCATTCTCGCGGCGGGCCGCATACCCACTAGCTACGCTCCCTGCTCCATGTCAACAGTGGCCGTCGGCTTTGTCCTCGACGTATCACAGACGTATCACAACTGTACGCATGCGCTAACAACTCGGCGGCTGCCCGCCGTTGGTCACCGCGTGCAGCGCATTCACCGCTCCACCGAGGTTGTCGACCTTCACCAATTGCAGTCCGGGCAACTTACCGGAGGCTGCCTCATAGCAGTTTTCGGCCGGGACCAGAAACACCGTCGCCCCCGCGGCGCGGGCGGCGCTCATTTTGTGCACGATGCCGCCGATACGGCCCACCGTGCCGTCGACTTTGATGGTTCCGGTCCCCGCGACGAACTTCGAGCCGGCGAGATTCCCGGTGGTGAGTTTGTCGACGACCGCCAAGCTGAACATCAAACCCGCCGACGGCCCGCCCACGTTGGCGAGGTTGAAATCGACCACGAACGGCGCCCATGGCGCATCCATCACCGAGACGCCCGCGAAGCCATAATCGCGACCTGGATGGCTGCCCAACGTGATCTGAGCGACCCCGGGGGGTGCGTTTTTACGGCGAAAGTCGACCGCGACCGACTGGCCGGGTTTGGTGTGCTTCAGCAACGACGTGAACTGATCGACAGTGGCGACCGGCGTGCCGTTCACCGCCTGCACGGCGTCACCGGCCTGCAGTTTGCTTACCGAAGGCCCGGGATCGCTGACCGCCACGACGGTGATGGCCTGTGGGTACTTCAGGTATCCCAGGGCCGCGAACTCGGCGTTGTGCTCGGACGCCTTGAAATCGGCGTCGTTGTCCTTGTCGATTTCCTCCCGCGACTTGCCCGGCGGGTAGATCAGGTCGCGCGGCATCAGCTGCTCCTCCCCGGAGAGCCACAGCGTGAGTGCTTCCGCCAAGCTGAGATCGTCACGCTGAGACACCGTCGTCATATCCAGGCGACCCGACGTTGGATGCGTCTGCGTGCCTTTGATGTCGACGACCTGCTTGCCGTCGACCTCGCCGAGCGTGTCGAACGCAGGGCCCGGGCCAAGTGACACATACGGCACCGTCACCACCGCAAGCAGAACGCCGAAGACCACGATCGGCACCAGGGCCACGATCAGCGTCAGAATCCGCCTGTTCACCTCGCCAACACTAGACGGACTGGTCAGGCCCGATCGGCGGCCGGTTCACTCACAGCGTGATGGCGCATCGCGCGCCGTGCCCCGCTGGTGAGTACCGTTGGGGGCATGGCTGACCTGCCTTTCGGGTTCTCTGCCGGCGACGACCCGGACCGCGACAAGCGCCGGGACAACGACCCCGATTCCGGTTCGGGATCTGCCGACCCGTTTGGTCTCGGTGGCCTGGGCGGTGAATTCGACATGGCCGACCTGGGCCAGATCTTCACCCGTCTCGGGCAGATGTTCAGCGGCGCCGGCTCGGCCATGGCCGGCGGCCAGGCCGCCGGGCCGGTGAACTACGAACTTGCCCGTCAACTGGCGTCGAGTTCCATCGGATTCGTTGCGCCGATCCCGGCCGCCACCAACGACGCGATCAGCGACGCCGTACACCTCGCCGAAACCTGGCTCGACGGGGTGACCGCGTTGCCGGCGGGCACCAACAGGGCGGTCGCGTGGACCCCCAACGACTGGGTGGACAATACCCTGGAGACCTGGAAGCGGCTGTGCGATCCGATGGCTCAGCAGATCGCGACGGTGTGGGCGGCGGCGCTGCCCGAAGAGGCCAAGAACATGGCCGGTCCGCTGCTATCGATGATGTCGCAGATGGGCGGCATGGCGTTCGGCTCGCAGCTGGGTCAGGCGCTGGCCCGGTTGTCCCGCGAAGTACTCACCTCTACCGACATCGGTTTGCCGTTGGGGCCCAAGGGAATTGCCGCACTGCTGCCGGACGCCATCGAATCCTTCGCCGCCGGGCTCGAGCAATCCCGCAGTGAGATCGTCACCTACCTGGCGGCTCGCGAGGCCGCCCACCACCGGTTGTTCAGTCACGTGCCGTGGCTGGCCAGCCAGCTGCTCGGCGCCGTCGAGGCCTACGCCAAGGGCATGAAGATCGACATGCAGGGCATCGAGGAGTTGGCCCGCGACTTCAACCCGGCCACGCTGAACGATCCGGCCGCCGTCGAGCAGCTGCTGACCCAAGGGGTGTTCGAGCCCCAGGCCACGCCGGAGCAGACCCAGGCACTGGAACGGCTCGAGACTCTGCTCGCACTGATCGAGGGCTGGGTGCAGACGGTGGTGACCGCCGCGCTCGGCGACCGCATCCCGGGCGCGGCCGCCCTCGGCGAGACGCTGCGCCGCCGTCGTGCCACCGGCGGACCGGCCGAGCAGACCTTCGCCACGCTGGTCGGCCTCGAACTGCGGCCCCGCAAGCTGCGGGAGGCCGCCGTGCTCTGGGAGCGGCTGACCGAGGCCGCCGGTGTCGACGCCCGCGATGCGGTCTGGCAGCACCCAGATCTGCTGCCCGAGACGGAGGATCTCGACGACCCGGCCGCGTTCATCGATCGCGTCATCGGCGGCGACACCAGCGGTATCGATGAGGCGATCGCCGAGTTCGAGCGAGGCACGGATGCGGGCCACACCGGCCCCGATGGCGACTCTGGCTCTGTGGATAACTGAGCCGGCCGTCGCGCCGTGTCGTGGCACAGTGCCAGCATGGCGCAGGCCACGCTGCCGTTGTATGCGCTGGACCCGGCTCTCCCGGTGTTGCTGCGCCCGGACGGCGCCGTTCAGGTGGGTTGGAGTCCGCGCCGCGCCGTGCTGATCCGTCCGCCACGCGGCCTGAATGCCCCGGGCTTGGCCACGCTGCTGCGGACGATGTATTCACCGGTATCGATAAGCGAGCTGCACCGTCAAGCCGACCGGCAGGGCGGTGTAGCCGCCGATGAGCTGGGCGATCTGGTCACGCAGCTGGTGAACGCCGGGGTCGCCACCCGTGGCCGCCGGCAGCGTCGTGTCCGGTCGGCGTCGATCCGCGTGCACGGGCGCGGCCCGCTGTCAGACCTGCTGATCGAGTCGATGCGTTGCTCGGGTGCCCGGGTCAAGCAGAGCAGCCAACCCCATGCCGCGGTGACTTCCGCCGAAGCCGACCTGGTGGTGTTGTCCGACAACCTGGTCGCCGACCCGCGGATGCTCCGCGACCTGCACAGTCAGCGGGTTGCGCACCTCGCGGTCCGGGTGCGCGACGGCACCGGCCTGGTCGGCCCGCTGGTCATCCCAGGTGTCACCAGCTGCCTGGAGTGTGCGGACCTGCACCGCAGGGATCGAGACGCGGCGTGGCCTGCCGTCGCCGCACAGCTGCGCGACACCGTCGGCGTGGCCGATCGCGCGACCCTGCTGGCGACCGCAGCGCTCGCACTGAGCCAGATCAATCGCGTGATCGGCGTGGTCCGTGCCGGCTCAGGCTCGGCGGTCGGGCGCGATCCCGGCCCTGATCCCGGGCCGCCGCCGGCATTGAACGCCACACTGGAGTTCGACGTGTACGCCGGCTCGATCGTGGCGCGGGACTGGCCCAAACATCCACTGTGTTCCTGCTGACAGCGCTCGTTGCCAGATCGGTGCGGGCAAGGGGCAACCCGTAATGGATGATGGTTACGTGTCAGAGATCAAACGGAAGAGCGCTGCGCGCAATGCGAAGCTGGCCAGCATTCCGGTCGGCTTCGCCGGCCGGGCGGCGCTCGGGTTCGGCAAGCGGCTGACCGGTAAGTCGAAAGACGAGGTCAACGCCGAACTGATGGAGAAGGCAGCCAACCAGCTGTTCACCGTCCTGGGCGAGCTCAAGGGCGGCGCTATGAAGGTCGGCCAAGCGCTGTCGGTGATGGAGGCCGCGATCCCTGACGAGTTCGGCGAACCGTACCGGGAAGCGTTGACCAAACTGCAAAAGGACGCGCCGCCGCTGCCCGCCGCGAAGGTGCACCGGGTGCTTGACGCCCAGCTCGGCACCAAGTGGCGCCAACGGTTCTCCGACTTCAACGACACACCGGTGGCGTCGGCCAGCATCGGGCAGGTGCACGAGGCGGTGTGGTCGGACGGTCGCGAGGTCGCCGTCAAAATTCAGTACCCGGGTGCCGACGAGGCGCTGCGCGCCGACCTGAAGACCATGCAGCGCATGGTCAGCGTGGTCAAACAGCTCGCTCCGGGCGCCGACGTGCAGGGTATCGTCGACGAGCTAATCGAGCGCACCGAGATGGAATTGGACTATCGACTCGAGGCCGACAACCAGCGCGCATTCGCCAAGGCGTATGAGGGCCACCCGCATTTCTTGATCCCGCACATCGTAGCCAGCGCTCCCAAAGTCGTGGTCCAAGAGTGGATCGAGGGCACGCCGATGGCGGAGATCATCCGCGAAGGCACCGTCGAACAGCGCGACCTGATGGGTACTCGGCTACTCGAACTCACCTTCGACGCCCCGCGCCGGCTGGAGATGATGCACGGCGACGCCCACCCCGGCAACTTCATGTTGCTGGCGGACGGCCGGATGGGTGTGATCGACTTCGGCGCGGTGGCACCGCTCCCCGGCGGCTTCCCGATCGAGCTCGGAATGACGATCCGGCTGGCAAAGGAAAAGAACTACGACCTGTTGCTGCCGACGATGGAAAAGGTCGGCTTCATTCAGAAAGGCCAGCAGGTGTCGGTGCGCGATATCGACGAGATGCTGCGCCAGTATGTCGAACCCATCGAGGTCGACGTCTTCCACTACACGCGTAAGTGGCTGCAGAGGATGACGGTTGGTCAGATCGACCGGTCGGTGTCGCAGATCAAAACAGCCCGGCAGATGGACTTGCCACCCAAGCTGGCGATCCCGATGCGGGTGATCGCGTCGGTCGCCGCGATTCTTTGCCAATTGGACGCGCACGTGCCGATCAGGGCGTTGTCCGAGGAGCTGATTCCCGGCTTCGCCGAACCCGACACGGCCGTCGTCTGAGCTAAGCGGCGACCGAGCCTTTGCGAGGGCGTCCACGCGGCCGCTTGCGGTTCACGATGCAGCCACGGTCGAGAATCTCCCCACCCCACACTCCCCACGGTTCTGCGCGTCGTAGTGCCGCGGCCAGGCACTCGCTTCGAATCGGGCAGTCGGCGCACAACGCCTTGGCGCGCTCCAGATCGGACGGGCTGTCGGCGAACCACAGGTCGGGATCGCCGACGTGACAAGGCAACTCCGGCTGCTGTTCGTCGGGAACTATCGGGGTCGACATGTCCAGTTCACCTGCTTCCTGGTCTGGCGGCGGTCTTGCGGAGATCCGAACCAGGTGATGGGCTGCCGTCCCAAAAACTGTGGCCACGGATCCTTGTGACTTCGGGTCCGTGGCCATTGGGCGAGATAGTGGGCTTTACCTAGGTAGAGCCCCGATCCACGGACGCGTCGGTCGCGGCGGCGTTACGGCGCTTGCGCGCCGCGGCCAAGGCGGCCGCCGCTACGGCATGGGCAGCATGGTGGGAGCCAGTGTCGCTGGCCGAAACTACGGGGCATACACCGAACGCGCTCATGGTGATCATCGTGGCTCCCTCCTCTTGTGTGCTAGCTGCCCCCGGGCATGCGAAACCCGGCAATTGCGGTTCGAGGCTAAATCGTAGCAGCCTGAATCGGCAAGCGATTTTCTGACCTGCGATTTTAGTGGCGACCCGCCGCGCCTGGCTTAGCCGCGGCTGCGGACGAGCTCCAGCACGTCCGGGCCGAACTGCTCGAGCTTGCGCGCGCCGATGCCGGGGATCGCGACCAGCGCGGCGTCGTCGGCGGGCAGCAGCTCGGCGATCGCGATCAGCGTGTTGTCGGTGAAGACGACGTAGGCGGGCACTTTCAGATCCCTGGCGGTCTGTAGCCGCCATTCTTTGAGCTGTAGCAACAGCTCGTCGTCGATATCGGCGGCGCACGTCTCACAGCGGCGCAGCATGATCGCGGCCGGCGTGGTCAGCTGGTTGTTGCAGATCCGGCAGCGTGCCGCGGCGCCGCGATTCCGGCGCTGCCGGCTCGGGGCGGAGTCGGGTTGCGTCTGCGGGGCAAGGCCGTTGAGGAACCGGGACGGCTTGCGGCTCTGCCGCCCGCCCGGATTTCGGGACAGCGACCAGCTGAGCGCCAAATGCATTCGGGCCCTGGTGATTCCGACGTAGAGCAGTCGGCGCTCCTCTTCGACGGCTTCGCTTTCAGCGCCGTGGGCCAATGCATGCGAGATCGGTAGCGTGCCATCGGTCAACCCGACCAGGAACACTGCATCCCACTCCAGCCCTTTGGCCGCGTGCAGCGAGGCCAACGTGACGCCCTGCACCACCGGAGGATGACGCGAGTCGGCGCGGGTCCGCAGCTCGGCCAGTAGGCCGGGCAGGTCCAGCTGCGGGCGCTGCGCCACCTCTTCGTCAACCAGCTCGGCCAACGCCGAAAGCGCCTCCCAGCGCTCCCGGGCCCGGGTTCCCGTCGGCGGTTCGGCGGTCAAACCCAGCGGTTCGAGCAGCCCCCGCACGACGTCGGGCAGCGGCGATCGCAAGCGCGGCGGAGCCGGGCGCAGCGGGTCGCCGCCATCGGGCAGCGTGCCTTCGCCGTCAACGCCGCGGCTGGCCGCCCGCTGTAAGACCAGCAGGGCCTGGCGGATTTCCTGGCGACTGAAAAAGCCCTCACCGCCGCGGACCTGATAGGGAACGCCGGCCTCAGTCAAGGCCTCTTCGTAGACCTCGGATTGCGCGTTGATCCGGTACAGCACCGCGATCTCGGCGGGTGGCGTGCCGGATTCGACGAGCTGCGAGATCGCCGCCGCCACCGCGGCCGCTTCGGCAACTTCGTCGGGATGTTCGCGAAACGACGGAACCGGTCCTGGATCACGTTGACCGACCAGGTGCAGCTTGCTGCCGGCCACCCGCCCGCGGGCGGCGGCGATTACCCGGTTGGCCAGCGACACCACCTGCGGTGTCGACCGGTAATCCCGTTCGAGGCGCACGACGGTCGCCTCCGGGAACCGTCGCGAGAAGTCCAATAGGTAACGCGGTGAGGCCCCGGTGAACGAATAAATGGTTTGGTTGGCGTCGCCGACGACGGTCAGGTCGTCCCGGTCTCCCAACCACGCCGACAACACGCGCTGCTGCAGTGGTGTCACGTCCTGGTACTCGTCGACGACGAAGCAGCGGTAGCGGTCCCGGAATTCCTCGGCGATGGCGGCGTCGTCCTCGATCGCGGCCGCCGTGTGCAGCAGCAGGTCGTCGAAGTCGAGCAACGCAACACCCTGGCCATCGTTGCCGCGCGATTTGAGCGACTCGTAGGCCGCGTAAACCGCCGCGACCTTTGCGGCGTCCAGCGGAATGTCGCGGCCGGCGGCAGCCACCGCGTCCGGATACTGCTCCGGGGAGATCAGCGACGCCTTGGCCCACTCGATTTCGCCCGCCACATCGCGGACGTCGTCGGTGCTCAGCTGCAACCGGACGCTGCTCGCGCCCCGGGCGACGCCGGCGAACTTGCTTTCCAGCAGTTGCCAGCCGGTGTCACCGACGACCCGCGGCCAGAAATACCGCAGCTGCCGGTGCGCCGCCGCGTGAAACGTCAATGCCTGCACTGCGCCGACACCGGAACCGGTGCGCGCCGCGGCCGCCAATGCCCGCAACCGGGCCCGCATCTCGCCGGCCGCACGTTGGGTGAATGTCACCGCCAACACCTGGCCTGCGGCCACATGTCCAGTGGCGACGAGCTGGGCGATGCGGTGGGTGATGGTGCGGGTCTTGCCTGTTCCCGCCCCGGCCAGCACGCAAACCGGTCCGCGTGGCGCCAGCACGGCCTCGCGCTGTTCATCATCGAGGTCGGCAATCAATGGGTCTGTGATCACCGGCATGGCGTCCATCTTGGCAGTGGTCGCCGACAAACCCCGGGCAGCGCCACGCCGCGGCATAACAAGGACGCACGTTATGTTTGAGCGACTATGACGAATGCTTCTGGTGCTTCGCTGACCATGTACACCACACCCTGGTGTGGCTACTGCCATCGGCTCAAGACCACGTTGAAGGCCTCTGGCATCACCTACGACGAGGTCGACATCGAACAGGACATCGCAGCAGCTGAGTTTGTCGGTTCGGTCAACGGCGGCAACCACACGGTTCCGACGGTGAAGTTCGCCGACGGCTCGACGCTGACCAACCCGGCCGCGAACGAGATCGAGGCGAAGCTCGCTGCGCTGGCCGGATAACTTCAGTCCAGCGCCGCCCAGGATTCGATGATCACGCGCGCGATCGATACCGAGCCGGGCAGCAGGAGCTTGGCTTCCGCGGCGCTGCTCCAGTCGCCGAGAGCCAGCGCGGCGCGGACTTCGTCGCGGGTGAACCACGCGGCCTCGGCGATCTCCCCGTCGTTGAAGGAGAATTCCTGATCGGGATCGCCGATCGCGTGGAAGCCGACCATCAGTGAGCGCGGGAACGGCCACGGCTGGCTGCCGAGGTAGCGCACATCGCGGACGGCCAGCCCGATTTCTTCGCGGATCTCTCGCACCACACACGTTTCGAACGACTCGCCGGCTTCGACGAATCCGGCCAGCAGCGAGAACATCCGCTGCGGCCACACCGTTTGACGGGCCAGCACCGCGCGGTCGCCGCCGTCGTGCACCAGGCAGATCACGGCAGGATCGATGCGCGGAAATTCCTCTTGACCGGTGACCGGGTTGACCCGGGCCCAGCCGGCTCGGATCGGTTTGGTGGGCGAGCCGTCCACCGAGCTGAACCGGGCGCTCGCGTGCCAGTTGAGCAGTGCCGCGGCCGATGACACCAGCTGCGCGCCGACGTCGTCGAAGAGCTGGCCGCCACGGCGCAGGTCGGCCACCTCGGCCTGCAGGTCGGGATCGTCGGGTGCTTCCAGCGGACCCCGCACCGCCCAGACATCGCGACCGCCTTCGATGCGACCCAGGAACACCGCATCCGGCGGCGGTTTGTCGGCCAACGCCTTCGCCTTGCCCAACACCACCCGGCCACCGGCGACCATCACCTGATTGCGCGAGTCCAGCCGCAGCAGGGCCGCTTCCGCCCAGCCCGCGGTGGCCGCATCGACGTCGGTTCGCACCTGATCGGCGCGGTCGGCACCGATCCGCGACAGCAGCGGCACGCTTCGTAACCTGAAGTCCACGGCCGGCCTCAGTTGCCCGCACTGCGGACATAGAGCAGCCGGTCGCCGGCCTCGATGGCGTCGACCTCGGGTGCGTCGACCCGCAGCAACTGGCCGTCGCGAACCACACCGAGCACGATGTCGGACAGATGCCGCGGCGAACCGCCGACTTCGGCCTGCTCGACATCGCGCTCGGCGATGGCGAGTCCTTCGGCCGGCGTCAGCAGGTCGTCGATCATCGCCACGACGCTGGGGGTTGTGGTGGCAATGCCGAGCAGCCGACCCGCGGTTTCCGAGGAGACGACTACCGAGTTGGCACCCGACTGCTGCACCAGGTGCTGATTTTCGGCCTCGCGAATCGACGCCACGATCTTGGCTTTGGGCGCGATCTCCCGGGCGGTCAGGGTGACCAGCACCGCGGTGTCGTCGCGTCCAGTGGCGACGACGATCGACGACGCAAGCTGGGCGGCGGCCAGTCGCAGCACATCGGATCTGGTGCCGTCGCCGCGGACGGTGACCAGGCCGGCGCCGGCAGCGTGGTCGAGAGCGGCCTGTTCGGTGTCGACGACGACGACCTCGCGGCTGGCTGATTCGTCGTCGAGGATCGCTGCGACGGCAGATTTGCCCTTGGTGCCGTAGCCGACGACGACGGTGTGGTTGTGCACTCTGCTCCTCCAACGCTGAATCTTCCACGCTTGCCGGGACCGCTCGGTGAGCACTTGCAATGTGGTGCCGACCAACACAACAAGAAACAGGATCCGCAGCGGCGTGATGACCACGATGTTGGTCAGGCGAGCGAATTCGGAGTACGGGGTGAGGTCGCCGTAGCCGACGGTCGTCAACGAGACCGTCGCGAAGTACACACAGTCGATAAACGACAGCGGCACGCCGCGCACGTCGGTGTATCCGTCGCGGCCCAGGTAGACGATGATCACCGCGACCAATAACGCGATCAGTGCGACCGCGACGCGCTTCCAGATCGCGCGGACCGGACCGACATCGGCCTCCGGGATACGTAGCACCCCGACCAGCGCATAGCCGGGCAGTGCGGTCAGCGTCTCGTCGAGACCCCTTCGCCGCCAGCTAACTCTGGCCACAGTTCATCGGCTCGACCTGGCGCACGACACAATGTAACCATGACCGCCATCACACCAATAGCTCAACGGGACGCCAGCCAGGCGCCCGCATACCGAATCGCGGCGTTGCTGCTCGGCGTCGGCACCGTGCACTTTTTGGCGCCGAAACCGTTCGACGAGATCATCCCCGCCGAACTGCCCGGAAGTCCGCGGCTCTACACCTATGTGTCTGGCGTCGCCGAGGTCACCATCGGTGCTTTGCTGCTGGCGCGACGCACCCGGCGGTTGGCCGCGCTCGCGGCCGCCGCGCTGTTTGTCGGGGTGTTCCCGGCGAACATCAACATGGTCCGGCTGTGGTGGGACAAACCATGGCCGATGCGCATCGTCGCTCTGGCCCGGCTGCCATTGCAGATTCCAATGATCACCGAGGCGCTCAAGGTCAGCCGCAACGCCTAACCCGGCGCCGCCCCGGCCAGCAGCCCGACCAGCTCGTCCGGACCCGGCAGCACCTCCGGGACGACGGTGACGCCGGTGCGCACATAATGAAAAGCGGTGCGCACCAACGATTCCGGACACCCGTGCAATGCAGCCCAAGCCAGCCGGTAGACGCCGAGCTGGATGGCGGCCTGTCGGGTGGCCTCCGGACCATGCGGCGGCTCGCCAGTCTTCCAGTCCACCACCGTGGCGCCGCCGTCCGGGTCAGCGAACACCGCGTCGATCCGGCCGCGCACCACGGTCCCGCCGATCGCCATCTCGAACGGCACCTCGACGTCGACCGGCGTACGGGCGGCCCACGGTGACGCGAGGAAGGCCCCCTGCAACGTGGCCAGCTCCTCGGCGTCGCGCTGCGCGGTGTCGGTATCCGCCGCACCCGGCAGGTCGCCGAGGTCGAACAGCCGCTCGGCACCGTAGAACCGCTCGACCCATTCGTGAAATGCATTGCCCAGCAACGCATGCGGGTCTGGCCGCGCTGGTAGCCGACGCGCTAGCCGCTGCACGGCGTGCTCCGGCTCGCGCGCCAAGTCCACCAGGCTGCTCACCGAGAGTTGGCTGGGCAGTGTTTGCGCCGGCGGACGCGCGGCGCGGGCGCGCTCTTTGAGCAGCGCGTCGACGTCGGCCGCCCAACCTTCGGTGTCGGCGTCGGGCGTCGGCGTCGGTGCGTCCGCCGACATAGCCGCGGCTACCAACGCCGCCCCGCGCTGCACGTCGGCGCCGCGGCCATCCAGCGGGTTGACCGGCCACCGCGCCTCATGAACGCTGTTACGCAACGGGTTGCGGTCGCCATCCGCCGGTGCTGGTGCCCACTGTTCGATCACCCCGCATGCCTCACCGGCCTCGGCCGACCGGTCGATGATGTCTTTGAGTTCGACCAGGAAGTCCGATGGCCCGCGCGGTTTGACTCCGGTGGCGCCCCAATGGTGGCCGGACAGCAGCAGGGTGTCCTCGGCGCGGGTGATTGCCACGTAAAGCAGCCTGCGCTCCTCGTCCAGGCGACGTTGCTCCAGTTGACGACGATGCGCGGATATCTTGTCCGACAGTTGTTTTCGATCGGTCACATCCGACGTGTCCAGCACCGGGACGCCATGCACGCCCGCCGACGCACGATCGCCGCGCAATAGCGGCGGAAGGTCGGCAGCGTCGGTGAGCCATGTGCGAGCCTGAGCGGTCGACGGGAAGACTCCGGCCGACAGGTGCGGCACGGCGACCACCTGCCACTCCAAACCCTTCGCGGCGTGCACGGTCAGCACCTGAACCCGATTCTGGGCAACGACGGTTTGGGCCGGTTGCAGGCCGTTCTCGACGATTGTGGCCGCATCCAGGTAAGCGAGCAGACGGTCGAGGGATGCCCCGGTCGTCGCCTCGGCGTAGCTGCTGACCACGTCGGCGAAGGTGTCGAGCTGCTCGGTGCCCGCCCAACCCGAGGCGGCGGGCAGCGCCGCCCGGACCTCACAGTCGACGCCCAACAGCCGGCGGACCTCGGCAACCAGGTCGGGAAGTGGATAGCCGAGGTGGCCGCGCAGCATGCCCAATTCCTCTGCGAGCGCGATGATGCGCTGATACCCCGCCGCCGAATAGTCGCTTGCCGGGCCCGGGTCAGCGATCGCGTCGGCCAGGCTCGCGGTGTCGGCTTCCGGGCCGGCTGCCTCGGCGATCCGCTCGGCCGTTTCACCGGTGCGGGTCACCTGCCCGCCGTCGAGGGCCACCGCCTGATGGTGGCGACCCGCTGCGCCCGCCTCCGCCGCGCTTGCGATCGGCCCCGCCTGATCGTGGCGACCCGCTGCGCCCGGCTCCGCCGCGCTTGCGATCGGCCCCGCCTGATCGTGGCGACCCGCTGCGCCCGGCTCCGCC
>NZ_DASPSP010000271.1:0-5334 GCF_035623875.1 Mycobacterium sp. | reverse complement strand
CGCACCGGGCCGCATCGTGACCAAGCCATCGGGTAGCTTGTGGCAGCTCAGATAATGCCCGTGCCCTGAGCCACCAGCGCGAGCCCAACCAATGCCAGCATGACGACCAGGATCTGCCGACGATAGGACCGAGCCCAGTCGTGTAGCCGTCGCAAAATCGCTTCCGTCTTGGTTGGCGCGACCAGATTGCTCAGCAGAACGATCTCGACAACCGCAAGAGTCTCGACAATGAAAACGATGGCGGCGCTGGTCTGAACGCCAAGCGCGGCTCCCGAGGTCAAGATGGTGGTGAGGCCGAGTACCACCATGGCTGGGTTAGGCCCGGCCCAGAAACCGATCGCCAAGGCTACCCACAAGGACCCGCTTTCCCAGGCGTTGTTCGCGCGGATGAGCAAACGACGGGTTGCCGATCCTGATCCGCCCTCGGCCGCCGCATCCTTGCCGCGGCCCAGCAGCCGCGCGATCGGGTTCGGCGCATCCGGGTCCGCCACCAAGGTCGACGTGCTAGCGCCTCGTTTCGGCAGCTGGGCTCGGTGACGCGCCAAAAAGCGCACCGCGAAGAAAGCGGCGACGGATAAAACCAGCACACCCGCCACGATTTCGATGTGGCGGACGGTGGAACTGGCGGTCGTGGTCGGGTTGGCCAAGTCGTGCACGAACGAAGAAAACGTCGGCGCGAAATGCAACACCAAAATCGGGATCAGCAATAAGAAAAAGCCGACTAGCGCGCAACCGACCCAGTACATGAGCAAGTTGTGAGCGGGCCGTGGCCTGGAAACGAGGAGAAGATTGAGGCCGAGACGCACCGGATCGAGCGCTATGGGAAGCGCCAGCACCAGCAGCGAGCTCCACATGGCCGCAAACCTACCTTCCCGCTTGTCGTGATCGGCATCGAACCTAGCTGCGCCAGAACTAGATCCGCACTGCTGCATTAATTACTTTGAATACGCCAAAAGAATTGAGCGCACTCCCCACCCCGAGGAGCCGTGATATGAGGATCGACGACGCAGCGATTGCTGGCGCGCTGCTGGCAGGCCGGGTTGCGGTGGTGACCGGCGGCGGTGGCGGTATTGGCGCGGCGACCGCGCGGCTGTTCGCAGAACATGGCGCCCGAGTGATCATCGCCGACATCGACTCCGAACGCGCTCAGCAGACCGCTGACGAGATCACCACAACGGGCGGGTCAGCTGTCGATTTCGTCACCGATGTCCGCGACGCCGACCAGGTCGCGGGCTTGGCGCGTTCGGTACTAGAACGCTACGGCCGGGTGGATGTCCTGGTGAACAACGTGGGCCACTGGTTGCGCCACCCGGGCGACTTCGTCGACACCGACCCCCAACTGTGGGACGAGCTCTACCGGATCAACCTGCACCATGTCTTTCTCGTCACCCACGCCTTCCTGCCAGCCATGATTGACCGACACGCGGGCGCGATCGTCAACGTCTCGTCCGTCGAAGGGCTCCGCGGCTACCCGGAGGACCCGGTGTACGCCGCGTTCAAAGCCGCCGTCATCCACTTCACCCGCAGCCTCGCGGTGCAGGTAGGCCGCGACGGCGTCCGGGTCAACGCGATCGGTCCTGACGTCACCGAATCACTGCAGGTGCCCTACTCGCAGTGGCTCTCCGCCGACGAGCAGCTGCAGTGGCCGCAGTGGGTTCCGGTCGGACGGATGGGACTGCCCGAGGACCAGGCCCGGGTGATCCTGTTCCTGGCCTCCGACCTGTCGGCGTTCGTGACCGGCCACACAATCCCGACCGACGGCGGCACCGGCGCCGCAGGTGGATGGTTTCGCTCGTCACGCCGACCCGACCGGGAATGGACGAACCGTCCCGTCGCGCCGTGACCGGTCAGCTCGGCTCGCGCAGTGGCAGGCCGGCGGCACGATAGATCGCATCGACAACCGACATGTTCTCTATTGCGTCTTCGGGCGTGGTCTTCACCGGTTCACCGCGCAGCACCGCTGCGACAAACGCGTCGAGCTGATATGCGTAGGAGGCGCGGCGCGAAAAACGCTCCACACGTTTGCCGGCAGCCGATCGGACCGAGAGCCGATGGTAGATCTGCGGCATTGTCGGATTCAGTGCTCGCAGCTCGCCTTGGTCGCCAACCACGTGCGCGCTTAAGCCCAACAGACGTGTCGACCACATCGAACAACGGATTCGGCCGGTGTGCCCGTCGGCAAACCGCAACTCGGCCGTCATGGCCCGGTCGATCTGTGGATCGTGCAATTTCGCGTGCGCCGAAACGACTTCCGGTGTTGAGCCGCCGAACGTCCGGACCATGTGGACCGGGTAGCACCCAGCATCCATGGTCGCGCCGCCGGCAAGCGAGTAGTTGTAGCGGATGTCGGAGAACTTCGGCAGCGGGAAGCACAGGGCCGCCTCCACCCGCTCGAGTTTGCCCAGTTCGCCCGAAGCGATGATCTCCTCGATCCGTAAAGCCATCGGATGATAGCGGTAGTGGAACGCCTCCATCACCACTCGGTCCGACTGTGCTGCCACCCCGGCGATCTCGCGGGCTTCGGCGGCGTTGGCGGTGAACGGCTTTTCGCATAGCACGTGCTTACCGGCCGCCAGTGCAGCCCGAGTCCATTTGCCGTGCAAGCCATTCGGCAGCGGGTTGTAGATGGCGTCGAGATCCGGGTCGGCGAGTAGCGCTTCATAGCTGTCGTGCACCCGGGCGATGCCATGTTTGGCCGCAAACGCGCGAGCACGTGAGACGTCGCGTGCAGCCACGGCGGCCACCACGACATCGGGGTTTGCCTTCGCCGGTTTGATGAGCGCCGGCGGCGCGATACGGGCTGCACCCAGTACGCCGATTTGCACGGGACTAGGCTACTTGCCGACGCAAACACGGCGCCGGGCACCCGAACGCTAAGCCTGGCGATGCTGAATTACGGCGAGTTGGACAAACTCCGTCATCCGCGTGAACGACGGCGTCGCATCGTTCTTTCTCAGCAAGCTCACTCGAATTCTTAATGTCGCTGGCAGGGTAGACGCCTACCGTCGGCCCATGACCGCGGTCGGTGAGCTGATCAAGTTCCCATCGAGTCGATCGGCGGCTCGGCCGCCCCTACGCTGCCCGCGCGGTCACCTGATGCGGCCGGAGCGGATGCTGGTTGGTAGCGCTGCGTGCTCATGTGGACACCACCAAACGTGGCGATGTCATTGCGGTGCCGTGACATACGGACCCGAATTAGGCGAGAAGTGCACTCTGGTTCGACGGGCCGCCGCGCCGGTGGAAATGATGCGACTCCCCACGCATGACCGGCGTAAACGGCGTGTCAAAGTCCGGTAAAAACACTTCGCGGCCTCTCGCAGACACGCGACTGGACTGCGTACATTTTTTAAGTTGGATTGGCGGGTTTTCCCCGTCCTGATTGAGGAAGAAGGTCATGCTCACCGTTGAGGCGCGGCTCCTTGAAGAACTACGCAACTGCTCTGTGGAGTTACGACAACTTGCGTACACGCTGCAGAACGGGATCGGCGAGCACGATCTGCTTCGATTGTCCGAGCGGATGCGCGCTGCCGCCGACGAGGTGGTCCACCGCGGGGCGTGACCCGTTCGGCCTAACCGCTTAGTTCCCTTGAGCACCCGGCGGTTTCGGGGGTCGACCCTCGCCGGTCAGGTATTTCGGGCAGTACTCGCCCGCCGCGAGTGTCATGAACTCGGCCGCGCCGTGCGCCGTTAAGCCCGAATTGCGCGACACAAGGTTGCTCTCGATTTCCGTGTCCGGCGTCCCCTTGTCGACCAACGCGCACACATCCTTGGCAACCGCGATCGCGGCGGCCGGATCCTGATCGGTAAGCCCGGGGGCTTTGAGTTGGGAAATGAAGTCGGCGTCGGCGTCGGACGGGGGTCGGCGTATGCCGGCTGTTCCAAAATCACGTCGTGCACGCACCCCGCATCCGCCGCCAACGGGACATGCGACAAGTGTTCAGACGGCGTTAACGTTGACGTTGGCCCACGACGCGCCTACCGCGGGATGTTCCCCGACTGTTCTTCGCGCTCGGCGTCGGCCACCGTCAACGGCAAGGCCAGATCCTCCAGCGGGCGTTGCTCGGCTGCGACCCCCAGCCACAATTCAACAAGGCCCGAAACGGCCATCACCGCCGCTCCGATCAAGAAGGACCACACCACCAGGCCGCGCTGTCCCGAATTGATCAACTGACCGAACAGCAGCGGCCCGGTGATACCGCCGATCGCGGTGCCGACGGCATAGAAGAAGGCGATCGCCAGCGCCCTGGTCTCCATCGGGAAGATCTCGCTGACCGTCAGGTAGGCCGCGCTCGCACCCGCCGAGGCTAAGAAGAACGTCAATGCGAGCACCATGATGAACATCCAGACGCCACCAGTTTGGGTCACGAACAGACCCGCGAGCACGACGGCCACGACTGCAGAACCGACGTAGGAGAAGGTGATCATCGGTTTGCGCCCGACGGTGTCGAAGAGCGGCCCGAGTACCAGGGGGCCGACGAAATTGCTTAGCGCCCAGAGGATGTAGAACAGCGGCACCTTTCCGGACGGGACGCCATAGAACCCGCTCAACAGCGTGCCGAGATTGAAGGTGACGCCGTTGTAGAGGAACGCCTGCCCGACGAACAGTGCCAATCCCAGGACGGCGCGGCGCGGATACAGCTTAAACGCCACCCTGGCGATCTCGCGGAACGAAATCGTCTCGCGCTGGCGAACTTTGAGCATGCGTCCTCGCGGCTCGGGCAGTGGCTGGCCGGTATCCTGCTCGATTTCCTTTTCTATCGCGGCGACCACCTGCTCGGCTTCCTGCTCGCGCCCGTGAATGAACAACCAGCGTGGACTTTCCGGAAGGTTGCGCCGCACCAGGAGGACGAAGATGCCGAAGATGGCTCCGATGCCGAAGGCGAGCCGCCAGCCGATGTTGGCCGGGAAGTTCGACGTGTTCAGAAGGACCAGCGCGCCGGCCGCTCCCCCGGCCGAACCCAACCAGTATGTCCCGTTGATCACCAGGTCCACGCGACCACGCACACGCGCGGGGATCAGCTCGTCAATCGCCGAGTTGATGGCCGCGTATTCACCCCCAATCCCGGTGCCGGTGAAAAAGCGCGCGATGAAGAAATACCAAGGCGCGAAAGCGAATGCGGTCGCAACGGTGGCGATCAAATACACCGCGAGGGTCAGTATGAACAGATTGCGCCGTCCGAAGCGGTCGGTCAGGTGCCCGAAGAACAATGCGCCCAAGCAGGCCCCTGCGATGTAGATCGCCGCTGCCACGCCGATCTGTGCGGGGTCGAGTTCGATACCGCTGCCCTTCTCGGTAAGGCGAGACGACACGTTGCCGACCATCGTGACCTCGAG
>NZ_DASPSP010000267.1:0-6619 GCF_035623875.1 Mycobacterium sp. | reverse complement strand
GTCACGCATGACGGCTGCGCACCGACCACGATGCTGCCGATAACGTCGTGCGTTGCGGTGGACCACACCGTGACGCCGTGGTCCCCGACGAGATATGCCCGGTGGCCGTCGCGACTCAACGCCAATTGCGTCAGCCAGCCGGCGATCTCGCCGATCTTGTAAGTGCTGGCGATGGCGCCGGCGCGGGTGCCCCCGATCTCCACGACGTCGAGCACCGCGCTGAAGTCCGGACCGCAGCTGCCGACATACGCGGTGGCGCCGTCCGGGCTCAGCGCGATATCCCGGATCGGCGCACCGATTTCGACGGTGTTCAGCACGCGATTGGACTGCGTGTCGATCACGACGAGTTCTGCCGCGAATGGTCCGTTGGCCGCGACATACAGCCGGCGGCCGTCCGGGCTGACGCGCACGCACTCCGCGGTGGTGCCGGCCGTCGCCGCGATGCCGATGGCGTCTTCGTTTCCCGTCGTGGTGTCGAGGATCGCGACGTCGGCGCCGTTGGCCGCAGTCCGGCTGGCGTAAACGCGTTTCCCGTCCGGGCTGACCGCCAGATCGGTCACGCTGTGCGCCACCCGGTGCGCCTCGACGACCTGGTTGGCATCGATGTCGAAGGCCAGAATCGAGTCGTACGCCGGCGATGTGGTGCTGACGTAGGCACGGCCTTCCGGTGTGTCCGACACGGCGACGGCGAACGGTTCGTCGATGCCGACGACCGTTTGTGCGACGGCGCTACTCACCGGGTCGATGAACGAAAAACTGTCGTCGCCGTGGTGGGTGACCATCAGCCACGCGCCGTCCGGACTGACCGCGATCCCGCTGATGGTGCCGCCCTGCACGGCGATCTCGGCCACGACCGTGAAGCCGGGGACATTGCCCATTTCGTTCGCACGGCTCACATCGTTCACAGTGGCACCAGCCTCTTCTCGTTGGTCCGTGGTGGGCGGACGTTCGATATCCGAGCGGTGAAACGCTTCCGCCGGTCAAACGCTTCCGCTACGCAAACCCTGGATCCTCGGATCGGGCGCGTGGGGGCGCCGCATTCCGAACGAGTCTAGCGGCTGAATTTGGGCCTAAAAAGCATAGTTTGACCGATTGTTGCCCATGTCACGTCGGTAGCTCAGGGCGTCCTTAAACAAAATCTGTTGCGTACCAATCCCGCTCTCAATCAGCAAACGACCCAGTCGGGTTTGCCAGGTACTTCGTGACTTTCGCTAACCGAGAGCGACCAAAGACATGATTATCGATAAATAAGAGCCTCTTACCGTCTGTAGCGAAGAAAAGAGGCGCAAGTCACATCGGCCTAAGCGACCCGCGTGCGGCGCTGGTGATTTCGCGGAAATGCACAGGCGCAGCCGCTGTCATCCAGCCGCCGCTGCCTGGGCGTTGCGCCGGGCGGGTCCGAACCAGCGGCCCAACGCGGCGCGTAACCGGTCCACATCGCCCGGCGTACAACCGTCTGCGGCCCACGCGACGTAGCCGTCGGGCCGGATCAGGATCGCAGCAGCGGTGCCGCTGGAACCATCGACGGTCGTCACGTCGACCCGACCCCGCCACGGCGCCGCCGATTCAGCGAACGTCCCGCCGGTGAAATCGAGCAGCACCGGGCGTGCCGTGTGCAAGAGTTCGGCAACCCGCTCTCCGCTGGGCAATGTGAAGTCGGGAACCAATCTGCCGGACAGCCGATGGCTGTCACCGATGTCGTAGCGGACGTCCGCTCCGGAGAGCAGGGCTGCGATGTGCGCAGCGGCGTCCGGCTTCGCCAGCAGCTCGCCCATCAGAAGCCGTAGCGCCGCGACCTCCGGGCCCGGGGCCATCAGTGCGGTCTGTGACATCGACTGCATCATCACCCGCTCCCCCACCGGATGCCGCTCGGTGTCGTAGGTGTCAAGCAATTCCGTTGGCGCCCAACCGTTTACTGTGGCGGCGAGCTTCCACCCGAGGTTGATCGCGTCCTGCAGTCCCAGGTTGAGGCCGGGTCCGCCCATCCCCGAGTGCACGTGAGCCGAGTCACCGACCAAGATCACGTTGCCTTCGCGATAGCGCTCGGCCTGTCTGGTGTTGAGGCCGTTGATCCGGCGCAGCGCATGCGGGCCCGGTCCACGCGGAGGTTCGAACGGCAGGTCGACGCCGAGCACGCGGCGCAGACTCTCGCTGAGTTCTGCCAACGTCATGGGTGTGTCGTCGGACACCGTGTCGCCGTCGAACTCCATCGTCGCGACCACCGGACTTGGCTCGACCTCGCCGTAAGCGAAGCCGCCGCGCTCTAAGCGGTTGTGCCCGAACGCAAGTCGCCCCAGCCCGGGAATGACGATGCCGCCGTCGCCGGTGCGCAGTTCGTCCGAAATGTGCACCTGCGCGATCCGGGTGACCATCGGGGTGGTGCTGCCGGGAAACCCGATACCGACGCTCTTGCGGACGAGGCTGTGTCCACCGTCGGCGCCGACCAGGTACCTCGTCGCGAGCTCGTACACTCCGTCTGGCCCTGCCACGTTGAGGTTGACGCCACGGTCGTGCTGAGCCAGATCGGTCAGCTCATGGCCCCAGCGGATGTCGACGCCGAGATCGCGGGCGCGCTTCGCCAGCAGTCGCACCAGCCGAGGCTGTGGTATCAGCAAGCTGTACATCGGGTTATCTGGCAGCCCGGCGAACGACACCGGCAGCCCGCTGAAGATAAAGCCGGGAATCGGCGCAGGAGGGTCGAGCGCGCCGGTGAAGGCGCGATACAGCCCACGCATGTCAAGCATCCGAACCACCTGGCCGACAAGGCCATTGGCTTTGGGCTCAGCGCTGGGTTCGGGAAGCGCATCCAAGACAATTGGGTGCACGCCGCTCAGCGCGAGTTCACACGCCAGCATCAGACCGTTGGGGCCTGCGCCGGATACGACGACGTCGACTCGACTTTCGTGCATCATTGCGACACCTCCAGGGGAAAGCCCGCCGCGACATCGGCCAATCCGCGCCGAAGCAAAGTGGTGATGTGCGCGGGTGGATCGGCTTGGACGTAGGCATCCATCGCGGCCTCGACGACTGCACGGATCACGCCGACCACCAAGCGCGGGTACATGTCTCGGGCCGGGTCGGTCCCGGTTCGCCGGGCAATCTCGTCGACCCACTCGGCGAATACCTCTTTCGATACCGCCATGCGGACCTCGGACGCCAGCAGGATCTTGCGAAGCTCCGCCTGCTGGGCAGTGCTCGGTAGAAAGTCTTCGGCCCCTTCGGCCTCCAGCGGTTCCAGGAGTGCCGCGGTGACCGCGGACCACAGCGGTTCGTCGGGGGGCCGTTGGCGCAGCATGGCCAGGCTACGGCGGGTCCGTTCGATCTGCCGGTAGGCCAGCGCGTCGTACTTGCCGGCGAAGTAATTGCTGAAGGTGCGCAAAGACACCCCGGCCCTCGCCGCGATGTCGTCCCGGGTGACGTTCCCGAAGCCGCGCTCGAAGGCCAACTGCGCTGCGGCGTCGCTGAGCGCCTTGCGGGTATCGAGCTTCTTACGTTCCCGAAGACCGAGCGGTTGTGCGTGGTCCATGCCGCCAAACGTAGCTTGAACTTGCCTAGTGGGCAATATTGCGCGACGGGCAAATTTTCGGCGTGGTCCCCGCCTGGCCGCAACGTTGGTCGCGCCCTAGAGCGGCGAGTTGGGTAACCTGACGTGATCCGACGACTCCCCGAGGGCTGCGACAACGCCGAGCCACGCTCCTGGCGATCCTGGTCGCACTGCTCGACACCACTGCGACCACACCGGAGCTAACCCAGGCGATGAACGACAACGACATGCCCGCGAGTGGCAGCGTGACTTCGCCTCCGCTACACCACAAGGAAAGTCCGTTCTTCGCTGCAGACCGCGCCGCCTACTGGCGCCACCTTCGCGAGCTGGGCCCAGTGGTGAAAATAGACACCGGCGATCCGACGCTGCACGGCTACTACCTGACCCACCGGGACGACGTGCGCGCGGCGTTGCTCGACCCGCAAACATTTGCGTCGCCGCCGAAAACCTTCGCGATCCAATTGTTCGGCGCACCGCTTCCGCAGGTGCCGCTCTCATGCGGCACGCGAGCGGAGCATGCCCGTTTCGGCAAGGTCTTGCATCCGCTCTTCAGCCCCAGAACGTTGGCTCCCTTCGCTCCGGAGTTGCGGGCCCGCGCCGGGAAGCTGGTCGACACCGTCGCTGCTCGAAGGCACTGCGATGCGGCCAGTGTCGCCGACAACTACGCCTGCCAAGCGCTATTTATGGTGTGCGGGCTACCGCCCGACGACGCTCGGGCGCACGAGATGACCAGGGCCGCGGTAATCGGCGACACCACCGGGCAAGCCCAACTTGAACTCGTCACGTGGCTTAACACCAGCCTCGACGCCGGGCTGCGCGATCCCGAGCGGCCGCCCGGTATTCTGTGGCCGCTCCTGGAACAACTCGCGGGTGATAAAGATTTTCCGCTCACCAACGTCGAAGTGTCGTCGGTCATCCTTTTATTGTTCTCTGTTGCAGGCATTGAAATGGTGGCCTCCGCAATCACTTTCGCCCTTCTGCATCTCGCACGCGACCCACAACTGCGGGCCCAACTGCGCGAGGACCCAGCACAGATCCCCGCGTTCGCCGAGGAAATCTTCCGGTTGGAGCCGCCAGGGCCGGGCATTCCGCGCGTAACCACGAGAAAAGTCGAGATCGGTGGTGTCGCAATCCCGGCGCTCAGTTCGGTGTGGCTGGCTCTGGAAGCCGCGGGCAGAACAAACGGCGGCGATGAGATATCGAGGGGCAGCCACGGAGAGGTCCGGCGCCAGCGCCACTGGGCATTCGGCGGCGGCATGCACAGATGCTTGGGCATGCACCTGGCTCGTCTTGAAATGGACGCGTTTTTGACCGAATGGTTGAACCGCATCCCAAATTTCGAACTCAAACCGGGCTTCACGCCGACGGTCGTGCATAAACCTACCAGCGTCACTCACCTGCGCCGCCTAAAGCTGCGCTGGTAGGCATGACCCGCGCCGGCGACGACGCAGAGCGCAGCGATGAGGAGGAGAGGCGCGTGACCGGTGACGTGGACGACGCCGACCTGGAGACCCACATCAACGCGTTCCTGAGGGCGGTCGGTGAACGTCCAGAGGAACTGATCCCGAAGCACTTAGCAGAAATCGAACAACCGAACCCGCAGGACGCGAAAGACTTGCGGCGCTACGTTAATGACCTCAAAATGCTGTACGGGCAAGGCTTGCTCGACATGTACAGGCGGATCGAGTCACACGGCAGCGCCATATGTGGGTTGACTGATGAAGTCGAGATAACTGAGCGGGTCCAGAAAATTATGGCGTTAGTCGCGCTGGACGGCGAAGATGTCCCGAGAATTCTGGCGAGCTTTCAGGACGCCGCGAACCAGCTCAACCCTCTCGCGATCGTACGGCTGTTCATGACAATTCAAAGTGCCAGTGCCGGCGGGGTGCCGCGTCAGGCTCAGCGAGACGCGTTGATACTTGACTTGACGACGTATTGCCTGACACGTTTCCCGCCTTCCAAAGATGATTGAAATCGGTCACAACACCCTGACTTCGCTTGTCAGGCGGCGGTAATGCAGAGCACTTCGTCGAGGCTGGCGGTCTGCAGCCCGGCGGCGGCGGCGCGTCGTTGGAATTCGGCGACGGGATCGGGGTCGGTGGTGTCGATGCGGCCGGCTCGATCTAGTCGTGCGGTGTCGGACATCGCCGGGCCTCTGACCACCACGTCGCTAAGGACGTAGCGGCCCGCGTCCGGTGTTCGGCGCACCGTCTGTTCGGGCGCGCTGGAGCCAGTCAGCGCGACTGCGTCGTCGAGGTTGATTCCGACTCGGAACACTTGGGTTTCGGCGTCGAGGACCGCGATAAGGCGCGCGATCAATTTCTCGGGGGCGAAGAACCGCCAGCCCTGCCCCAGATGCAGCCAGTAGCGTCCGTGGACGTGGTCGCGGAGGTTGATGCCGGGGGCCCAGTCGACAAACTCGAGGAACGTGTATCCCTCATGCAGTATCGCGCGATCTTCGGCCGACAGGCCGGCATCGACCACCAGGAAGCGTCCGACCCGTGAGATGTCAGTGCAGCAGTGCAGAAACGAGTTCAGCGTCTCCTCGGTGGTAACTCGATCCGCTCCGGCGACCAGGCTGACGGTGACCTCGGCGTCGGGTGGTCCAGCGATGAGGTTGCGCGCCAACACATCTGGGTATGACGATGCCGCCTCAAGCATCGTCGGCACCGTCAAATCTCGAATGCTCGCGATCCCTTGCCGATCACCATGGGGGATGTCAGGGCGGGCCAGCAGGCGCCGCGACAGCGTGAACGCTTCGGCATGCTTCTCTATGTGGTACGCGCACACCAGCTGCTGAAAGGTTGTGCGCCAAGCGTAGAGGTCTGGGTGCGGAATCGTCATGTCGTCTTCGGGCAGCGGGATTTCGGCGGCGCGTACGGCAAAAAGGTAGCCGAGCTGGCAGCGCTTCTCGGCAATGTAATGGCGAGCGATGTCGTAGAGTGGCTCCGCGCGGGTCGGTCGAAACTCCCAAGCCCGCAGGTAGGCCTCGTGGACATCGGGCCACGGTTCGCCGAGCATCTCCATCGATTGCGCGACCCGCAGCATCGCCCAGAAGGTCCCCTCGTCCGAGCC
>NZ_DASPSP010000260.1:0-9103 GCF_035623875.1 Mycobacterium sp. | reverse complement strand
ACACCGGCCCCAGCGGCGCCAGCCGTTCCATCACCTCGGCGCGGCCGCCGAACGCCGCAGCGGGCAACCCGCCGCTCATCACCTTGCCGAAGGTGAACAGGTCGGCGTCGACCGGATCGATTCCGTACCAACCGCTTCGGCCGACCCGAAATCCCGTCATCACCTCATCGATGATCAGCAGCGCGCCATGCTCGGCGGTGATCGCGCGCAGCGCCGCGTTGTAGCCGGGCGCGGGCGGGACGACGCCCATGTTCCCCGGGCTGGCTTCGGTGATCACCGCGGCGATCTGGTCACCGAACTGCGCGAAGGTCTGCTGCACGGCACCAATATCGTTGTACGGCAACACAATCGTGTCAGCGGCGGTGGCGCCGGTGACGCCGGGCGACGACGGCAGGCCGAGCGTCGCGACCCCGGAGCCGGCATCGGCGAGCAACGCGTCGACGTGGCCGTGGTAGCAGCCGGAGAACTTGACGATCTTGGCCCGGCCGGTGAACCCGCGGGCCAGTCGCACCGCGCTCATGGTGGCCTCGGTGCCGGAGTTGACCAGCCGAATCCGCTGCACCGGCGCCACCCGGTCGATGATCTCGGCGGCCAATTCAGTTTCGGCGGGCGTCGGCGCCCCGAACGACAACCCGGTGGCGGCGGCCTTGGCGACGGCGGCCACCACCGCCGGGTGCGCGTGGCCCAAAATCATCGGGCCCCACGAGCAGACCAGGTCGACATAGCGGTTGCCGTCGGCGTCGGTGAGCCAGCAGCCGTGGGCTTCGGTGATGAAGCGGGGGGTGCCGCCGACTGCCTTGAACGCCCGCACCGGCGAGTTCACTCCGCCAGGAATGACCGCGCAGGCGTCGTCGAACAGCTTCGCCGAGACGTCGGTGCGCGGCGACGATGCGGGCCGCTGAGCGGCCCGAGGAGGAGCCGCGCGATCGGATCGAGACACGTCTACCAGTGTCCCAGCCGCTGGGAGCGGCTTCACTACAGGGTGTAGTGGTCATTCTGAATGCAACATTGGTCACACCAGCCCCGCGGAGGTCTGGGCGATCCCTCGCGGAAGCGCCATCGCACGCGATATCAGACGGGTTTGATAGCGGTATGCAGCTACCGCAATGGCTGGCCCGGTTCAACCGGCACGTCACCAATCGCTTCTGGCGGTTGTGCGCCGGCTGGATTCCTGCGCACGGCATTGTCGAGCATGTCGGTCGGCGCTCGGGCAAGCCGTATCGCACGCCGCTAATGGTGTTCAACGCCGATATCAATGGGCAGCCGGGTCTGGCGATCCTGCTGTCGTATGGACCGGACCGCGACTGGCTGAAGAACCTGAAGGCGGCCGGCGATGGACGGATGCAGCGCTACGGCAAGACAATCGGCGTCGCGGACCCCCGGGTGGTGACCAGGGCCGAAGCGGCGGAGCACGTCAGCAGGGGGTGGCGGCCGATCATCGCCAGGGTGCCGTTCGAGCAGGCGGTGCTGCTCAGTAAGACCGACGGGTGATCCGGCCATCGGCCAGCGAGGTCGCCCTCGCCAGCGTCGGAGCCGTCCGCAACGACCCGCCCGGGCGGCTGGCCCTGCTGCGCCGCCAATACCAAGTGCCGCCGGACATCGACCGCGGCTATCTCCCCTACCGACAGGCGGCGTCGGCCTTCATGCGCTGGCAGCTGCGGCGAGGACTGCTCAACTCGATCGACTCGCCGACGCCGGGAAGTTCATGGTGGCGGGCGATCAACGAGCGCCTGCTCTACGACGTCGGCGAAGCCCGTGCGCTGGCCTTCGGCCATCCCGGGTCGCCGAGCTCACCGACGGTCGGCGCCTGGCTGGAGTTCATTCGACGCCCCAGCGCCGCACGCTGGTATCGGGCGCACAACATGAGTGTCGTCGGCGCCTATCTCGAAAACGAACACCTGGCGGCACGCGAAGGTCGGGTCGAACGGTTCTTCTGCAACGTGGTGCTGGCTCGGGTTCTCTACACCCATGCGATGGTCGCCGCGCCGCGGCTGGCGCTCGGCTGGCTGGCTCCCGCGGGCCCGTTTCTCGGCGATCCACGGCTGGGCATGACGGGCATCTTCCTGTCACTTTCGCGAGTGTTGCCCGACCGCTATCCGCTCGGTGACGACGTCGCGCCCTACGCGCAGGGCGAACACGGATTAGGCCACCTCCTCGACGTCGGCGTCATCACACCGCGGGTGGAACGCCTCTACGCGTGGTCGGCCAGCGAGCTGGACACTCCAGGCTTGAGACAGCTGCTGTCCGGCCAGACCCCTTGCTACGCCTGGCCCGCGGCTGACCAACAGCCGTGGAACCCGGCCCCGTCGCGGCTGGCCCGCCTGTCACGAAGGCTTTTGCCCGTCACGTCGTCGGTGCAGTGAGCGCGAATACCGGGTGGTCCGCCGGATCGGGCAGTTTGCGGAAGTAGCCGTCGACAGCCCTGCCCGCCTTCTTCTGATACGCGGTCAGGATCGCCTGGCGCTCCGGCGCGGGCGTTTCGCGCGCGACGTAGGTCACGGCGCCAGACTTGTTGGTTAGCGTGACGGTGGGATTGGCGCGGACGTTTTTGACCCACTGCGATTCGCCGCGGGTGGATACCAGATACCGGGTGCCGCCGATGTCGACGGTGACGACGGGAATGTGCTGCGGCTCCTTGCTGCCCCGCTTGGTGACGGTGAGGGTTTCGCTGTTGCTGATGCCGGTGGCCATTGCGATGCGGTTGAAGACCTTGGCGGTGAACCACGGCGGCTTGAGATAGGCCATGAGGTAAGAGTTTGATAGCGACATGCAACTACCGCAACGACTCGCCCGCTTCAATCGACACGTCACCAACCCCATTCAGCGGATGTGGGCCGGTTGGCTCCCATCGTTCGGCATTCTCGAGCACGTCGGGCGGCGTTCCGGCAAGGAGTACCGCACGCCGCTGAATGTGTTCAGCGCCGACGTGGACGGAAAGCCCGGTGTGGCGATCCTGCTGACCTACGGTCCCGACCGCGACTGGCTGAAGAACCTCAACGCGGCGGGAGGCGGACGGATGCGCCGCAATGGCAAAACCTTCGGCGTCACCGACCCGCGGACCGTCACCAAGGCCGAGGCGGCGGCGCATGTCAGTGCCCGGTCGCGGCGGATTTTCGCGAGAATGCCGTTCGAGCAGGCGGTTCTGCTGACCAAGACCGGCTAAGCGCCGGGCTCAACCGGCGGGTGACGTTGGGCGGCGACACGTTTGACGTGACCGACCCGCGCATTCTCCGGACCCGCTGATCCGAGCCGGCTGAAAACGCCACGACCGGACGCCGACTTTGGGCAGGTGGTCGATGAGTACCTCACCGGCTACGTCGACCGGCGCATGACCGGCCGCTGACAGCCGGCCCCGCCGGATACCACCGGTGCAAGTTGGCGAAAGTACCGCCTGGCTGGGTTCGGCAGAGGATCATCGTGCCCATGGCTGCGACAGATCCGACGTTTTACCGCAGCCCGGGCGCCGCCGCCGCGGCCACCCCTGAGCGGCTGGCGTATGTCGCGGCGTTTGACCCTGCGGGCATAAAAAACGATGCGCTCGCCGTGGTGGACTGTGACGCGGGCTCATCGACATACGGCGGCGTGGTCGGCTGGGCTGAACTGCCTTCGGCGGGTAACGAGCTGCACCACTTCGGCTGGAACGCATGCTCGAGCGCGCTGTGCCATGAGGGCCACGCCGGCCACCACAAGCTGGAGCGGCGCTACCTCGTCGTGCCCGGCATTCGCTCGTCGAACACGTTCGTCCTCGACACCAAGCCCGACCCGATCCACCCGAAGCTGACGCGCACAATCGAGGCCAACGAGCTTGCGGCCAAGGCCGGATACTCGCGCCCGCACACGGTGCATTGCGGGCCCGGCGGCGTTTTCATGTCCGCGCTCGGCGGCGCGGACGGCAGCGACGGACCCGGTGGCGTCGCGCTGATCGACCACGACACGTTCGAGGTGATCGGGCCGTGGGAGGCCGACCGGGGACCGCAATTCTTTGCCTACGACGTGTGGTGGCATCTGCGCCACGACACGGTGCTGACGTCGGAGTGGGGGACGCCGTCGATGCTCGAGAACGGGCTCAACCCCGACGACTTGCTCGGCCGCAAGTTCGGGCATCACCTGAACTTCTGGAGCATGAGCGAGCGCAAACTCACCCAGCGCGTCGACCTCGGCGATCAGCACCAGATGGTGCTCGAACTGCGCCCGGCCCACGACCCGGCCAAGGCGTGGGGTTTCGTCGGCGTGGTGATCAGCGTCGAGGATCTGTCGGCCTCGGTGTGGCTGTGGCACAAGGCCGGCGATCGGTGGGCCGTCGACAAGGTGATCACAATCCCGGCCGAGCCGGCCGACGCCGACACTCTGCCACCGGCCTTGCAGCCGTTTGGTGCGGTCCCACCGCTTGTCTCCGACATCGACCTGTCGGTGGACGATCGCTGGCTGTACGTATCATGTTGGGGCACAGGGGAGCTCAAGCAGTATGATGTCAGTGACCCGTTCCACCCGCGAGAGACGGCCTCGGTGCGGCTGGGCGGGATCGTGCGACGCGCGCCGCACCCGTCGGCGGCAGAGATGCCGCTCAGCGGTGGGCCGCAGATGGTCGAGATCAGCCGCGACGGCCGGCGCGTGTATTTCACCAACTCGCTGTACGGGGCGTGGGACGAAGTGTTCTACCCCGACGGTGTCGGCGCCTGGATGGCCAAACTCGATGCCGACGTCACCGCCGGCGGTCTTGTGCCCGACACCCGCTTCTTCCCGCACGGCGATGAGTTCCGCGGCCTGCGGGTGCACCAAGTCCGGCTCCAGGGCGGTGACGCGTCCAGCGATTCGTACTGCTTCACGAGTTAGCGGCTCGCCAAGACGGTAGTTGCCGCTGTTTATTCGGCTGCCTGTTCCGGGTCGGCATCCTGCGGTGGGCCGAATACCTGATCCTCCCATGCGGTTTCGCTCGCGAGTGCCATGGCGGATTTTTCATGACCCGTCGGCGGCGCGACCCGCGCGCGTCGCCACTTGCTGAGAAAATACAGCACCACCACCACGGCCCAGGACAGCAGGCTGAGCCAAAACTGGCCGCGGACAGTGCTATTGAACGCCATTTGCACCAGCACGCCGATGATCGCGGCCAGCGTCAGGATCGAGAGTACCGGGAAGAGCCACATTTTGACCCGCAGCTTTTCCGGCGGCGTCTTGAAGCGCAAAACGATCTGCGACAGCGCGATCAACAAGTAAACGAAAAGCACGATGGCACCCGACGAGTTGAGCAGGAAGGTGAACACCGAGCCGGGAGCAACCGCGGCCATGATTACGCATAGAAATCCCACTACCGATGAGCACAGGATCGCCATGTACGGCACGCCGCGTCGGCTGACTTTCAACAGCTGGGCCGGCGCCTCTTGTCGGGCGGCCAGCACGAACAGCATCCGCGATCCGGTGTACAGCCCGGAGTTCAAGCAGGAGAGCACCGCGGTAAGCACGATCGCATTCATGATCTGATCCGCACCGCGGATTCCCATGTGCTTCAACGCCGCGACGTACGGCGACGCGCCGATCTCCACCGAGTTCCACGGTTGGATCACAACCAGCAGAAAAACCGAGCCCACGAAGAAGATAGCGATGCGAGCGGCCACCGCGTTGGTCGCTCGGTGAATTGCGCGCTCGGGATTGGGCGTTTCGCCGGCGGCGATGGTGGCGACCTCCGCGCCGACCATCGAGAAGATCACGACGACGATCGCGGCGAATACCCCGCTGACGCCGTGCGGGAAGAACCCGCTGTGAGCGGTGAGGTTCGAAAAATCCAGGTGCCGACCGGGCCACAGCCCCAGGACGAATACCGTGCCGAGAACGAGGAAAATCACGATGGTCGCGACTTTGATTCCGGCGAACCAGAATTCGAATTCCCCGAAGGACGACACGGAGAACAGGTTGGTCGTGGTCATCGTCAGCATCAGAATCAGCGCCACCAGCCACAACGGCGCATTGACCCAGTAATTGAAAACTTTCGCGCCGGCAACCGCCTCGAAACCAACGACGATCACCCAGTAGTACCAATACAGCCAGCCCACCGAGAAACCCGCCCAACCGCCCAGCGCATCGCGCGCGTAGTCGGCGAACGATCCCGTCGAGGGGTTCGCGGTGGCCATTTCGCCGAGCATCCGCATCACCAGGATGATCAGCACGCCGCACAGTGCATAGGTCAAAAAGGCCGCGGGGCCGGCGGTTTGGATCACCACACCCGACCCGACGAAAAAGCCGGCGCCGATGACACCGCCGATCGCGATCATGGTGAGTTGCCGCTGCGACAGCCCCTGGCTCAGCTGCGGTGTGGCACCCATACCTACGGTCTGTACGTCAGGTCGCTCGAGCTGGCGCAGCGGCGAAATCCACCGTCCGCTGCCGAGGTACCACGTGGGTGACCGGAAGTGGGAACGCCGCACGTGCTTTGTCGACCAGCCCGAGCCGCAGCCACGATGAGCGTGCCTCGGCGATGACCAGTTGGTCGGGCTGGAAGCTCTGCACCGCGGCGGCCAGCGCGCGCAACGGTCGGTAGTCGCCGAGTTCTCCGTCGGCGGGCAGTCCGATGTCGCGAATCGCGGTCAGGATCGCATCCAGACGTTCGTGCGCAGCCGCAACGGTGGCGTCGAGCACAAAGAGCGGACCGGTGCGCTCGGCCTGGCCGGTGTCGACCGGATTCACCGGAACGCAGATGAAGTATTCGGCACGCTGTTGAGCGTCAACGCGCCGCACCACGTCGAAAAGCTCGTTCGTGGAGACGTTCTTGTTGGCCAACACCAGCACACGATTGGCCTTGCCGGTCGGCGGCAGCGCGGGCTCGTGCTTGGCCGGCCCACGGCGCCACCTGGGCGCGAAGTACAGCGCCAAGACGACCACCCAGGACAGCAGGCCCAGCCACAACTCGGTGCGAGCCCGGGGGTCGAGCGCCATCAGCACGAGCACGCCGACGATCCCCACCAGGGTGAGCACCGACAGTCCCGGGAAGAACCACATCTTGACCCGCAAGCTTTTCGACGACGTCCGGCGGCGCAACACAATCTGGGAGAGCGCGATCACCAAATACACCGAGAGAACCAGGGAGCCAGACGATTTCAGCAGGAAGACGAAAACGGCGCCCGGGGCGACCCAGGCCATGACCACGCACAGAAAGCCCACCACCGACGAACACAAGATGGCGACGTAGGGCACCCCGCGTCGACCCACTTTGACCAACTCCATCGGAGCTTCCTGCCGGGCGGCCAGCACGAACAGCATCCGGGACGCGGTGTAGAGCCCCGAGTTCAGACACGACAGCACCGCGGTGAGCACCACCGCATTCATGATGTGGCTCGCCGCGGGAATCCCCATCTCTCCCAGCGCGGCAACGTATGGCGAGGTGCCCGGTTGGTGTGAGTTCCACGGCACAATCACCGCGAGCAGGAATACCGACCCCAGGTAGAAGATCACGATCCGGACGACCACGGATTTGGTCGCCCGCGCAACAGCACGCTCGGGATCCGCCGTTTCGGCAGCCGCGATGGTGGCCACCTCAGCACCGACCATCGCAGAGATGACGACGGAGACGGCACCGAAGATCGCGCCGACGCCGTGCGGGAAGAAACCGCCATATGCGGTGAGGTTGCTGAAGTCGATCCCGTGCTGCGGCCAGGCTCCCAGAACGAATAGCGAGCCAAGACCCAAAAAGACCACGATGACGGCGACTTTGATTCCGGCGAACCAGAATTCGAATTCACCGAAGGTAGCGACCGAGAACAGGTTGGTCGCCGTCATCCCCACCATCAGGATCAGCGACAGCAACCACAGCGGCGCTTTAATCCAGTAGGAGAGAACCGCGCCGCCAGCGATCGCCTCGAAGCCGACCACGACGACCCAGAAGTACCAATACAGCCAGCCCACCGAGAAGCCGGCCCAACCACCGAGGGCTTGCCGGGCGTAGTCGGCGAACGAACCGGTCGACGGGTTCGCGGTGGCCATCTCCCCGAGCATGCGCATCACCAGGACGACGAACACCCCGCACACCGCGTAGGTGATGAAGGCGCCGGGACCGATCTCGCCGATGATGACGCCGGATCCCACGAACAAGCCAGCGCCGATCACGCCCCCGAGCGCGATCATGTTGAGCTGGCGTTGCGAGAGCCCGCGACGCAGCTGCGATGCCGAGCTCATGTGGGCCTCCTGCATCTGCAGCATGACGGGACGCTAGCACCCCGATACGCACTCCCGCTCGATTCAAACCGGCACGGCGCGTACCACGGCGGGCAGGCTGGGCAGGAAGTGCTCGGTGGCAAAAGCGCGTATGTCGTCGGCGGCACTCAGGGGTTTGCGGCTGGGCAACAGCAGCACCATCGTCGCGTAACGCAGGATGGTTTCGGCCAGTTCGTCGATCGCCTGGTCCCCGATCCGCTCGGCAAAGCCGTCGGGGAAGATGATTCGCAGTGCCGCGGCCATCCGCTCGAGCACGGCATCCCAGTGCTGGTCAGCCAACTCGAGCATCAGGCCGGGCTCGTCAGCGAGCATCCGGGTCAGCACGCGGTGCTGCCGGAAACGCATGATCGACAGCGTGAACGCTTCGACATAGTAATTTGATTGCGGCCGACGGCTTTTCATTTCCTCGGCGATGTCGGCGAAAAGCACCGCATTTTCCCGGTCGATGACGGCGGCGACCAGTTCGTCGCGTCCGGCGAACCGGCGGTAGATGGTGGTGCGGCTGACCCGCGCGCGGCGGGCTACGTCGTCGAGCGCGACGCGGCGGAAGCCGTGCTGTTCGAACTTGACGACCGCGGCGTCGAGGATGGCAGTGGTGGCGTGGTCAGTGAGGTCGGTTGGGTTGTTAGCGGGCATAGCCCGCCTGGGCAAACCTGTTGTAGCGCAGCCGCATCGGAAGATGCTCCCACAGCCAGTTGACCGGCCGCGACCGCCACACTGCGGCGAAACGCTGGTAGCGGCGCTCCTGGCGGTCGCTCCAGGGCAGACCGAGCAGGGTGCGCGCCCGCGGCGGGAGGCCGCCGGTCGTCAGAAACGCCGCGACCGGGTTGAACGCCGGCGAGACCACGCGCCACACCAGAGGCGGCACACTCTTGGGGCACGGGAACCCCTTAGTCACATA